>JBEKYF010000056.1:0-26219 GCA_049511255.1 Terriglobales bacterium | reverse complement strand
TGAAGGCCATGTCGGTCGAGCATCGGGAAAAGTTCCGTCAGGCGATGGCTGCCCGCGAGAAAGCAGGGGTGCTGCCCGATCGCCTCGATCAGATGATCCGCGGCTACATGCCGAGTCGTTGCCTTCTTACGGCGCTTGAACTCGACATCTTTACCGCCGTCGGGGATGGCGCCAGTGCCGAACAAATCGGGAAGAGGATCCACGCGAATGCCCGCGCCGCAGGCATGCTGATCAACGCGCTCGTCGCCCTCGGACTGCTCTCGAAGAGCGGCGAAGATTACAAGAACACGCCCGAGTCGGCACGCTTCTTCGTTCAGGACTCCAAAGACAACCAGCGCAATGGTCTGTTGCACATCGCCAACATCTGGCATCGCTGGAGCACACTGACCGACGCGGTGCGCAGCGGCACCCGCGTCCCCCGCGGTCGAGACGATACCCCCGAATGGACGCATAACTTTATTGCCGGCATGCAACGTATCGCCAAGGATCGCGCCCCGCAGGTGGTGAAGGCCCTGGGCACAACCGGGGTTTGCCGCATACTTGATCTCGGCGGCGGCTCCGGCGCATACTCCATCGCGTTTGCAAAAGCGAGTCCCGATGTGCAGTGCGAGATCCTCGACATCCCAGAGGTCGTGCCGCTCACCGCCGAATATGTCAGCCAGGCCGGCGTCTCAGCGCAAGTCAGCCTTCGCCCTGGAGACATGCTCCAAGACGATTTTGGCTCCGGCTACGACATCATCATGCTGAATGCGATCTGCCACATGTTTTCCGAGGAGCAGAACCGGGACATCTTCCGTCGTGCTCGACAGGCACTCGCGCCGAACGGCCGCCTCGTCGTACAGGACTTCATCCTCAATCCCGATAAAACCGGGCCGCTACACGCGGCACTGTTCTCGCTGAACATGCTCGTCAATACCGACGCCGGCGCCAGTTACAGCGAGGTCGAATACACCAATTGGATGAAGGCTGCGGGTTTCACCGAGGTATGCCGGATCAGCCTGCCCGGGCCCAGCAGCATGATTGTGGGACGAGTGAAATAGGGCTACCCATTCTTTCGGGGCTATGTGGTGTTTGCCCCAATCAGACGCGCCAATGGTCCGCACGCCACGGCCTGTGGCATTAACAGAACCCAGCGACGGGACTCATAGTGCAACCGACCAAAACCGATCCAGCCCGTCAATATACAATGATGTGCGTCTCACGCTTGCGGAGGCCTGCCCTTATGAAACACGCCGTCGAGCGACTGCGGTCGTCGATTTTGTTCTTCCCGTTGACTGCAGTTCTCTTCCTATCCGGGTGCGGAAGCAAAGGCCAAGTTCAGGTGGCAGGCGGTTCAGGGGGGCGTCCACCTGCACCGGTGGTCGTGGCCAGTGTCGAGCAGAGAGACATTCCGGTTCAGATCCAGGCCATTGGCAACGTGGAAGCGTACCAGACGGTGCAGATCAGATCCCAAGTCAACGGTCAAATCCAGAAAATCTTCTTCAAAGAAGGAGAGGATGTGCGCCAGGGCCAACTGCTGTTTCAGCTGGACAAACGGCCTTTCCAGGCGGACCTTGCAAAAGCCATTGGCCAGATGAAGCACGATCAAGCGCAGGCGGAGAATTCGCGGATTCAGGCAGAGCGCTACTCCGGCCTGGAAAAAGAAGGTATTGTCTCCCATGAACAGGCCGAGCAGTTGCGTGCCCAGGCAAAGGCCGATGCGTCCGCAGTGGAGGCAGACAAGGCCGCCGTCGATGCCGCCCGCGTGCAACTGCAATACACCGACATCGTCGCTCCCATCGACGCACGCACGGGAACATTGATGATCAATCTGGGCAATCTGGTGAAGGCGAATGATACGCCGTATCTGTTGCAGTTGAACCAAGTCACTCCGATCTACGTCACCTTTTCTGTGCCGGAAGCGAACTTAGATCGGCTCCGGCATCACTTTTCTTCGGGACAGCTCAAAGTCCTGGCTTATCCCAAGGGACAATCGGACAGTCCGGCAGAGGGTCGGTTGACGTTCATTGACAACGGAGTCGACACCACGACCGGCATGTTCAAGCTGAAAGGCACGTTTCAGAACAAGGACCGACGGTTGTGGCCGGGAGAGTTTGTCGATGTTGCGTTGGTGCTTTCGACACAGAAGGATGCTGTCGTCGTCCCGACAAAAGCGATTCAAACCGGACAGCAAGGCGAATACGTATATGTCGTCAGAACGGACAGCACGGCTGAATCGCGCCCCGTGAAGACGGCGGGGGTGTATCAGAATCTGACGCTGATTTCGGACGGACTGAAGACAGGTGAGCAGGTGATTGTGAACGGCCAGTTGCGCGTGGCCCCGGACGCCAAAGTGACGGTGCAAGGCACTTTGCCCTTGCCCGGAACTCAGACGGGTACGGCTGCTGCCAGCGGTCCTGCCGGAGGCGGACTGTGAGTCTCTCCGATCTCTTCATCAAGCGGCCCATTATGACCACGTTGATCATGGCCGCTATTCTCATCTTTGGTATTTTCGCCTATCAATTGCTGCCCGTCAGCGACCTGCCGAATGTGGACTTTCCCACAATTTTGGTGAGCGCCTCGCTTCCGGGCGCGAGTCCGGACACGATGGCTTCTTCGGTTGCCACTCCGCTGGAAAAGCAATTCTCGACGATCGCCGGCATTGACTCGATGACGTCCGCGAATTCTCTTGGGCAAACTGGGATCACTATTCAGTTCAACCTCAGCCGGAACCTCGATGGCGCTGCATTAGACGTCCAGGCAGCCATCACAGCGGCTGGGGGGCAATTGCCCCCGGAGATGCCGACGCCGCCGACTTTCCAGAAAGTGAATCCCGCCGATTCGCCCATCCTCTATTTGTCGCTGAGTTCGCCGACCATGAAGCTGTCCGATGTCGACGAGGCCGCGGAGACGACCATTGCCCAGAACATCTCCATGGTGTCCGGCGTGGCGCAGGTGCAAGTGTATGGAGCACAGAAGTACGCCATGCGGGCGCAGCTCGATCCGAGTGCTCTGGCTTCACGCCAGATCGGGATCGACGAAGTCACGGCAGCGCTGCAATCGGGAAATACCAACCTTCCCACGGGCACGCTTTATGGACAGAACCAAACGTTCACGATTCTATCCAACGGGCAGCGGATGAACGCTCTGCAGTTCGGGCCCATGGTAGTGGCCTACCGGAATGGTTCCCCGGTTCGCCTGAACGAACTCGGCCGCGTGACTGACAGCGTGCTGAATGACAAGACCGCGGGCTGGTTCAACGGAGTTCGGGCCATCGTGCTGGCGGTTCAAAAGCAGCCAGGGACCAATACCGTTTTGGTCGTGGACAGCATCAAGAAGCTGCTGCCGAGACTGGAAGAGCATACGCCTGCCGCGGTGCGAATTGACACGCTTTATGACCGCTCTGTCTCCATTCGTGCGTCGGTCAACGATGTGAAGTTCACCCTGCTGCTGACCATTGCTCTGGTCATCATGGTGATCTTCGTTTTCCTGCGAAACGTTTCCGCCACCATCATCCCGTCTCTCGCTTTGCCCATGTCCATCATCGGGACTTTTTCGGTGATGTACCTGCTGGGCTATAGCCTCGACAATCTTTCCTTGATGGCCCTGACGTTGTCGGTCGGATTCGTGGTGGACGACGCCATCGTCATGTTGGAGAACATCGTCCGCCACATGGAGATGGGCAAGCAACCGCTGCAAGCTGCGATGGATGGCGCCAGCGAGATTGGCTTCACCATTCTCTCGATGACGCTGTCGCTGGCCGCCGTCTTTATTCCGCTGCTGTTCATGGGTGGAATCATCGGACGTTTGCTGCATGAATTCGCGGTGACCATTGGCGTCGCGATCCTGGTTTCGGGATTCGTATCGCTGACCCTGACTCCGATGCTCTGCAGCCGGTTTCTCCGTCACCAGGAGCGGTCAGGCCACGGACGGCTCTTCAATTTCAGCGAACGGGTTTTCGATGCCTGGTTGCGTGGTTACGACCGCAGCCTAAAGGCAGTCCTGCGGCACAAATTCGCAACGCTGATGGTCTCTTTCGTGGTGATCGGGCTGACATTTTATCTGTACACGATCTCGAAGACCGGATTCATTCCGGACGAAGATCAAGGCCTGGTCTTCGCGTTCACCGAAGCGCAGCAGGGAATTGCGTTTCAGGACATGATGCAGTTGCAGCAGAAGGTGGCCGATGTTGTGCGCACCGATCCCAGTGTCATGAACACGTTTTCCGCAATCGGCAGTCCCATCAATCAGGGCCGCATCTTCTTTCGGCTGAAGGATAAGAAAGATCGTGTCCACAACATGAGCGCGATGGAGGTGATTCAGGAACTTCGTCCGAAGGTATCGCAGATTCCGGGACTGAATGTGTTCATGCAAATTCCGCCAACCATCCGCATCGGCGGATCTCTGACCAAGTCGCAATATCAGTACACGCTGCAATCGCCCGACACGACGGAGCTTTACCAGGATGCGCCCAAGCTGGAGAGTGCTCTCCGCGCACTTCCGCAATTGCAGGACGTTACCAGCGACGTGCAGGTGAGCAACCCGCAGCTCACCGTGGAAGTCGACCACGACAAAGCTTACGCACTTGGATTGACGCCGGCTCAGGTTTCCGATGCTCTCTATTCGGCGTACGGTACCCGCCAGATCAGCACCATATACTCGCCCAACAATGAGTACTACGTCATCGTAGAATTGTTGCCGGAATTCCAGAACAACCCTGACAAGCTTTCCCTTCTATACGTCCGCTCCAGCGGAGGGAAAATGATTCCACTCGACACGGTCGCGAAGCTGGTACCTTCCGTGGGTCCCCTGACGGTGAATCACCTGGGCCAGTTGCCGGCCGCAACCATCAGCTTCAACCTTAAGCCCGGAACCGCGCTGGGCGACGCGACAAAACTAGTCGAGCGCGAGGCAAATCGAGTGCTCCCGGGGGACATCCTAGGCACGTTCCAGGGGACTGCTCAAGCTTTCCAAAACTCATTCACCGGCATGGGCTTGTTGCTGCTGGCGGCGATTCTGGTGATCTACATCATTCTTGGAATTCTGTATGAGAGCTTCATTCATCCCCTGACAATTCTCTCCGGTTTGCCTTCAGCCGGCGTCGGCGCGCTCCTGACTCTCAACCTCTTCCACCAGGAGCTGAATCTTTACTCGTTCGTGGGGATCATCATGCTGATCGGCATCGTCAAGAAGAATGCCATCATGATGATTGACTTCGCCCTGGAAGCAGAGCGGGCAGAAGGAAAGAGCCCGGAAGAATCGATCTATCAGGGCGCGCTCGTCCGGTTCCGGCCGATCATGATGACCACCATGGCGGCCTTGATGGGAACTCTGCCCATCGCGATTGGCTTTGGCGCGGGCGCAGACTCGCGGCGAGGACTGGGCTTGGCGGTAGTGGGCGGTCTGCTCTTTTCGCAGGTCATAACGCTCTACATCACCCCGGTCTACTACGTATACCTCGACAAGCTACAGACAAAATTCCGGAAGCGGCCTGGTGGACGAAAATCTCAAGCCCATCCAGAGGATAGGCTCAACGAGGTTGCTTTGATGGGACAGAACCACTGAGGTTTGGCGCTTATCTTCAACATGTCCCTAGGCTGCCTTTGCTGGACGAGCCAATGGAATATGAGATGACGCTGAAAGAACGGATCGGCTGGCACGAAACTTGGGGGGAAATGAAAAGAACCGCGACATTGGTTACGCTCTAGCCGCTAACTCCTGCGAGGGAGTGTGCGTCGTGGATACGTGTACCGTCGCGGTTCCTGATGCGATTTCTGCTTTCGCAGAACCAAACCCCAAGCGTCTCCTTCGCAGAGCCGTCGGATTTTTCGGGTCTGGCCGCCGAGCGAGTCGCCCCGCTCTACGAATCACCCAGCCTACTTCGGTTGGCAACGATTATGAAGCCAATCCTTTCGGCCATCGATGGACTAATCCTAGCCCTTTTAGCGAAGTTGTCAACGCCCGTTTTTTGTGCAACCAGCGGGTCGGCAACGGATCGGTCAACCATCCAGATGGCCGGTCAGTCAAGGCTTTTGCGGACACGGGAAGGAATTTGCCTCAACGTCGATATTGCCGCCCTGTGGAAATCTTTTCACGAGATGAACACAAAGAACCATGGAATTCTCTTGACGTGGTAAACCATTTTCACGCATCGTGTTGTTAGGAGTCGAGAAAATGACACGTTGCCACCTGGTAGCTTACGTGGACGGCAGCTCCCATGGGAGTCCTGGTCCGTCCGGTATCGGGGTCATCGTCGAAGATTCTGCGGGAGGCTGCATCCGCATTGCCAAGTGGATCGGCTGGCAGGACAACAACGTGGCCGAGTACGTAGCGCTGCTGGAAGCTCTGCAATGTGCCCTGACTAGGAGAGCGCTTTCGCTTCGTGTTTACTCGGATTCCGACGTGGTGGTGCGTCAAATGTGCGGCGAATATGCTTGCCGGAGTTCGAGGCTGTATTCTTTGAACTGGATTTGTCGCAAACTGGCTCGGAGCCTGGAGTTCGCGATTATTCACATTCCCCGGGAGTGCAACGTCGAGGCCAACTACCTTGCCAATAGCGTTGCCCGGCTGTGCCGGGACATACCGACGGTTCCCGGGTATTTGTGATGAAAGAGAGCAGAAGCCAAGCTGGCAGAAGTGGAAACGCCCGTGGCGTCCCACGTTTCGAAAACCGCGAGACGTGGGCCCCGGCGGTTTAGTCCGCCACTCAAAGCGCTGTCGGCACGGGATGCGCGACTTCGACCTCGATTTTAGGCGGATGTAAAAGCGTGTTGTGAATCAGGCAATGATGCGCTGCGTTCTTGACCCCGTCCCGATGTTGCTCAGTTAATATCGCAGGGGTTTCGATTTCGATTCGAAAGTTATCGATGCGCGCGGGATCCCTCAGCTTGTCGGCAGTTACCCGGACGCGCGTGCCTTCCATTGCCAGCTTGTGTTTGCGCAGATATTGCGCCGCATAAAAGCCGACACACGAGCCCAACGATGCGAGCAGGAGTTCCGGCGGTGTCATGCCTTCGTCGTGGCCACCGTTCTCCGGCGGCTGGTCGCTCACGACGGCGTGTTGACGCGCCTTGATTTCAAACTGCAATGCTCCGAGATGTTCTACTGTGATTTCCATAAGACCCTCCAAACCTTCAACCATCATCATCGGCCAACAGCAGACGGATTCAACGAACAGCTATTTCGCAACTTGACGAGCAAGCGCGGCGTCGAGGTGAACCCTCACCAGATTGCGGGCCCGGTGCAACCGCGATTTCATGGCGGCTCGCGAGATTCCCAGCCTCCGCGCGACTTCGTCGCCCGGCAGATCTTCGACATCGCGTAACTCGTAGGCCGGGCGGTAGAGCGCGGGCAACGCATCGATGGCTTCGTTCAGCAGTTGCTTCATCTGTTGCCGTGCCAGTTGCACATCTGGAGGAGACTCGGTTCCGGGAACCTCGCGGCCTTCGTCCTCTAACATCGAAAGTTGCAAGAGCGGGAGCAACGATTCGCGCTCCTTCAATTGCCAACAAACACGTTTCGCGATCTGCACGAGCCAGGCACGAAAAGCTGCCGATTCGCGCAATTGATCGAGATGACGGTATGCCTTGAGCAGGGCCTCAATCAACACGTCCTCGGCATCTTCCCGGTTGCCGCACACGCGGATCATCTGTCGATAGACTGCGTCCTTGTGCTGTCTGGCTAATGTGTCGAAGTCCACGGATCCATTGTGACACTGCTCAGTCTCCACCGCATGGCAGACGATCACGGACAAGTCCCGGGTTGTTCCGCACTCGGAGCGGCGATCTTGTATTGACTCAGCTTGCGACATTTATTCCACGGCATTTTTTCCAGGATGATCCCCATCGCGCAGATGTCGGTGAGTCCGGCGAAGGTGAGGCCCAAACCGACAAATCCGCAGAGAAAGACCCAGCGCGGATTAACCGTCAGCGCCAGGATGGCGCTGGCCAGCACCAGCAAACCCGCGCCCAGACGGACCTGACGTTCGAGGGACCACCGCGTCTTCACGCTGGCCACGACCGGGAGGCCGGCTTCGATCCATGCTCTCGTACCGCCCTCGAGAACCGAAATCTGCCGCTGGCAGGGCTCAAGCAGGCCGGCGGTCATGCGTGCACGCTTGCCGGACTGACAGATGAGGACGATGGAAAGATCGAGATTGAGACCGAGATCGTCAAAGCGCGCTTCGATCTGGTCCATGGGGATGTTGACAGCACCCGGGATGTGGCCCGAAGCAAATTCGGTGCCGGAGCGCACGTCCACGAGCAGCGCCGGTGTGGATGCATGATCTCGCAGATGAGAGACGGTTATGGTGGAGCTCAAATTTCCTCCTACATTAGGGAAGAGCGGGAGTCTTGGCAAAAGGATTCAGGGTCTGCTGGGAAAAGCAGATTCATTGGCTTACCGTAGCATTTGTTCCGGAAGCCGATTGCGTTGGCGGCTCTTTGGCGCGAGCCTTCTTCGGTGCGCCATGCATCCAATATCAAAGCGTTCCTCAACGGAGTATTGCCCTGATTATTAGCCGCGTTCTTCTCTTCGCGCTGTTTCTTTTAGTTGTCTACGCCGTGCAGCGATTCTGGTTCATGCGGGCGTGGACATGGATTGGTTCGTTCTCGAATGCGCAGTTGCGTTTTGGGCTTCATGCCGGACTGATCGCGCTCGCCGCTGCGCTTCTCGCGACGGTTCTCGATCCGCTGCTTGGGCACGGGATTTCGCGTCTCAGCTTCGGCTTGAACTTTGGCAGTTTGAATCTGGGCAAAACACTCGTCACATTTGCCCGCCTGTGGTTGGTCGCTTCCGTCTTCGGATTCCTAGCGGTTGAATCGGTGGGAGCGATCGAGTGGGCCACCAATGCTGCGGCCCGGCTTCGCCCCGGAGCGGTCGCCGGTGAGTTCAGTCCCTCGCGCCGGACGTTCTTTCAATACGCCGCGGCTCTTGCTGGAGGATTTCCATTCCTCGCGGCTACCTATGGATTTGCCGCCGGCCGTTTGCGTTACACTATCGAGCGCGTCGATGTGCCCGTCGCCAATCTTCCGCCAGAGCTCGACGGGCTGCGCATCGCACAGCTCAGCGACATACACATTGGCGACTACATGCCGCCGCACGAAATCGCGCGCGCCGTCGACATGGCGAACGGGCTGCAACCCGACATTTCTTTCGTCACGGGAGACTTCGTCAGCAGCGAAGGCGATCCGCTGGACGCTTGCATTAGCGAGTTGAGCCGGCTGCGCGCGCCGCTCGGAGTCTGGGGATGCAATGGCAATCACGAAATTTATGCAGGAGTAGAAGACGACGCGGAACGGCTTTTTCGCGAAAGAGGAATGCGGCTGCTGCGCGCTTCGAACTCGGTGGTGGAGCATAACGGCGGGCGCTTTAATCTGATTGGCGTGGATTACCAGCGCGATCACATGACCAGCGGCGAGCGCACTGGGCCGATGCTCGCGGAAATTGAGCATCTGATCCGGCGCGACATGCCGAATTTTTTACTCTCGCACAATCCGAACTCGTTCCATCGCGCTGCTGCGCTCGGAATCGAACTCAGCCTTGCCGGTCACACTCACGGCGGCCAGGTAAAGTTTGAGATCGTGGATCACAGCGTCAGCCCGGCGCGGTTGTTCACGCCGTTCGTCGCGGGGCTTTATCATCTGCCGATGCAGGCGGGCACCGCGCCTGAGAGCAACGGCTTGCAGAAGGCTGCGCTCTATGTGAACCGGGGCCTCGGAACCCTCGGCTTCCCGGTTCGGCTCGGCGCCCCGCCAGAAATCACGCTGCTGACGTTGCGAAGAGCCTGAAATAGGAGCCTGAAAAGCTAACGGCGTCCGACCCCAACGACCCCGAACGTGGTATAATTCTGTAGTAAATTCTGTCAGATAATGCCTGTAGATGCAAGAACTTAGCGAGATTTGTGGCGAGACAGAGTGAGCGGAACCGCGCTCCGATTGGACGGGCGAGGCGTCCGTCCTCACGCAGGCTGCACCAAGCCTTTACTGAGAACTGACAACCGAGAACTGAGAGCTGACTTTCATGGCTGACGATCAGAATCCTGAGCTTCCCCTCACTCCTCCTTCCGGAGGCGATGGACATTCTCCCGACGGACAATCTCCGACAGGTCCGGGCGCCCTCAACATGCAGCCCGTCAACATTGAAGACGAGATGAAGCGGTCGTATCTCGATTACTCATTGTCGGTGATCATCGGCCGGGCGCTGCCCGATGTGCGCGACGGACTGAAGCCGGTGCATCGCCGCATTCTTTACACCATGCAGCAGATGGGCCTGGCTCCGGGACGGGCTACGCGTAAGTGTGCCCGCATCGTCGGAGAAGTCATGGGCAAGTACCATCCCCACGGCAACCTCGCCGTTTACGATGCCTTGGTTCGCCTCGCGCAGCCCTTCGCCATGCGCGCACCGCTGGTCGATGGGCAAGGCAACTTTGGCTCGGTCGATGGCGACCCGCCAGCGGCGGATCGTTACACCGAAGCTCGTTTGACGCGCGTTTCCACCGCGTTGCTCGAGGATCTCGACAAGGAAGCGGTCGACTTTTACCCGAATTACGACGGCACGGAAACGCAGCCTGCGGTTCTTCCCGCGCGGTTTCCCAACTTGCTGGTAAATGGCTCCGATGGCATCGCCGTGGGCATGGCCACGAAGATTCCGCCGCACAATTTGACTGAGATTGTCGATGCAACTATCACACTGGTGAATAATCCCAACGCGCAACTCGCCGACGTACTCAAGTTCGTGCAGGGACCTGACTTTCCGACGGCAGGCATTATTCATGGCCGCGCCGGGATCTTTGAGGCATACAGGACGGGCCGCGGCCGTTTCATGATGCGCGCCCGCGCCGCTATTGAAAACGTCACCAAAGAAAAGCAGGCGATCATCGTCACCGAGATTCCCTACCAGGTGAATAAGGCTCGTCTGATCGAGCGCATCGCCGATCTGGTCAACGACAAGACGATCGACGACATCTCCGACATCCGCGACGAAAGCGATCGCGACGGCATGCGCATCGTGATCGAACTCAAGCGCGGAGCCGAACCGCAGATCGTGCTCAACCAGCTCTTCAAGCACACCTCGATGCAGGAAGGTTTCAGCATGATTCTGCTGGCCGTGGTCAACGGGCAGCCGAAGGAAATGGGGCTGATCCAGGCCATCAAACACTTCATCGACCATCGCGTCGATGTAGTGCGGCGGCGCACTTCGTATTTGCTCAACAAAGCGCGCGATCGCGAGCACATTTTGGAAGGCTACCTGACCGCGCTCGATCACCTCGATAACGTGATCGCGATCATCCGCGGCAGCGCCAACCGCGCCGACGCTCGAGAAAATTTAGTTACGTACTTTGGCGGCAAAAAGATCGACGTCAACACCACCGGACGCGCTCCGAAGCTCGATCCCGAGAAACCTTTTACTGCTAAGCAGGCGGACGCCATCCTCGAATTGCAGCTGCACCGGCTGACCAAGCTCTCAATCGATGAAATTTCTAACGAGTTGAAGCAGGTGCGCGAGGCCATCGCGGAATACGAATCAATTCTTGCTTCCGAGGCGAAGCTGCGCAAAGTCATCATCAAGGAACTGGAAGAAGTTAAGAAGCTCTACGGCGACGAGCGCCGTACCGTCATCGAAGACGAGGCTGCGGAAATCATGCTGGAAGACCTGATCGCCGACGAACAGGTTGCGGTCACGGTCAGCCATTCCGGCTACATGAAACGCACTCCGATCTCGACTTACCGCATGCAGCGGCGCGGCGGCACCGGGCGCACGGGCATGAAGACGCGCGACGAGGATTTCGTAGAGCATCTGTTCATCGCCTCAACTCACGCCTACATCCTGATCTTCACCAACACCGGACGCGTGTACTGGCTGAAGGTGTACGAGATTCCCGACATCGCGGCTGCCGGCAAAGGGAAGCACGTGGGCAACCTCGTCGGTCTGCAGCCGGGAGAAACCGTGCGCACCATGCTCGCCGTGCGCGATCTGGAAGAAGAGGGCAGGTACGTCTTTTTCGTCACTCATAACGGCACGGTGAAGAAGACCGAAGTGAAAGACTTCTCCCACGTGATGTCGCGCGGCATCATCGCCATCAATATCGAGCCGGGCGACGAGTTGGTAGCGGCCTCGCTGACCGACGGCAACCAAATCGTTTTCCTGGCCTCGCATGACGGGCAAGCGATTCGCTTCGACGAGAACGACGTGCGCTCCATGGGACGCAACGCCACGGGCGTGCGCGGCATGAACCTGGCGGAGAAAGATTACATTGTCGGCATGGCCACCACGCTCAAGCCGGAAGTTCAAGCTGTGGCTAAAGAAGGCGAGGTCGCGCCCGAGGTCGCGGACTTGATTCCTGAGAAGGGCTCGCTCATTCTCTCTGTTACCGAGAACGGATACGGCAAGCGCACTCCCGCCGATGAGTATCGCCTCACCAATCGCGGCGGCAAGGGCGTGATCAACGTCAAGACCACGGCACGCAACGGCAAAGTCGTTGGCATCTCGCAGGTGACTGAGAAATCAGAGGTTATGCTGATCAGCCAGTACGGCAAGATCATCCGCATCGAATCGAAGTTCATCCGCGAATCGGGGCGGTCGGCGCAGGGTGTGCGGCTGCTGAACGTCGAGCCGGGAGACCGGGTCGCGGCTGCTGTGGTGATTCCTCCGGAAGAGCCGAATGGGAATGGGATGCTGATACAGTAAGCGACACGCGATTCGAATCGCTGGACGCTGAAGCCTTGCTGATTCCGCCGCCGGGCTTCGCTTCGGACGGGGAGGAACATGTTCTTCAAGAAACCCAAGACCGAGGACTGGCGATCCTATACATCAGACAAAGAGGGCTTTCGAATCCTGTTTCCAGGTGGTGGAAAGGCGATTCCACAGTCTCATGGGAAGAGACGATGGGACATCTCCTGGCACGGCCGTCTACGTATGCAATAGAGGCAGCCTTCTAAGTACGCTCATCTACCAGATCGGTGTCACGCGGGTAATGAAATATGTTGGCCCTCCCGAAGAGTTCTTAGAAACAGCGATTCTTGAAATGATGCAATCACTTGATAAGGCAGAGTTGTTGTCGGAGAAGTTCATTACATTTAGCAACTATCCCGCTATCGAGTATCAAGTTCAAGTCAAAGGCCACTGGGGACTTGACGGTATCGTGGTTCTCATGTCGAACACCATCTATAATCTTTCGGTTCTATACAGCCCAAAGAGGGCACACAGCTACAGGGAGTTCGTGGATTCTTTCGAGATTCTGTGATCGGATTACTGATGGGGGTTTCGTAGGGACAGCGGACCCCGACCATACGCAAGCGATCCTGCTTTCTCCTTGAGGTATGCCACGTAATCAGTTGGGAACTTAAACCTTTTGGCTCCTGTTTCGAGATGCTGAAAGTAGTCTTGACTCACCTGCCGCTCCTCGGCACCTTTGCACTTGAATTTCGCTCTTCCAGTATCAGTACCCGCGTAGGTAATTGCGATGATCTTGCGCCCGTTCTTCACTTGGACGGTCACAGGAATACGTTTGTAATTCCCAGTCCCGTCCGGCTTCGCGCCCTCAATCTCATCCATCCTCGAACGTCTTCCTGCTACTGGCACCACGAGGCGAACCGGAACGTCATAGAGAACGCCCAGAACGTACTCACTGTCAGTTTTCCCTATGTCGGTGATGTCAGTGACGCCACATCTATTGCACTTGCTGTAAATGTCGAAGCGAATGCCCCATCCATCCAATCGAGCGAATCTGGGCTTCTTCGCTTTGTTGTTTAGGCGCCTCACGACTGTTCAGTCTCGCAGGATTTCATGTTCGAGCCGTACTGGAAAACTCTCACGTACCCTTTCGGCATCGTCGGTTGCCTCATGTGAGGCGGAGTCTAACATCGTTGGCATGAATTTGGCGTCAAGCAAATGACGCCCGAAATGGTGATTCGCCAGATTTCCCGCTCTTGCTTTTCTAGGGTCAGTTACCTTGACGCGGCAAAGGTATGCGGTACGAGTCTCCTCGCACCGACGGTTTCGTTCCCGCCCCGTCGCATTACCGCAGTCACTTCTAAATCACCCCGCTTTCGATTACTGTTAATCGTAGTGACACTGTCCCTCCCCGTGTGTGCTTGCGCGGTTGCAGACTGTTTGTTAGCGAGCGTTTGTGCATAACATCGACATCGCAAAAACTGAACCGCCCGCGTACCAGGAGCTTTTGAGCCGGCCGATTCGCGAGCTGGGGCTTACGCTTGCTGGGTCTCCGGTGGAGCGGTTTGTCGAACAGCTCTATCGCGAGCTGGACGCCAAGGGGCTGACTAAGTTTCGTCCGGATTGTTACTTGACCGACGAGTGGGGATGTCCGTCGGGCGAGCCGATTATCGGGATTCCGTTTTATTTGGCTCATGCGGCTTTGGCGCAACTGGAAAAGGAAACGCATGACCTTGAGGATGCTCGCGAAATCATGATGTACCTGCGGCATGAAGCGGGACACGCGTTTACCTACGCTTACAAGCTGCACAATAGGCCGGAGTGGAAGCAGATCTTCGGTCCGTTTCGACGCCCGTATCACGACAATTACCGGCCGGCGCCGTTCTCCCGTGACTATGTGCGGCATTTGCCGGGATGGTATGCGCAGAAGCATCCGGATGAAGATTTTGCCGAGACCTTTGCAGTGTGGCTGACGCCGCGCTCGAACTGGCGCAAGCGGTATCGCGGCTGGGGCGCGATGGAGAAGCTGCGATACCTGAACCGCCTGGCGCGCAAGTTGGGGAAGAGCGACCCTGCGCGGCGGCGTGGACAGACCGACATCACGGTCGATGACATGGAAACTACAGTTGCTGAGTTCTATCACCAGAACGGCCGGGAAGAAGTTGCGGTCACTGAGCTTACGCCGGACACGGATTTGCGCGACATCTTTCCCGTATCCAAGCGGCGGAAGACGGCGCTGCCGGCACACGAATTTCTGCATCAGCATCGCAAAGCGGTGATCGACAAGGTTGCGCAGTGGACGGGCGCGCAGCGTCCGTTGATCAAGACTTTGGTGGACACGATCGAAAAGCGCGCGGGTGAACTCGACTTGCGCGCCGACAAGACGCGCAGCGCGGAACATCTGGCGGAAGTCACGGCCTATGTCACCGCGCTGGTGATGACTTATGTGACGAAAGGGAAATTTATTCAGCCTTAGAAGTGGAGGGACGGGCGTCTCGCCCGTCCGCGGCAGTTCGGCGGCCGGGCGGGGACGCCCGGCGCTCCACCAGCGGATGATTTCCGAGGAGACTTGATGGTCGGAGCAAAACTGAAAATCGCGCTGCTGTACGACTTGTGGAATGAAGATCCGGTGGCGGCGGCGGCGAAGGAAGATGAAGCGCCTGCTCGCAAGCCTCGCAAGAAAGTGAAGAAGGTGAAGAAAGAGAAGACGGATCGCGAGGAAATCTTCGAAGCGCTACAGAAGCTGGGGCACGAGCCTTCCTACTTTGAACTCGACGGGCGCCCGCAGTCGCTGCACTCGCTCTCGCGTTGCGATGCCGACCTTCTTTTCAACCTCACCGAGTCTTTCGACGGCGACGACACCAAGGAAATGAACGTGGTCGCCTATGTCGACCTGCTGGGATTGCGCTACACGGGCGCCGGTCCGCATGCCATTATTCTTGCCCAGGACAAAGCGATCGCCAAGAAGATATTCGCGTTTCATGGCATCAAGACTCCGTTTTTTGCCACTGCCTATCGCGGACGAATTGAACATGCCCACGATATTTCTTTCCCGCTCATCGTCAAACCGTCGTGGGAGGATGGATCGATCGGCATCGATGCCGGCTCGGTCGTGAAAAACGTCAAAGAGATGATGGAGCGCATCGAGTACATTCAGGATGAATTCGATTCGCCAGCGCTGATTGAGGAATACATCGAGGGGCGCGAAATTTACGCTGGAATTCTGGGCAACTACGAACGGGCGCAGGTTTTGCCGATGGTGGAGCTCGATCTGTCACGCCTGCCCGAAGGCACGCCAAAAATCGCCAGCTACGATGTGAAGTTCGAGAAAAATACCGAAGCCTACAAGCTGACCAAATCGGGGATCGCGGAGAATCTGGACGAAGAGACGATGAAGCGGCTGTCCGATACAGCGCTGGCCGCGTACCGGGCGCTGAAGTTGCGCGACTATGGACGCATCGATATGCGGCTGGCACCGAACGGCGATGTCTATGTGATCGAAGCGAATCCGAATCCGTGGCTGGCGAGCCGGCAGGAATTTGCCATGGCTGCGAAGGCCTCCGGACTTTCCTACACGGAGATGATCGGCGCAATTATTGATTTGGCCATGAGCCGCTATCTGAATGCCAATCTTACGAATGCGGTGGCTATGCGCTAGAAGGTTGCGATGCGCGACCGCAACGGCCCTCAGCGGCTGAAGCCGCTTGTGTAGCAGGTTCTAACGGCATAGCTGAAGCCATGCCCTTCCCAAAACCAGCGGCCTACCTTGCCGTGGTCGCCTTCCCTACCGGTTGCAGCCTTTCGAAGGCCTCTTCGGCGCGGTTCAGGGCGTCCTGCACGTTGTCACAAATGTTCTCAGGACCGACCAACTCCTCAAACTCCGTCTGCTGGATCAGCCGCAAGGGCTGCTCCCTGGCGCCGCAAAGAATCAACTCGCGGCCGCTTGCTTTCAGAGTTCGCGCGACTTCTTCCAGCGCGAAGAGTCCGGTGGCGTCAAGCGCGGTCATGTTTCGCAGGCGCAGGATCACGACCGGCGGAAGCTCGTGAATGTTTTCCGTCACCACGTCAATCTTGTCGGTTGCGCCGAACAGAAACGGCCCGTGAATGCGAAAGATGGTCGCGTAATACGGGATGTCCTTATCCTGTAAAATGTGCACCCGTCCATCTTCAACGTAGTCGTCGGTGACCTGCGAAACGGTGGTAGTGGCAGCCACGCGGCTAATGAACAGCAGCGCTGCCAGGATCATGCCGGCCTCCACGGCAACCGTCAGATCGGCGAAGACCGTCAGGGCGAACGTAACCAGCCACACGCTGACGTCGGTTTTGGTGAGGCTGAGCAGCGACGGAATCTCGCGCCACTCGCCCATGTTGTAGCTCACCACCATCAGGATTCCCGCCAGCACGGCCATCGGAACAAAACTCACCAACTTCGAAGCAAAGAGCAGAATCGCCAACAGAGTCAGAGCGTGAATCATGCCCGCTACCGGTGTTTTTGCTCCGGCACGAATGTTGGTCGCGGTACGGGCAATGGCGCCGGTCGCCGGCAGGCCGCCAAACATGGGCGAAACCACATTGGCGACGCCCTGCGCCACGAGCTCGACATTTGGGTTGTGCCGGTCATTTATATTGCTGCTGTTGGTCATCCGATCCGCCACCACCGCCGACATCAGCGACTCGATCGCGCCCAGCATGGCAACCGTTAATGCCGGACCCAGAAGTGTGTGAATCAAATCGGGACGAAACACGGGAATGTGCAAATGCGGCATTCCGCTTGGAATTCCATTGAAACGCGAGCCGATGGTTGCGACCGGCAGTTTGAAAATCCACACTGCCAGCGTGCCCAGCACCAGAGCCACAATCGCGCCGGGGATGCGGTTGGAAACCGCGCGACAAGCAAGGATGATGACGATGGTACCGGCGGCCAGCGCGGTGGCTTCGAACGAGAAGGTATGAAAATTCTGTGCCAGTGCTTCCATGCGCGCCCAGAAGACGCCGGGAACTTTTTCCAGCTTTAGACCGAAGAAATCTTTCACCTGCGTGCTGGCGATGAGGATGGCAATGCCGTTGGTAAAACCGATGACGATGGGCCGCGGAATGTACTTCACGGCAGCGCCCATGCCGGTGAGCCCCATGACGACGAGAATGACTCCGGCCATCACCGTGCACATGAACAAGCCATCGACGCCGTGAAGGGCGACAATACCGGAGATGACGACTACAAAGGCTCCGGTCGGGCCACCGATCTGGGTCGTCGAGCCGCCGAGCGCGGAGATCAGAAAGCCGGTGACTATGGCGCAGTAGATTCCGGCTTGGGGCGTTAGGCCGGACGCGATGGCAAACGCCATCGCCAGCGGCAGCGCCACCAGTCCTACCGTGATCCCTGCAACCAGATCGTGCAGGAATTTATTCAGGCTGTAATCGCGCAGGCAAAGAACTGATTTGGGGAGCCAGCGCTCGTCAAAAAGTGTGAGTTCCATCGGAAACTACAATTATCGCAAGTGGGAGCCGCGGGCCATAGTCCCCGAAAGGGTAATGACCGGCAGGTTCCTTCGGAGCAAGAAGAGCCGAACTGCGCTCGCCCGGGACGGACGAATGCGTCCGTCCCCACACGAGCCATCAGAACCAACCTAAACGGGCCGCCTTAGCGTAGTACATTCAGCCCCGCCGCCCGCAAACCGCCCAGGCACGGGCGGGCAGCTCAATTACACCCTCGGCATCGGTGGGCAGCGAATCACGCAGCCGCTTGCGAATAGCGTTTTGGGTAAGTTCATCGCGGGTCGCAAGATAGTTGGGAGCAGAACCTTGTCCCGTCAGGAATGGTTGCCAGTAGTCATGGAAACTCGTGAACCGTGTGGTGATGTCGAGCGCACGCACCCTCACTTGCTCCACGCAAGCGCGCTCAAAGAGCTTTCGTAGCGCCTCCGGATTGCACAGCGGGAAGCGGCGGCCCTGATCGTATGCCAACGCTTCGCGGTCGGTGGCTGCCGCCGCATCCCAGAACTCGCGCAGGAACCGTGCTCCCCCCGCGTAGTCCCAAACGTAGATTGCGATGACGCCCCCAGGAACCGCAACGCGGCGCATTTCCAGCAGCGCACGTTCAGGCTCCGGAAGGTAATTCAACCCCAGACCGCAGACGATAGCATCGAAGCTGGCTTCATCGAAAGGAAGATCCATCGCATCCCCGATTTCGAAGCTGACCGCAGGACCATTGTGATGCTCGTGAGCAAATCCAATTTGCTGGGCAGATGCATCCACGCCCGCAACCCGAGCGGGCGCGAAGCGGTCGACAATGGCTTCTGTAAGGACTCCGCCTCCGCAGCACACGTCCAGCCAGCGCAAATTCGAGGGCAAACTCAGCCAGTTCAAGAACTCATCCGCCAGCAAGCGGCTCCAGCGCCCCATCCACTGGTCGTAGGCGGCGCCAGACGTCCATTTTTCCATACTCACTTAGTCAGAGTTTCTCTAGAACAGATTCCACAGGAACTGGTTGTACACCTCGTGGTGGAACTGCACTTCGGAGGGCTTGACAATCGTGCCCAACAGGCGCGGACAGCGGTCGGCCGATGCCTGCTTCAGGTCGGCGTAGCGGCCTTTCACGTCTTCCCCGAGGAGTTTGGTTGTCCATTCGGCTTTGCGGAAGTTGTCGATCGCCGTATAGATGTTGTCGGGCAGGTAGCGTTCAGCCTCGCGAAGGTTCTTGATCTTGGCCGTCTCGCCTTCCAATCCAGTCTTGAAAATGGAATACATCACCAGATAGGGATTGGCGTCGGGAGCGACGGCGCGCACCTCGAGGCGCATGCTGCGCTCGTTGCCGATCGGGATGCGGACCATAGCGCCGCGGTCCACGGCCGAGGCTCGGAGCTGGTTCGGCGCCTCGAAGTGCGGATCGAGGCGGCGATAGGCGTTGACGCTGGAATTGAACACCAGGCAGAGGTCGTTGCCGTGAGTGAGAACACGGTCCAGAAACTCATATCCTAGCTTGCTGAGCTTCTCCTCGCCCTTGGGATCCCAGAACAGGTTCTTGCCGTTCTGGCTGACGGAGACATTGGTGTGCATGCCGCTGCCGTTGACGCCTACCACCGGCTTCGGCAGGAAGCAGGCGGTCAAGCCCATGTTGCGCGCGACCTGGCGGCAGATCAGCTTGTAGAGCTGGATATGGTCGGCGGCGGCCACCACTTCGGCATAGCCGTAGTTGATTTCGAACTGCGAGGGCGCGACCTCGGGGTGATCCTTTTCGTTCTGGAATCCCATCGATCGCTGCACTTCCGCGGTCGTATCGATAAAGGTGCGGAGCGGATCGCCCGGCAACGAGTGGTAATAGCCGCCCGTATTGACGTACTCGAACTGGGCCGTCTCGTGGTAGATGCGCTCGGCGTCTGGCCCCTGGAACAGGAAGCCCTCGATCTCATTGGCGGCGTTGAGGGTGTAGCCGTGCTTTTTGTGCAATCCGTTGGCAAACAGCTTCAGCATGCTGCGGATGTCCGCAGTGTAGGGCTTGCCGTCTTTATCAATGACCTCGCCAAAGACGAGCACCTTGCCGGGCCCGAACACATCCGCCGGTCCCCAGTAGAAGGCAGCCCAGTCAATGCCTAAACGCAGATCGCTTTCCCGCTGCGCGGTGAAGCCGCGAATCGACGAACCGTCAAAGGTCAGGTTGTCGTAGCTCTTCAGCAGGAATTTCTTGTCATAGTCCAGCATGTGCAGACGGCCTTCCAGGTCGCTGAACAGCACGGTCACGGCCTTGATGCGCGACTCGTCCGTCAGGTACTTCAGCCGCTCTTCCTGAATTTTGCTAGGAGCCACGCGGTCCAGGCGTTGCTTCTTCGCCTTCAGATTCATCTCTTCCAGTTCGTCGTAGGGGATCGCTAGAAAATTCCGCAGTTCAGTTGACATGCCTCTCCTTATTCGGGCGCAGCCCTAAAATGAAATTGACGGGGATAACTAGATAGGCTATCGCGTCCGGCGAAACCAGACAAATAGAAATCGGTTATAGCAACGATTAGCTTTTCCAATTTGCATCAGGAACGGTGCAGTTTGGAACCGCCGAGACAGTATTTTCACCACAGAGGCACAGAGAGGAGCAACGGCTCTGATTTTTGATCTGTGGCTCCCCGGGAGAATGAGAAAGAAGTTGGTTTTCTCTCGGTCCCTGTGACTCTGTGGTGAAATAATCAAAGCTGAGGCATTGCGAGTGAGTTGTGCGATCTGTGAAGAACGGAAAGAAAAACGGTTCTGCCCGGCCGTGCACGGGAGAATCTGCCCGCGGTGCTGCGGCGAGCAGCGTGAGGTGACGCTTGATTGTCCGAGCGACTGTCCTTATCTTTTGCAGGCACGACAACAGGCGCGTGAGCACGCGACGGCGCACGCTCACGATGAACGGCAGGGTCCGCCTGATCGTGAGGCCTGGTTTCCCGAGATTGAGATTGCCGAGCAGTTTCTCTACGAACGCGAGGAACTGATCCTGGGACTTAGCTTCGCACTGGCCAAGAGCGCCCGCGCTGATCTTTCGCTCGCCGATCGTCCGCTCATGGACCGTGATCTGATCGCGGCCGTCAGTTCGCTCGCGAAGAGCTACCAAACACTGGTGAACTCCAGCCTCATCTACGAGCCGCAGACCGCCAACCTGGCGCACCAAAACATCGTTCGCGAAGTTGAGACCATGGTCAGGGAATTTCGCCAGGCCGAGCAGCAACACGTTGGCGATATGCCCGGCCACGCGCGGTTGCGGGATTCCGACGTATTGAAGGCGCTGGTTTTCCTCTTGCGCATGGGCTTGGGACGCACGTCCGGCAGGCCGAAGTCGCGGGCGTTCGTCGATTTCCTCTTGGCGCAGTTCCCCGAAAAACAGTCGGTCATCGCGGGGCCAGAAGAGGCAGGCAGCCGGATCGTCATTCCATAGGAGCCTGTGGTTAAGGTCAAAAAAAATCTCTACCACAGAGGTCCCAGGAGGGCACAGGGGAAAGGCGGACGGCCGAGGGCGGCCGTCCCTCCATGAGCAGGGGATGCTCTCAGAGTCGGCGGACCATCTGCCCGCCAGCCAACGCCGCCAGAAGTTCTCGCGCCGTTTTCCCGAGTTCGGGATGGCGCACTTCCGGAGCGATCTCGACCAACGGTTCCAGAACAAACCGCCGCTGGTGCATTGCCGGATGCGGAATCTTCAAGCCCGGCTCATCCACCACGCGATCCCCAAACAGCACTACGTCGATATCAATCTTGCGTGCGCCTTTCTCGCGCATGCGGAGACGTCCCATCCCCGCTTCGACCTGCAAGGCCAGCTTGAGCAGTTCTCTCGGCGTCTTATCGGTTTCAATCGCGGCCACGCAGTTCAGAAACCACGGCTGGTCAGGGACCTCTACCGGTTGGGTTTCATACAATGCGGAGACCGCCAGCAACCGGCCCGCCACATCCAATTGTGCGACCGCCGTGCGCAGGTTGGCCGCACGATCTCCCAGGTTCGATCCCAGCGACAGATAAGCGGTTTCGCGCACAGGCTAGTTTCGCGGTGAACGGCGCTAGAATCCAGCAAAAACTGACCAACGTCGCGAATTTTCCCGGATGACGGAGGAACCCTCTTTGCCTTGTACTTTCGCCCGGTACCTACGTTACTTTCTTAACTTCTCGGCTGCCGCTAGTATCGAAAAGGCTATGAATCTGGAATCTCTTCTCGTCAGCCGGGACGCCGATTTGCTCGGCGTGGTGCGTCCGGCACTGGAGAAGATCTCGGTCAATCTCGATGTTTGCCCAGAGTTCCAGGCCGGCAACGATCTGCTGGCGAAGCGCAAGTTCGATGCGGTCATCATCGACTGCGACGACCTGCGGAACGGCTTTGATCTCCTGAGGGTCCTCCGGAAGACCCAAAGCAATGCCAAGGCCGTAGCCTTTGCTGTCGTGAATGGAAAGACGACCACCCAGGAGGCCTTTCAGTCCGGAGCGAACTTCGTTCTGCAGAAGCCGCTAACCCCGCTGCATGCCTCGCGCTGTTTTAACGCGGCTCTCAATTTCATGGTGCGGGAACAGCGCCGGTACTACCGCCATCCGGTGGATATGCCAGTGCGAATCAGCCTTCCGCACAACCAGGAAGTGACCGCCACGACGACCAACCTGAGTGAGGGAGGCATGGCCATCCGCATCCTCGGCAAGTTGCCTAAGGACGCCCAGGCGCAGTTTCGCTTTACGCTCCCCGGTGTTAACATTTCGCTCGAACTGAAAGGTCAAGTCGCCTGGGCCGACGGAACCGGCCACGCCGGCATCCGCTTCGTCGAGATTCCACAGAGCTCACAGTATCAGCTTGAAAAATGGCTGTCCGACCGCTTGCAAGCCGAAATGCGCGGGCGACTATAAGGCTGCGCTGTGCTTCCCTAACCGATCTCTCAGCTTTCGCACCCGGCATCCAGCTTGTAACTTGCATCCTGCCACGGCTGTGACACTGTAGAGACGCGGCTTGCCGCGTCTCAGTTCCCAGCCATGATCACATTGGAAGAAAGAATCGCCAGAACTCAGAGGTTGCTGCGCCGCCTGGATGAGGACCAGCCCTACTTGCATGTGCGGTTATCCCCGCTCGGCGCCGAGCACCGCGAGAGCGCGAATGCTTTTGCCGACCGCCTGCGCGCGGAAGCAGTAGCCGAATTGCAGCGCCTGCTGGCAGAACGCGAAATAGCACAGGTCTCAGGTGTTCGGTCCAAAGTCTCAGGAGAACAAAGTTCTGAGACCTGAGACCTAACCGCAGGGGGGAAGGTCTTGATGTGCGGGCTTTCGGGACACGGCGTTAGAGGCTAAGACTAACCGCCGACGCGAGCGCGGGCGCGGCAGGTTCATCTTCCAGCACGGTTTCTTCCCAATAGGACCGGTCGCGCAAAATTCGCGACACGAGCGCGGTATGCATGGCGTGGCCGGCGCGGTCGGCCACCACCGAACCCAGTATCTGTTTCCCAATCAAGGCCAGATCACCGATCAGGTCGAGAACTTTGTGGCGTACGAACTCGTCTTGAAAACGCAACGGCGGGTTCAGCACTTCGTCGCGATTCATCACGATAGCATTCTCGGTTGACGCGCCCCGAATCAGTCCTTGCTGCCGCATGGCATCGGCTTCATGTAGAAATCCAAAAGTGCGCGCCGGAGCAATCTCTTTCAGATAGCTGCCATTCGTCAGCCGTACGCAAAAGCTCTGCTTGCCAATGAGTGGGTGAGGAAAGTTGATCGAATACGAAACCGAATAGACGTTTGCCGGATACACAGCAATGAATTTATCGCCCTCGCGCAACTCGATCTCCCGCACGATCCGGAGATAAGTGCGCGCCTTGCGCTGCCGCCGAATCCCGGCCTTTTGAATCATTTCGACAAATGGACGGGCGCTGCCATCCAGAATGGGCAGCTCCAGATTGTCCAGTTCGACGATGGCATTGTCGATGCCGACGCCGATAAACGCCGAGAGCAGATGCTCGGTGGTGGAGATGAGCACCCCCTTCTTCATAAGGCTGGTGGCGTAACTGACGCGGGCCACGTTGCGTCCGCTGGCTTCGATCGCGAAGCTGTCGAGGTCAGTGCGGTGGAAGACGATTCCCGTTCCGGCAGGCGCGGGCAGAATACGCAGGCTGACCGGGGCGCCACTGTGGAGACCCACTCCGGTGCAGGTCACCGCACCACGAATTGTTTGTTCATGTGTCAACGGGAGACGGCGTAAGTCTTTTATTGTGTATTAGCTTACAGTGATGGGTGGCTTTTCGTATGTGGCAAAATAGCCACACTCCGTGGCTAGTGCAGCCATGGTACGGGCTAACTTGTTCAGGCAGTTGTAGATGTTTGGGGGTATCCAGGGAAGGACTTGGGCCTGTTTTCAGGTACTTATGTGAGACTTCGACCCACTTTTGCCAACCGTCTCACCGTTTCTTGAGCGGTGCGGTGGGATCATACGTCACCGCTGCTTCGAACATCGAATCCGGCAGCTTCAGGTTGTAGCTCGCAGCGTTGATGAACCGCTGTTGCGAAGTTTCTCCATTGAAATAACGGGTAATGGAGTGGGCGGTCCAGATTCCCTGCACCAGTTTGTAACTGTCGTACACCTCATCTTCCACGTTTTTCTGCTTGTCCTTCGGATCGCGCCACGAATAACTGATCTTGATCGGATAGTGCGAATTCTGGTCCAGGAAAACGCTCACCGAGTCGTTCTGGCTGTTGAGCAGCGTGACCCCTTCGGTTATCTTCCCATTCACCACCGCCGGACCATCGTAGAACAGAGCCACTTTCGGATCGCGTATCCACTTGCGGAACACCCATTCGAGCGAATGCTGCCGGCGGCGAAGATAGTTCTCCAAATCCAGCTTATCCTGCGCCGCCGTTCCCTTGTACGTGACCTCGTATCCTTTGTCGCCGTTGTGAATCAGGACAATATCGATCTCATTGGACTTGACGCCGCCGATGTCGATTTGCCCTGGGATGATATGAATGTCTTTCAAGCGGAGAACTTCGAAACGGTCCCTGTCCGGATACTCGACATAGTATCTGTAGGGAATCCCGGTGCTCTCAGTGCGCCCGTGATAGAGCGGATAATAGCGGCCTTCCTCACGCCGGTTTTCGTACGTGAGGTACGGTTGCCCGCCCAGTGCCTCGATCGTCTTCTCCAGAACCGCCCGCGCCTGGCGGGCATTGTCGGAGTCGTTCAGGTTGACGGCGGGTTGCGAGGGAGCGGGCGTTGGAGCGGTTTGGGCACCGCCCACCGCGCACAGCAGCAAGACCATTAGGAAATGTTTCATGATTCTCTTGGGTTAGAAGCCCCCCAAACCATTTTAGCTGTCCGAGGAACACGTAGCGACGGACGCATTCGTCCGTCGTCCACACCACTCATCCCCTGGACGTTAGTGCCCCGACAATTGGACGAAAATCACGGCAATTTGCGTTTCAACCGCCGTGGCGTGACCGTTGAGCACGTAAGGCTTGTATTTCCATTTCTTGACCGCTTCAAGCGCGGCCTGGGCGAGCAGGGGATGGCCCTGGATCAGAGCGGCACTCTCGACGTTGCCGTTCTTGTCGATGATGGCTCTTAGAACGACCTGCCCTTCAATGTGGGCGCGCCGAGCATCTTCAGGGTATTGCGGCTCAACTTTCTTGACCAGGAGGCGTTGTGCAACCCCCGGGGAGATTCGGGCAAGCCCCGACGTAGACCGTAGCATCTCAGGCGCGCCGCCTGGATGGTCGCCCGCCGAGCCACCGACTTGCCCCTGTGCAAATGTTATAGCCGGCGCCAGAATCAAGGCGACGACGAAGTAAAACTCAAGATTCTTCATGGCTCCCTATCCCACCAGCACCGCGCCGCCATTCACGTTAAAAACCTCGCCCGTGATAAATCCGGCATAGGGCGTGCACAGGAACAGAATCGGCCCCGCGATCTCGTCCGGCGTTCCCACGCGCCCCAGCGGGATGGCGTGAAAAATCTTTTCGCGCGTCGGCGGATCACTTAGCGCGGACGCCGCCATATCGGTATCCACCCACCCCGGCGCCACCGAATTGATGTAGATGCGGTCGCGCGCCAGTTCCGTCGAAAGTCCTTTCACCATGCTGATCAGCGCGCCTTT
>JBEKYF010000055.1:0-31798 GCA_049511255.1 Terriglobales bacterium | reverse complement strand
TCGACCGCGAGCACCGGCTCCATGGCCTACGTTGCTATTGAGCGCATGACAGGCAAGCTTAACGGCCGACAGGGCAGCTTCACCTTCTCGCACCGCGCCACCATGATGAAAGGCGACGCCCCATCTGCGGGAGAGCTGAGCGTGATGGTTGTACCCAATTCTGGCACTGGAGAACTGACCGGACTCACTGGTTCGCTCATCATCCATATCGACGCTCAGGGTAAACACACCTGGACCTTCGATTATTCGCTCCCGTAGCCGTCCTCGCGTGGGCGCGCGTCAAGTGTCTGGACCCGCCAAATGACGCACAACAGACACACCCACCTAGCAACCCAGTACCATGCCTGGCAGACCAAGTTCACTACCGAATACCAGGCTTGGCAAACCCAGTTAAATAACTATTCCGACTTAAATCATCCGCACAGAAGTCGCGTGCGAACAGTGCCGGGGGACGCTCCAACTGCCTTTGCTATCTCGCGAAAACTTGCACCTTGCCCTCGCAACCGTGTCATCTCATCGTCGTTGACTATCCGACGCGGGCGTCCCAAGGTCTTCCCCTTGAGCTTCGCATTGCGCAGCCCGGCCCGGACACGTTCTTGAATCAAAGATCGCTCGAACTCAGCCATTGCGCCGATGATCTGAAACATGAGCCGCCCCGAGGGTGTGGAGAGGTCCAAATTGTCACGCAGGCTGACGAAGGCCACACCGTACGAATCGAGATCGGCGAGGGAGTTGACCAGATGCTTCAGCGAGCGCCCGAAGCGGTCGACCTTCCAGCACAGGACAACATCGAAGTGCCGCAGGTGAACATCTGACATGAGCCGATTGAGTTCCGGGCGTGATTCCTTCGAGCCGGAGACACCCGAGTCCACGTACTCACCGAAGATCTCCCAGCCGCGCCGAGAAGCGTACTCTCGCAACTCGGCCAGCTGCATTTCGGGGCTTTGCCCGTTGCATGTAGAAACTCTGGCATACAGAGCGACGCGCATGAGTGTTCCTCCGAGGTGGCGGGAAGGCTGCTGAGCTTATCGATACTACGGAACAGCGCAGAAATTTCGGCGCGTTGTGCCCTACCGGGCGGGACCAAGGTTCACATTCCAGATCGCCTCACGGCCATTGTGCTCTTGCTGGGGACCCACCTTGTCGATCTCGACTAGGGCAGAATTTTCCGGCCGATGATGTTCTCCGTGTGAACAGTCCCATCGCTCTGACGGATGGTGACGTTCTGCATGACAGGATTGCCCCGGTCATACAGTGTGTTGCTTGTGATGCGGTCACCGTTTTGCGTAAAGCCCGTGCTGATCTCGCCCGTCAATTCGCCTTGATTGTTGAAAATCTTCATTGTTAGCTCTCCCTGACCATGTTCTGTTTGAACAGGTGATGGATTTCGCGGAACTGTTCCCGGACGTCAAAATGGGCGTAGCGTGCGACGCAGTGTTGCTTCAGGAAGTTGGCAACAGCGCGATCGGTTAACTCTGCCCAGCGCCCGGCATCAATCAATTCCGCGCACCTGCTGCAAGCTACCCAACCTCCGACGCTCTCGTGTTGAAATACCGAGGTCTTGGTTCGGGGGATTACGAAGTTCTTGCAGGCGTATATCCGGGTCGTAGGGCGCTCGGAACAGAAGTCGCACTTCTCGCGTCCTGGGAACGGTGCAATGGTGAAAATTTCTGTCATCCTCGCGCTCCACCCGAACTGAGTCTGCGAAATGCGGCAGGCCCTTTTACTTTGCCTGCCGCACAGCTGACGCCAGCGCTGCCTGGAACTTCGAGGCTGGCACGCCTGCTTTGGCTCGTTGCTCCCAAGTCATTTTGGGTCCGTTGGGGCCATAGACCCTCACGAAGTCTTGCTGGCTCGGCCGTCCCGCGATCTTGAACAGGCGGATGCCTTCGGCGCGGCTCTTCCCAGCCACCGTCGCACTCTTCTTCTGCGCATGCGGCTTCAAAGTCCTCGCGGTCTTGGTTTTCTTGCGGGCAGGTGACTCACGCGTCCCTTGCGCGTCTTTCTTGTTTCGTGGCATGGTTCTCCTCCTGCATCGAATCTACGGAGCGTGGTTGGCTGGTCGGGTAACACTTCGGGGAGCGGAGCCAGCCCTAGTCGCGTCCTAGGGCGAAACATAAATGTTCTCTTTGAGAAGTAAAGCGGAGATTTTAAGTGGGGACCGACAAAGATTGTCGATTGGTGCAAATCAGAGGATGGGTTCGGTCCCAACGCCAACGGCGCAGAGCCATCCAGCGCTTTGGGGTAACCTAAAAGCTCTATGCTGCCTGAGGAAGCCAGGATAGCGGATCATCAGCGCCGCCGTTTTAACGAACTGGTGGATGTCTTTGATCGGCCACAGCCACTAGAAGTGATGGCACGCCTGCGGGAGATTGTTTCTTCAGCCGGGTTGAGCTCCGGCGAGGTCGTTCTGGATGTCGGAACAGGAGTCGGGGTCCTGATCCCCTTAATTCAGTCCTACCAGCCGACTGCAATATTGGCTTGCGACGTGGCCGAAAGGATGCTGCAGCGGGTTCAGAACAAATACCCAGCAGTCCGCACTTTCCATGCTGATATCGCGTCGCTGGACTTGGGCGCCAGCAGCTTGGATGCCATCTTTATGAATGGTATGTACGGGAATATTGCAGATAAACCAGCCGCGTGCCGAAATGCGGCACGCATGCTTCGGTCAGGTGGGCGTCTTGTGGTCAGCCATCCCGAAGGGCGTGCCTTCGTTGATCAGCTAAGAACCACCAGCGATCTGTTTATTGAGCCATTTCCCACCAGAGAGGCGTTCGAGGCTCTCCTTGAACCATTGGGGTTCGAAGTGATCACGTACAGAGATGGATCCAAGCTGTATCTGATGGTAGCCCGAAAGATCTGATGCTAGCGTGTGGGGAACTGGCGCTCGCGGGGCCGAAACCGCGATCTGGGAAGTTACCGCCGGATCGTGAGCGGGTTGGTCGGCAACCCTGACCTTACCGGTATGGAAGGTTTGCCCGTTATTCGGGAGAAACTCGACTGACCGCGGCTGACTTCCCAGAAGAGGACTTCTGGCCAGTGGAAAGATTCACATTCAGGTGAAGGCGTCTTTCTCTAAAAGGGATTACTTCCGTGTAGCCCGTGATCCACCCGCAATCAGAGGCGAGCCCCAAAGGGGGCATCCGAAGCCGCAAGTGAACGAAAAGATGCTGAACGCAAAAGGAATCGGAGACTTCAATCTGCTGATTAAGAGTTAACGCACACTCATCGGCACAGCAGGTGCAATCACTCTTCGGAATCAATCACTTACCCGAAAAAAGCCCGTTTTGGCGCAGCGCATAGGGGCTCGAAGCGTACGGCACATTTCGGGGCCCACCTTTTCAGGCTTCGCAAACGCGTGGGACCAGTGATCTCTTGGTCGGTGACCCAAGTTGCAAGGGAATGCCGAATCGGTCGCGCTCGTTGCACAATCAAGCTAAATTTGGGGGTATGATGCAACTCTGTTGACCTGCGATCTACTCGATCGAATCAACTGGGGTGGTTCGATGAGGATGCGGCTGGCACAATTTCCGTTTTGCGCCGTGCTTCTGACTGTTCTGGCCCCGCGTGTCCTTATAGCTCAAACAACAACTTCTGGCGGGTTGACTGGGGTTGTTACCGACCAGAGCGGGGCGGTTCTGCCGGCTGCATACGTCGAGATTAAAGACAACCGCAAGGGTAACATCCAATCCGCGAAAACTGATCGAGAGGGTGTGTACCGGTTCTTCTTTCTCGCTCCCTCTTCCTACACGCTGACAGTTACGCACACAGGTTTTCGAAACGAAAGCCGAGCAGTGAATGTATTGCTCGGACCACCAGGGACAGTCAACATCGCACTGGAAATTGTGAAAACGAGCAGTGAAGTCACGGTGACTGACGAAGCGCCGCTCATTCAAGCAGAAAATGGCGATGTTTCCACGACCATGAACCAGCAACAGATTTCCGAAGTGCCGAACCCGGGCAACGATCTCACTTACATTGTGCAAACCGCACCCGGCGTGATCATGAACACCGATAGCCAGAACACCGGCGGCATCCAAGCCGGCGTCCCCAATTTCTCGATGCTGGGGATGCCCGGCACTTCCTACAGCTTCACCATGGACGGCATGAGCATCACGGAAAATGGTCAAAACTTCGTCATGACAGGGTCACTCGGACTTGTGTTGGGTCAGAACCAGATTCAGGAAGCGACGGTCATCAGTACAGGTTACTCCGCGCAGTTTGGAGGAGCGGCGGGTGGAAACATCAACTACATGACCAAATCTGGCGGCAATAGCTTTCACGGGAACGCGCAATATTATTGGAATGGCCGTGTGCTGAATGCGAACGATTGGTTTAACAATGCGTTCGAAGTTCCTCGTCCCTTCTCCATCGCAAATCAGTGGGCCGGTTCCGTTGGTGGTCCCGTCAAGAAAGACAGACTGTTCTTCTTCGTTGATACCGAGGGCCTGCGATTGTTCATCCCACAGATTTTCACTCCGACAATTCCCAGCCCGGATTTTGAGACCGCGACCATCGCCAATATCGACTCCCGTTTCGGTTCAGCATCGCCTTCGGATGCATTCTATAGGCAGGTTTTCAATCTCTATGACTCAACGCCTGGCGCAGCCTCCGCCATTCCCGGCGGATTCGACCCGAACGATCCGACAGGCTGTACTGGCTTCGTGGACAAAACGACAGGCCTCGGAATCACTAAATACTGCGCCGAACATTTCGTCGAAGCCCGTGGCCGCCCGAGTCAGGATGCCCTCACGTCCGGACGTTTGGATTGGAACCTGGGCAATCGCGATCGTACATTTATTAGAATCCAAGGACAGAATGGCCTAGGTGCCTTTTCCACTGATCCCATCAGCGCAGCCTTTGACGCGGATTACATCGTTTCTTTGTGGCAAGGGCAAGTCCTGGAGACACACACCTTCGGTCCCACGGCAGCGAACCAGCTAGTTGTCGCAGGAGCAAGCCATTCTTTCTTTTGGCAAACCAAAGACCCGGCCGAGGCTCTTGCCGCATTTCCTACATATGTCAACTTCTCTGTTCCTGGTACGTTCGCTAATCTCGGAGCAATGTTCGGGACCGGTGCTTACGGTGCCGATCGCAGGCAGTATCAAATTTCCGATGATGTCATGAAAACTCGGGGCAAGCAGAAGTGGGGATTTGGCGGGAACTTGTCCCGAATCTCCTGGCGGGTACCACCTAATGAAGGAAACGCGCTTGGAACGCTGACTCCGCAGACGCTCCGCGCTTTTTATCAGGGTGGTATGGATCCGGCAACACGGTCCATCGACTTCACACAACTTTCGCAGTCATTCACAAAGCAATCGACAATTCCACTTTCCTTCAACAACTTTGGATTCTACGGCCAGGATGAATGGCATGCGTTACCTGCTCTGACCCTCACCTTTGCGTTTCGCGCGGAACACTACTCGAATCCTCTGTGTCAGACCCATTGCTTTTCAAGGCCCGGAGTATCCTTCGAATCTCTCAGCCACGAGCCAAGCCAGCCCTACAATCAAGCAATCATGACAAACCAGGACCGCGCATTCCTGGGCGTGGACTCTATCGTGTGGTCGCCGCGCTTCAGCTTTGCCTGGCAACCCTTTGGCGTTTCCCACAACAGTGTGCTTCGTGGTGGGCTAGGAATCTTTTACGATCCGTTGCGAGTTGCTGTATCCGAAAGCTTTTACATCAACGCTCCCAATTACAATGTGTTTGACGCGTTCTCGGGAAATCTCGCTCCGAACGAAAGCAACAGCCTGTTCCAGACCACCAACGCATCCAACAATGCCTTCGTCGAAGGGTTCAATGCGGGCTACACTTTGGCGCAGATGAAAGCCACTGTTCAAAACTTTGCTCCACCGAGTCTGACAGCGGCGGACAGCAAGATGCACTTGCCGCAATACCAAAGATGGAGTTTGGAATGGCAGCAAGCACTGGGAACGCAGACTTCGGCGAGTATCGGTTATTTTGGACACCATGGCATTCACGAGATGTATGGAGACCCGGACGCAAATGCGTTTGGCTTCGGTACGCTCCCACAAGGGGCATGCAGCAGCCCGCCGGTTCCTCCCTGTAGCGATCCACGATTCAGCGGAGTCACACAGTATCACTCTGACGCAGTTTCGAACTTCAACGGACTAGTGACATCGTTTCGGCATCAGTTCACGCGACTTGGTAACGGCCTGGTTCTCATGAACTATACCTATAGCCATGCCCTCGACGAAGTCTCGAACGGAGGGACCTTTGGTTTTACTTCTGGCAGTTCGGTCAATCCGCAGGATCCCGCGAATCTGCGCGGAGCTTACGGGCCGGCGGAATACGACGTGCGCCATTCCTTGAACGCGAATTATGTGTGGGAGCTACCGGTGAAGGCGGCGTTGGGTGGCCGCGGTCCCGACTCTCTGGTGAAGGGATGGCAGATTTCCGGAACGATTTTTGCCCGCAGTGGGTTTCCCTATACCGTATTCGACCGTGCCGAGTCTGGCAATCTTCAGCAAAACAATTATTTCGGACTGATCTACGCGGTCCCTGTCGGACCGCTGCCTCCCCCTTCTTCCTGCGGCGAAGGAGCTGCGTTTACTCACCCGGTTCACCCTTGCCTGCCCCCACAGTTTGTTGTATCAGCCGATGGAACCACAGTGCCCAATCCAAGTGCGCTCTTTCTACAGACAACCTGCGAGACAGGATTCAACGCCGGAACCCTGCCGGAGCCATCCGGTCCGTGCGGCGGTTCTGCAGTGTCGTTTAACCAGGGAAGAAATCATTTTCGCGGACCGGGCTATTTCAATACCGACCTCGGGATTATGAAGAAGACCAAGATTCGCGGGCGGGAAAATGCTACGCTGGGCATCGGATTTCAGTTCTTCAATCTTTTCAATCATCCGAATTTTGGCTTTCCGGACAACTCGATCGATGACTTCTTCGGGGAGATTGGCTACTTGCAGCAACCGCCTTCGGGCATCCTAGGCTCTGGGCTCGGAGGAGACGCGGCGCCACGGGTGATTCAGTTGAAAGCGGAGCTTCGGTTTTGACCAAAGCGACCTATCAAACCTAGGCATCAGAAGTTCTCCATCATCCACATGTTCGCGGGCCGCTGCAGATCGTAGATTGCGATGTGTTTGCCGTCAGGAGACGGAGTACCCATAGCTCTTGCCCCGGTTCCTCTTCTCTTCCATAAGGTCGAGGTATTCCCCTGCAAATCTACGTGGAGCAGTTCGGCAGTATCTTCCGTGCGACTTTCGAGGAAGAAACCGTTCTCGTCCGGCGCCCAGGTCAATCCATAAAAGTTTCGCGATCCTTGAACGCGAATGGTAGTTGTCGGCCCGCCGCGCAAGGGATGAATTTCGATGGGTCCTTCGGGACTGCGCGTAATCGCCAGGCGAGTGCCGTCTGGAGAAATAGCACAAAGTATGTTGTCCACTGTAAGATCAATATCTCTGCTTAGATCAAATCGCGCAAGCTCAGGCCCGCGTCCTGCAATGGGATCAAAGGTTGTAACCACCATTTGCTTGTGATCCGCCGTCTGCTCCGGGATTACGCAGATTGGCTTAGTTCGGGCGCATGAAAACGGCCCTGGGCGAACCACCCGAAACATCTGCTCCGGATTTCCGCCTGTAATCGGGATTCGCATCATGGATTGAGGCGTGGAGGCGTCCTTGGGATCGCTGCCAGCTGGCCAAACCACAGCAATGATCCACTTCTGATCAAAGCTCGGCATTTGCTCTTCGAGCGATCCGCCTGCGACATCCGGTGCAATGGGTTCCGAGGTTCCGGAGTCGAGGGACTGCTTGAACAAACCATAGTGGTCCGCGCGGTTTGTGCCGATCAGGAGTGTTTTGCTGTCTGCGAACCAGCCGGTAACAGAATCGTCCGCGTCCTCAAGAGTGAAATGCCTGGAATTTCGTAGTCGCGTTCCTCCGCGATCAACTTCGGCAACGTACGTCGTCCCATGATCTCCTGCAGATCGCAGGAACGCCACGCGTTTTCCATCCGAGGTTGCATTTGCAGCAGAAATGCAGCCTCCGGCGCCATTGGTGAGGCGTTTTGGCTTTTCGACAAGCTTTCCGGTATACATATCGACCCGCATCGTCCAGAAGTCGCAAGTATCCGCGACTGGAGTAAAGCCGGCGCTCAGCTCGGCTACCTGAAAAATGAGTTGCCCGTCGGGCAATAGGGTAATGTCGCCTCTAGTGTTCTTGGGGAACTCAGATGCACCGGCAAAAGGCGTGGCTGGTCCACCGTTTATATCGCGGCTCCAAAACGTGTCGCCCTTGGCATCTGTCTTGACGTAAAGCTGACGCTGGCTGTCGGGGGTCCAGACTAAGCCGCCGACTGCACTGTTCTCGTCGGTGTCAAACAGCATACGAGGGTGCGATCCGGCGCTGCTCATCAGCCACGACTCGCGCTCGCCGAATCTCCCAGCATGCGTGCCAAATGAAACGAAGGACCCGTTCGGGGATACTGACCAGGCGACCGCATGCTCTCGCAGTTTTCGAGGCGCGTCATTGTTTCGCGAAAAAAGCCAGACGTCTGTGCTTCTTGATGACCATGCCAGTTGGGCTTCGCCAGCAGGATGCGCGTTAGCCACGAATCGGGTGCTATCTGGAAGCCAGGCAAGATCAACGATTTCCCAGTACACACTGTCTTTTCGTAACTCTGCTGGTGGAACAATAGTTTCAGTTTCAGAGCTGTCGATGGTTTTGACGTGTATCCCCTGCGTATCCACATATGCGAGAAAGTTTCCGTTAGGTGAAATTGATCCACTCGTCACCGGATTGTCGGAGGAATTGATGGTGAGTTGGCGGAACCTGATGTCCGGCGGCACTGCCTTAGATGGCGCCTGGTGCTTGAAGACCAAAACGGAAATTGCTAGCAAAACCAGGACGACCGCGCTGGCCGCGAGCCACCAATATGGTTTACTCGGCTGAATTTCTTTTCGCACGGTTTCGAGGTCAGCTCGCAAATCCGAAATGTTCTGATAACGCGATGTGCGGTCCTTTTGGATGGCTTTCGTGATGATCTGCCCCAACTTCTGAGGTACCTTCGGATTCAGTCGCCGCGCTGGAGCAGGTGTTTGCGTGAGAATGGCATGGTGGAGCTCGGGGCCTGTGTCACCCTCAAACGCGCGATGTCCAGTCGCCATTTCATACAGCACGAGGCCGAATGAAAACTGGTCTGTTCGCGCATCCAGTTTTTCGCCACGTGCCTGTTCGGGCGACATGTAGCCTGCCGTGCCCATGGCCACTCCGGTCCGGCTCAGGAGCGGATCGGGAGTTGCCAGTGGCGCGGTTCCACGCACCTCTCGGCTTGAGCCCTCGCCACCTTCACGCTCTGGTTCGTCGGTCTCCTCGGTGGCGCTGTGAGCGAGTTTCGCCAAGCCGAAATCCAAAATCTTCGCTTGCCCTTGGCTGGTCACAAAGATGTTCGCGGGCTTGATATCGCGATGGATAATGCCCTTCCTATGTGCTGCTTCCAGGCCACCGGCAATCTGAAGAGCAAGGTCCAGGATTTGTGCCAGGGGCAGGGTAGGTGGAGTCCGCGGCATAGCAGCCGAATCGGATTTTGGCCCTTCGCGTTTCGTCCCCCCCAGCAATTCTCGCAGAGTCTGGCCTTCCAGCAGTTGCATAACCAGAAACGGTCGACCCTCGTGCTCTCCAAATTCATAAATAGGACAGATATTGGGATGTTCAAGAGCTGAAGCAGCACGCGCTTCTCGTTCGAAGCGCGCCAACGCCGCAGGATCTTTAGCCGATTCTTCAGGCAGGAACTTGAGCGCTACCCGACGGCCGAGCTTGACATCTTCCGCTTGGTATACCAGACCCATGCCGCCGCCGCCGAGCCCTTCGAGAATTCGATAGTGAGATACGACTTCACCTATCGACGGAAAGCCGAAGTCATGAAGCTCAGAACATACGGCGGCTTGCACGCGATCGCGTGCGCTCGTTTCGGAAGAAAGTAGTTCTTCCACCTCTCGGCGCAATTCGGGATCGCCGTTGCAGGCTTCGTCTAGCAGAGAGGCGCGCCGATTCGCATCGCATTCCGCAGCGCGATGGAATAATTCCTCGATCTGCGCCCAGCGTTCCGGAGTCAAAGGCCACCTATAGATTCTGCATCTGGCGATTCAGCCAGGCTTCCGCCATCCTCAAGTCCCGACGCACTGTAACGGCGGATACCTCCAGCGTCTGTGCGATCTCATCCATCGAAAGCCCGCCGAAATAGCGGAGTTCGACAGCCCTGCATTTTCTCGGGTCCAGTTTCTCAAGTGCACTGAGACTGCTGTCCAGGGCCAGCAGATCCCGGCTTCGTTCCTGCTGAAAACTTAATGCGTCTTCCAGAGACACCTTACATACTGCGCGTTTGTGCGCCTGTTTTGTACGTGCGTGGTCAACCAGGATTTGTCGCATCAGCCGCGCAGCCACGCCGAAGAAATGTGACCTGTTCTGCCAGGTCGGATTCTTTTGATCGACCAGTCGCAGGTAGGCTTCGTGGACGAGCGCGGTTGGCTGCAAAGTATGGCTCTTGCGCTCTTTCCTCAATTGGTTGGCCGCAAGCCGACGCAGTTCTTTGTACACAAGCGGCGTGAGGCCATCCAGAGCCTCTTTGTTCCCGTTGGCCCACTGAACCAGCAATTGCGTCACGTTGTGGGTGGCAGACATGTCATTGAAAACACTGAACTACCGTCGTGCGAAATTGTACAACGCTTTGCCTTACCTGCCTTTCGGAACACCCTTGATCCAAGAAAGACACTTGCCATGATCGATTTCCGGTCTGGTTTCCGCATATGTAAGTAGAAGGATGGCGAAGGTGGCGAGCGCCCAGGTCGCTTCGACCATTCGCAATCGATCTACCCGTCTTCCCCGAACCTGGACGCAAACTGCAAGACCACCAGGGAGGAAACCGTGAAAACGAATCTGTCTGTGCGCTTCTCTGGCGGAGTACATCTTTAGCCCGGCAGCCGGGAGGAAGCGTCGTGAAGAGAATATCTCTGGTTCTAATTCTTGTTTGTTGTTTGCAGTTCCTCGATGCCTGCGGTGGTGCCAGTGGAGTTCCCCAGCCGGTCACTACCCACTTCTCCGTCACCGCGCAGGCAAACGCGGTGGCCGGGACAGCTCTTAAGATCACAGTAACCGCGCTCGACGCTTCAAACAACACGGTCACCACGTATTCCGGGACCGTGCATTTTACAAGCTCGGACGCTCAAGCGGTGCTTCCAGCCGCCTCGACGCTGGCCAGCGGCACCGGAACCTTTTCGGTGACTCTGATGACTCCGGGGACCCAGACCATTACGGCGACGGATACAGCTTCCATCACAGGCACTTCGAGTTCGATCACGGTAACCGCTTCGGCCACGCATTTTGCCGTGGCCGGCCCGTCGAACGCCACAACGGGAATCTCTTTCAGCTTCACTGTGACGGCGCTGGATGCCTCGAACAACACTGTTACGACTTACTCCGGGATGGTGCACTTCACGAGCACCGACGTCCAGGCCTCGCTGCCGGCAAATTCGGCTCTGACGAGCGGCACTGGAACATTCTCTGCCACTCTGAAGACCTTCGGGAGCCAGACCATTACGGCAACCGACACTTTGACCGCTTCCATCACGGGCACTTCGAGCGGGATCACCGTGGGCTCCGCTGCGCCCACTCACTTTTCAGTGCAAACCTCCCTGTCGCTCGTGGGTCCCGGCAGCGCATTTAACTTTTCCGTGACAGCCCTCGACGCGGCGAACAACCCGGCGCCCACATACGGCGGGACGGTTCACTTCACGAGCACTGACCCCTTGGCGTCGCTCCCGGCAAATTCGACTCTGACGAACGGCACGGGAAGTTTCTCGGCCACGCTGAATACCCTCGGCGACCAAACCATCACGGCGACAGACACGGTAACGTCCTCGATTACCGGCACTTCAAACGCAGTGGATGTGTTTAAGCTGACTATCACATCTGGTAATCCTCCCAACGGAAAAGTGGGAGTTGCATACGGTCCACTTAATGATTGCTTGCCCCAAGGGTTCATTCTTAGCGCCAGCGGAGTCTTCACCCAGTTTGATACTTGGACCTCCACATCGCTGCCACCTGGGTTGAGGATCGGAAAATTTCTTCCAAGTCCAGGAGGGGGCCCAGATTGCCGCCCGGGTCCGGCGGTGTGGATGGTTTACGGCACCCCAACCCAGGCCGGAGTTTTCAACAATGTCGTGATAACCGTTCACTTTGGAAGCACAACGGCCAGCGCGACTTACACGATCACGATTAACGCGGCCCCGGCGGCCGCAGCCACCCGCTCCGCCGATTCTCTCTCCACTCTCGATTCCACGACTGCTCACCATCACTACAAGCTCATCGACTTGGGCACGCTCGGCGGCCCCAACGGCATCCTGAATGAAGTCTTCTACGATATCGACGGTGGTACGGCTGGTGCTCGCGCAATCAGCGACCAAGGGATTGTCGTCGGCCAAGCGGATACTTCCACGCCAGATCCTCTGTGTTTTTTTGAACTCGACAGTTCCTGCCTATATTCCAACGCCTTCCAGTGGCAAAACGGCACGCTCACAGACTTGGGAGCTCTTCCCGGGGCCCAGTGGAGCTCTCCCAACTGGATCAGCGGCAACGGGCTGATCGCGGGAATCTCTGAAACCGGGCAAAACGATCCACTCACGACGCTTCCGGAGGGCCACGGCGTAGTTTGGCGGAATGGAGCGATCACGGACGTCGGAACTTTGCAGGGGGGCTATGAGAGCTTTTCCTGGGGCGTCAACAACTATGGACAGGTGGTTGGGTTTTCAACGAACGGTACGCCTGACCCCTACTCTTACTACTACACCCAAATCCTCGGGTTTAACGGCGGTACCCAGTCACGGGCATTCTTGTGGGACGAGCAAAACGGCATGCGAGACCTCGGGACTCTCGGTGGTCCCGATTCCTGGGCCGCGTTTGTGAATGAGCGAGGCCAGGTTGCCGGAATTTCCTACACCAGCGCCACGCCGAACCCGGACAACGGGGCCACCTGCGCGGCGAATGTTCCGCCTCAGGACCCATTCGTTTGGGAGAAGAGTACAGGCATGGTCGACATTGGATCGTTCGGTGGCACCTGCGGAGCGCCCCAAGCCATGAACAACCGCGGTCAAGTGGCGGGAGGGTCCTACTTGGCTGGGAACGCCGTTGTCCACGCCTTTCAGTGGGACAAGCGTGGACATCCCCGGCTGAAGGACCTCGGCACACTGGGAGGGGACAACTCCGTGGCTCTGTGGGTCGACGACAGAGGAGATGTGGTCGGTTACGCCGACGTTCCCAATCCCTCAGGCTGCAGCGGTGCGGGCTGCGTGCACCATGCGGTGCTGTGGAGAAACGGCGCGGCGACGGACCTGGGCAGCATCGGTACGGATCCGTGCAGCCGCGCAATATCGGTCAATGCCGGTGGGCAGATCGTTGGCTTTACCGTCGCCGTGTGCGGCACTGTTCCCACGCGCGGCTTTCTCTGGGAGAACGGTGGTCCCGCGATCGACTTGAACACGCTCGTAAACACCGATATGGCGCTGCTCTACCCCCTGTACATCAATGACCGCGGCGAGATCGCCGGCAATGGCGTGCTCACGAACGGCGACACCCATCCGTTCCTGCTCATCCCCTGCGACGAGAATCATGCTGGCGTCGAGGGCTGCGACTACAGCATGGTAGACGCAGCCGAAGCAGTTCGTGAGATTGCGGCACCGGCTATGCATAAACCGACGACGGCTCCGCGCACTCTTCGTCCTTTTGGTAGACGCGGCTTGACCTTCAGTCCCGGGCAAATCGGAGCACCGAAGGAGGCACTGTGAAAAAGTATTTCGCTCTCTTACTCGGTGGCTTGTACTTGCTCAGCGGTTGCGGTGGCGGACAATCATCTCCACCGCTGACGATCTCCACAGCCTCATTGCCCAACGGCACATCGGAATTGCCGTACAGCCAGACGATCCAGGCGAGCGGGGGCGTTGGACCTTTCACCTGGGCAGTGAGTGCGGGCACGCTGCCTCACAATCTAGTGCTCAGCAATAGCAGCATGAACACGGTGACGATTTCCGGCACGCCAGATACCGCTGTACAGGGAGCGGCGTTCACCATCAAAGTCATGGATTCTGCCAACCAGTCGGCCGCGCAGCCTTATACCGTTTCGATCCTGCTGGAGCCTGATAGTCTGACTCTCACACCCTCAATCCTGGATTTTGGCGTGCAGTTGGTTGGAACCGCCAGCAGCAACCAGACCGAGACGCTTACCAATACTGGCGGCTCAGAGCTGGTTATCAGCGGCGTGGCAATGGCCGGAACCAACGTCACGGATTTCAACCAGAGCGGCACCTGTCGTTCGAGCCTCGCTGCTGGAGCGAACTGCACAATCGGCGTGACTTTCACTCCTAGCCTGATAGGCCCGCGCAGCGCCTCCATCACGATCACGGACAACAGCGTGGGGAGTCCACATTCCGTCTCCTTGAGTGGTGTGGGCGTTAATTCAGGTCCCAATGCTACTCTTTCGGCGGCCAGCTTGACCTTCCCCAACGAGTCTGTGGGCACAACCAGCCCAGCGCAGTCCATCACACTCAGCAACTATGGAACGACGCCCCTCAACGTTTCCGACATCACGGCCAGCTCAAGCTTCAGCGAAACGGACAACTGTGTTCCCAGCCTGGCATCCGCGGCGACCTGCACGATCAATGTGACTTTCACGCCGAGCACTACGGGCAGCATTAGCGGTACGCTTTCGGTGACTGACAGCGCGCCTGGCAGCCCGCACAGCGTGTCCCTCAGCGGAACAGGTAGGACCCGCTCGTCGGGAGGAGGGTACTGTGAAGTCAGTCTTAATAGCAACGTGCTGACTGGCTACTGCTTCAAAGCGGGGGCTGGACCCGGCGGATGCCACGTATCATACGATCCCGCCGGTTGTCCCGCAGGGCGGCAGGCAATTACTCCCGGTTACATTGTTGCCGCGTGTTTTCCGCCTACTGGCCCGACGAAGGTAGACACTTCAAGTTCTTGCAATCCATAGATCCGAGACTCTTGGCTCTCTGGACTACGGGCAGCAGTGGTGGGATGCTTTAGGTGCTAACAGCCCGCAGATTGCTGTCCTCAGCGGCACGGGCAACGACGACCAAAAACACACTGACCGGGTATTGCTGGGGCAAGTGCAACGTTGCACCCCCTAATCACTGTGGGACTGGTCGGAACATGATCGAATGTCCCGTTTGGGCGCCAGCAATAACCACACTCAGGTTGCCGGTTGCCTTCCACCTGCTAGCGCTTTAGTCGATCTGTCAAGAACCTGTTCTTTCCGGACTTACAGCGGCCAATCTGGCAGCGGGTTTCCGCAGCGCAGTACTAGCAGCAGAGCACGCGACACGCAGCCACGACGTTGTCAATCGTGTACTTCCTCTGACGCTTACGTTTGAGGATCAGGGAGCAATTGCAACGATGTAAAGTAGTAATGTACCCCCGGAACATTTGTACAGCTAATCGTTGACTCCTAACACACTTCATTCAGGATTAGTAATGACAAGGCCCTTGTGTCCAAGAATGGAGTAGTTCCCGGTTGGTCGGTCAACCGGAAGTTATCCAGAAACGGGCTTCCGGGAGATCTCCTCGAAGCCGACTTCTGGCCCACGTCACCTGAGAGTCCGTCCGGGGGCATAACTTCCGCTTAGCCCGTCATCCGACCGCAATCGGCGGCAAACGCTATAGAGATCTCCGGAATTTCCAAGCACCAGCAGACCTGGACTGGTGTATATTGCCTGGAACCAAAGGCCCGCGTCTAGGTTTCCCTTATGCCCATTGCGTTCTTGGCGGTCACGAGAATTTCATATCACCTTCCGATAAGTGCCGTCCTATCTCTGCCGGCGAGCCAGCTGACGCCGGAGCGAGTGTACGACGCCCTCTTACGTCAAAGCTTCCTTGAAAGCCTTCACAAAGATATCGATGAGAGCTTCCCTGGCCGCGCCGCAGGCGCCGTCCTTCCACCCGTTGATGAACTCCTGACACTGGTACGAGTAAGATCGGCCTACGGTAGCTTCAGTTATCGTGTTTCCTCCTTTTGGATCGCTTGCTCGATCAGCTTAAAACCGGCTTCACCGGCCGCCGTGATTGGTTTGATGTAGTTGCTCATCGCGACCGCGAGTGAATTGGCGGGTGGTCCCCAGCTGTGATCGCAGGGCATTCGCATGATGGAAAGTTCCTTTTCCTGTTTTTTGCGGGTATAGCAATTCGTGCCCAATCAAGAAACCTGGATAGCATCACTTCAACAGAACTCTTCTAAATTTGAGACTTCGTTCGCGGCGACTCTCTTCCTCCAGGTGCAGCGAGCGAGCCTTCAGCAAATCATTGAGCGATACCAAACCTAGAAATTTTCTTGTGCTGCGCTCCAGGACCGGCATTCGCGTGCACCCCTTTTCCACCATGCGATATACGACCACCCGCAGCGGCTCGTCTGGATAGGCCTCGACCGCGCTTGTTCGCACCAGATCACCGATCGGCGACCCTAGGGCTGCATCCCCATTCTGCTCCATCCGCTCGGTTATATCCCCGCGTGTCACTACACCGACAAGCTGTCCTTCCGCATTCACGACCGGCAGCAAGCGTTGCTTCTGGCGGTGATCCACCCGCAACGAGTGCCATATCTCACCTAGCGTACTCGCGGCTGGCAATACCGCAACCTTCGTTCGCATGACCTCGCGTACAAAAAGAATTTCTAGCGGATCGACCGCATACTCGCGGCTGAGGTGGTAGCCGCGCCGGGCAACTTTCTCGGTCAAGATGGACCGCCGCAGGGTTAGGACCGTAAAACCGTGGGCGATGACACTCCCGACCAGCAAAGGCAAGAACACGTTGGCGTCGTGCGTCAGCTCAAAGGCGAAAACAATGCTCGTAAACGGAGCACGCATAGTGCCGCCAAGAATGGCACCCATGCTGATCAGTGGCCAGAAGCCGGCGCCTTCATTGGGAAGAAACATTGCTTCGAGGCCGCCCAGTGCGCCTCCCATCATCAGCAGCGGAGCTAGAACGCCGCCCGATGTGCCGGAGCCGAGCGATACCGCCCAGATGAACCATTTGACAAGCAAGACCCCGAGAATCACTCGTGTGGTGACGCTCCCCTGAAGCAATGCGCCAATCGTATCGTAACCGACGCCCAGTGCTTGCGGGAAAACGAGACCTCCCAAGCCGATGGCCAGCCCGCCAATCGCCGGCCACCACATCCAGTGGATCTTCAGCCGCTGGAAAGCGTCCTCAGCCGCGTATACCGACAGTGTTAGCAGGGCCGATAGGGCTCCAGCGAGAAGGCCAACGAGGGCGCATCCGAGCAGTCCCTTCGGCCCAATGAACAATGGATGGACCGGCACGGGAAACAGCGGGCCGAACCCCAAGATATACCTTCGTACCACCGCAGCCATTGCACTGGCCAATGCCACGGGAATCAGGCTGCGCGGTTTCCATTCGAAAAGCAGCAGCTCGACAGCCAATAGCACTGCCGCCACCGGCGAAGCAAAGGTTGCGGACATTCCTCCGGCAGCGCCCGCCACAAGAAGCGTTTTGCGCTCCGCGCTCGTCAGGTGAAACAGCTGGGCGATCATCGAGCCCACTGCCCCGCCGGTCATGATGATCGGACCTTCTGCGCCGAACGGGCCACCGGAGCCGATCGAGATGGCCGAAGAGAGTGGTTTGAGAATCGCGACTTTGGGTTCAATTCGGCTGCCGTTTAGCAGAATGGACTCAATCGCCTCGGGTATGCCATGGCCTCGGATCCGCTCGGAACCGTACCGTGCCATGACGCCGATGATCAGTGCGCCAGCGATGGGAACGAAAACGCTGTATACACCGAGATGGTTGCCGACCGGCGAAACCATCGTTGTGTTCCACCGGCCAAAATAGAACAGGTTGGTGAACAGTCCGATTAAACGGAGCAACGCTAGTGCGACAAATGCGCAGACCACACCAATCACCGTGGCCAATAAGGAGATGGGAACCACTCGCCACGTCGTTGTGAAATCTCCCAACTCATCGTTGCGGTCCGGTCGGTTGATAACCGCCGCGTTGTTCCGTAATTCTGTCTTGCTATCCTTGCCCACGATTGTCCTTGCGCCTCTTCGGCTGCTCATACAGCGCGCTCTTTGTTCACTGCCGTGATTTCCGGTTGCGTCGCAGAAGCGCATCCATTGCATTCAGGCGCGGCATAGATTTTCGTTGATGCGAGGAGTCATTAATCACAATCGCGGCCGTCAGACACCAAGCCGTGCATGCGCGGAAGATAAATGTGGTTTCTCGTACGCGAATCCGCGACTCTAGGAAAGCGGTAGAACCTTCCTTTTGTAAACTGCATTCGCCAACGTCGCCATGGCGATATACCAGGCGATCAGGCCGACAATGAAGATCTCCCACCCCGCCACCGGCGCCGGTACCTTACCGATAACTACGCCGTCCAGCAGAAGGAAGGCCAGCAAGAGCAACCAGAATAGGACCGCCAGAAACTTTCCGACGCCTTGAACCGCAACGCAAAAAGCGAATGTGAAGAGCGTCCACATGAGGAAGAAACCAAGTTCCTCGGGATGACCCGCCGGAATGCCCGTCTTCGGCTGCACGTACAGCAGCACGAATAGTGACCACCAAAAAGCACCGTAGGACATAAAGGCGGACCCGCCGAAGATGCTTCCTTTTCGAAGGTCCACGATTCCCGCAATGAATTGGGCCGTGCCCCCGAAGCAGATTGCCAGTGCCAGGGTCGGCCCAGCGCTCCAGAATCCTACGTTATGCAAGCCTGTCGCCATGGTCGTCAAACCGAAACCCATTAGCCCCACTACGGCCGGGTTCGCCCACCACTCCCTGCAGATGCCACTGTCTGCTAATTCCGCCATATTATTGTTCTCCTCAATGCGTTTCTCTGGCAGGTTGGACACATTGTGTGTGAAACTTCTAACAATATCTGTGAAACCTTTCACAAATCGCCGAGGAAGATGACTTTCCGACCCGCAGTTCCCAGCCGCACTTACACAAATCGCCTGACGATAAATTACCTTCAACCTGTGAAACCTCTCACGGAACCGGCGTTCGACCTGACCTAAGGTTCTGACGGAGGGGAAATCGCCATGGCAGATCCCGAGAAAGAGCCGCTCTGCACGGTCAAGGAGTTGCTGGTGTTTGGGGTGATCTGTGTCGTTTACAGTTCGATCCTTTTCTCGCCGGACCCGGAATGGGTCGGCTGGGCCGCGCCACTGGTCTTCGGAGGCGCGCTCTATGCTGCCGATCCGCCTCCTGCTTCCGCCCACCTCAGTTCACCCCAACATGTCTTTCCGGCCGCCTACTTATGCTATGTCCTAAGCCTCTTCGGCATAGTCCTCCTCACCTTGGTCCGGGACAGGCGGCACCTCAGCTGGCTGTGGTGGTTCAAGGCCGAGTCAGAGAGTGGGAGCATTGCAAAGGTACGACGTTCCCTGAGATCCAGGTTCACCCTTATGGCCAGGCGTTGAACCATCGAGCAGTCTGGTGCTAGCATCCTCGGTGCTACCACCAGTCATCGCGAAGAACGTGTGGCCACACTTCGTTACCGCTCTGGACCTGTTTCAAGGGGTCGCGCGGCGGGATGTGCGAAAGATTACCAGCCTCTGCACTGAGAAGTGGTTCTCCCGCGGGGTAACGATATTCCGGGAAGGAGAGTCTGCCGATTCTCTTTACGTTCTGAAAAAAGGCATGGTGAGGCTAATTTCCCTCTCGGACCAAGGGAGGGAAACCATTCTGCACATCCTCAAGCCCAACGAGGTTTTCGGCGAACTTCTCCTCTCCGAGGAGAAAAGAGCCTTCACGGCCATTGCCACTGAGGATTCTCTGGTGACCATTATTTCCCAAGAGTCTTTTGTGGAACTCTTGTCCTCGGTCCCCACCGTCGCGCTGAACTTCATTCGGCTGCTTTCGAAGCGATTGGCCACAGTGGAGAGGGGACTGGCGGAATTCAGCCATACCTGGTCCTATCACCGATTGGCTAGAGTGCTCCTCCAGTTAAGCGACAAATACGGACAGGAGGTTCCTAGTGGTACGGTAATCAACGTCCGGCTGACCCATGAAGATCTGGCCAACTTAATTGGGACGAGCCGGGAAACGGTGACGACACAACTCAGTAAGTTCACACGCATGGGCCTCCTGAAACGCGAGTCCAGGCATTTCATTGTGGCCAGATCCAAGCTTATCGACTTTATTCGCACCGAGGAGCTTCGACTGAAGAATCTCCCCTTTTCTCAGAGAACAATTCCTCCCGGCGAGCTGTAGCCGATCCTGCACACATGCTTAGTCAGCGCGATCCACCATGAAGCGTACTTACGAACAAATGAAAGCGAGGGCCAGCAAAACTCCAAACACCACTCCATGCCTCATCTCAGACCACCCGAGTTTTCTGACATCCAGGGATTCAGGTTTTCGAAAGAACCATTGTGTTCCTCGCACGAGTGCGGGAGCAAAAGCGATGAGCACCAAGGGAGGAAGCACCCGCCATAGAGACGCGAACGTCAGCGCTACCAAAAATACCGGCTGAGCTAGAAAGAAGAACCTCCCTCGGTCAAATTTCTCGGAGAAGGTAGCGGCACGGGCAGCACGGATACGCAGTTGGACGAAATGGATCTGATTGCCCGCGAAGATCCAGTTCGCCGCCCACAAAACGAAAGCGCGCTCATCTAGCCGTCCGGTGCCGATGTAGTAAGCAGCCGGAGCAGTACAGGTGAGGCCAACTATGCCCACCAATTGCGCCGCCAGTCGCGCCCTACGACCGAACATCCGAAGAACCGCCTGTGCCACAAATGCTAATGCCGTTGCCGCTCCTAGAAACAACAACTTTGAGTTTCGACCTTTCCACATCAGCCCGGTCAGACAAGCGACGGATACGGCGCCGAGACAAACGGACGCAATGAGCGCAGTCCAGCGTTCTCCTGATGTATGGGCGGTCAGTGAGCCCGTATCGGTGAGGCTTTCGAGTGGTGTCCGCAGCCAAAATAAAGACAGCGTGGCCATCGTGAACACAAGCAGCGGCCAAGCCCGATGTGCCGAGGCAAACCCCGCGGCAACTCCGGTAAACAGAGGAATAAGCAGCAGCCCCCAGGCGCCATGCTCACGCGGAATTATCAGGGCCCGCCTGCGGGCCCGCTGAGCTGCACTGACAGCTTCACTATTCTCGGTCATAGCTCTTTCATATCTCGGGACCGGATCTTGTTTCATAGCCCAGTACGCCCTCAAAATCGCGCTTAGCCGGCCACGCCAGAACTATCGTATTCCAGCAAACGCCTTTCGCCTTGAAGCGCACGGAGCGGAGTCAAGTCCTGGGTCAACTCCACGGTCCCCAGATAGGCTCCGTCGGAACTGCGGACGGCAAAATAACGGACGTGTACGAACTTGTCATGAAAGTTGATCCAAAATTCAGCGACACTCTGCCTCCCGGAGCGGAAATCAGTCAGAATCTGGTCAACCGTCTCGACACTTCTGGGGGGATGGCAGTGCTGCACTTTGCGTCCGATAATGGCCTTGCTGCGAGCGAAGATGCGATCCGGGCCCTCGGTGAAAAAGGCCACCCGGTCATCAGCGTCGACAAAGGTAAGATCTAGCGGAAGGGTTGAAAACACCGCAACGAGTTGTTCCAGGCTTACATTCCCGGTGGGCAGCATGAGAGCGCCGGACGGCGGAACTTTCATGGATTCGGGTGTCGTGCCGACAGCGGGCTTGTAGCCTTGCTGCGGCTCCACGATGCACCAACCGTATTTCGGAGACACCGACCATATCTCGGCCCATTCATCTTCCGACAGCATCTCCAGAGACATCGGAAGCAATATGTTCTCTTCCTTGTAAATCATCTCTTGCACGGCCTTGAGGACGGCGTTTGCCGCCTCCCCCAGATTCATCTTCCATTTCGCGATGTCGTCCGGGTCAGAGTGTATGCACTCCCCAAGGCGCTTGAGCAAATTGCGCACGTCATCATCCTTGGCCCACATCACTTTTGACGGGCCGGTAATGCCGTGCCGCTCCAGGCAAGAAAACAATGCGTGTTCTTTGCGCTGGTAGTGCTTGTCGATGTCCATCAAGTCGTTGAACGACTGGCGAAAGCGCAGAAGAATCGCCGTGGCATCGGCAGCTTCCTTCGTACTCTGCAATTCAGCCAGAGTCTGCGTCATTGCCGCAACCACACCGCGCAATGCTTCGTTTTCACGACGGAAGGTATCCACCGGATGGCCGGGAGCGATAGCCTTGCGGATAGGGAGTTGAACCAGGACGTCGCGCGTCACCTTGGAGTGGAGGTCGCACATGGATCGGACCTCTTCTACGGGCATCCCTTCGGATATCAATTCCTGCTCCATCGCCATGATTTCGGAGGCGTCGGTTTGCCTGACGATTTCCTGCATTTGTCGCTGCACTTGCTCGGGGGGATTCCCAGCGTGTAGATGCTTGATGATGTCCTTCAGTACTCGAATCCGGTTCGCCTTGTTGTCGATCACTTCGCTCATGACACCCTCCTCAGTGTTTCAAGGTTACGCATGCGAATGAGCCCAGCACATGACTTTTGTCACACTGCCGCGCATTGTCCTAAGGTATTTTGCTGCCGAGGGCGCGCCTGCGGGACTACTGAACGCTTTGGGTCCCTTTTCTTCGGAAGGTCGTCCGAGAAGATCTCGATGTGCAGAGCTAATTGTAGAGACTCGCCCAGTCAGCGTTTACATTGAGCGGTGATTTGTGTGCCATAGTTGAATCGCCGTCCTCTTCGCCTTCACACGGTGATCGCGTAAAATCGACGCCATGCCGACAGTGCAGGAATCTGCCTCGCTCGATGTACTGAAAGGTGTATCTATCTTCTCCGGTTTGTCGGAACAGGAATTCGCGTTCCTGACTTCGCACCTTCTGCAGCGCAAATACGCTGTCGGCGAACTGATCTTCGGCGAAGGCGATCCTTGCGCCGGCCTGTACGTTGTTCAGTCGGGTAATGTGCGCATCTTCAAGAGTTCGGCTGGTGGGCGCGAGCAAGTGCTTTCGATCGACGGGCCCGGCAGCTCAATTGCTGAACTACCTGTGTTCGATGGCGGGAACTATCCGGCATCGGCCACCGCGGTTGACGATGCGACTCTGCTGTTCGTCAGCAAACAGGATTTTCAGGCCCTCTGTGTGGCGCACCCCCAGGTTGCCCTCAAGGTCTTGCGGGTAGTTGGGGCGCGCCTCCGGCGTCTGGTTGGAATTATCGAAGAACTTTCCTTCACCACAGTGCGACACCGTCTGGCTTCCTTTCTCTTACGTCTTGCCCAGAAGGAAGGCAAACGCACCCCCGAAGGCGTGGAAATCATCATGCCAGTCAGCAACCAGGAATTGGCATCGCAAATTGGCACAGTGCGCGAGCTTGTATCCCGCAATCTCTCCCGGCTGCAAGCAGAGGGAATGATCAAGATCGATGGCCGCAGCGTGGTTGTCCGCAACTTGAAAGCCCTGGAAGCCGAACTGCAGTCTGCCGATTAACCAGAGTGGCAACGCGGTCCTCCGCCTACCCGCGTCCGCTCCGCGTTTTCCGTTTATTCATGTCGATGATGGTTATCCCTCACCAGGCTTTTTGATCACCGTGACAAAAGTCATTGGCACGGCTGCGCTACTCCGCTAACTTCGGAAGATGAAGCGTGGCCATGAGGCATGGAGCCGGGCCACGAGGAGGATGTAATGAGCATTACCGCTGAGAAAACTGTGCGAGAAGTGGCCCTGGAAAACCCCGCTGCGACCCGAGTGTTTGAAAAGTTGGGCATCGACTACTGCTGCGGCGGCAGCAAATCCCTCGAAGAAGCGTGCCGCACGGCGAATCTCCCGATGGACGAGGTGCTGGACTCGCTCGAAATGGCTGAGCAGTCTGCACGCGCCGTCCAAAAGGACCGTAACTGGACAACGGAGATGCTAGCTGACTTGGTTGCGCACATCATCAGTACTCATCACAAGTACACGCGCGAGGAGATGGCTCGCCTCGGTCCGTTGTTCGACAAGGTCTGCTCCGTGCACGGGAAAAACCATCCGGAACTGCTGCACGTTCGAGTCAGTTTTCAGGGGCTGGAGCAGGAATTGACGATGCACATGATGAAGGAAGAGAGGGTCCTGTTCCCCTACATAGTAAGGATGGAAGAATCGGTCATCCAGAAGGAACCGGTGTTGCCGCCGCCTTTCGGCAGCGTGCAGAACCCGGTGACGATGATGATGCACGAGCACGACTCCGCAGGCGAAGCACTGCGCTCGATGCGTAAGGCCAGCGCGGGTTATACGCCCCCGGGCGATGCCTGCATCAGCTTCCAGACTTTGTACAAAACCTTGGCAGACTTTGAAGCCGACCTCCATCAGCACATCCACTTGGAGAACAACATCCTGTTCCCCCGAGCGATTGCAATGGAAAAGGCGCACTAACCGAAGCTGGAAGCCATGTCCACACTAGGGACGCGCATTGAGAAAGAGGCTGGTCGGCCGCTGACACCGCAGGAGATTTTCGACATCACCGCGGCCCGCGAGACCACGCTGTCCCGCATGCTCATGCTCTACATCAGCACCGGCCTCGTTTTCATGCTGCTTCCGGGGACTTTCCTGGGTGTCTGGAACCTAATGGCGATCAGTAGCCGTCGTTCAGCCGACTTCGTGTCTCCTGCTTGGATTCAGGCGCACGGCCACGCGCAGATCTTTGGCTGGATTGGCACATTTATCTTGGGTATCGGTTTCTATTCTATACCCAAGTTGCGGCGCATGAATCCGTTCGCGCTGGGGGCTGCATGGGTGTGCTGGGTGCTTTGGACGTTGGGCGTCAGCCTGCGCTGGCTGACCGGCGTTTACCACTGGCAATGGCGCGTTGTGCTGCCCGTCTCGGCGGCGCTCGAAATAATTGCCTTCTCAATTTTCTTCTATTCGGTGTCGGGTCATAGACCCCACTCCGGCAAACAGAAGTTGGAAGAATGGGTTTTTGTGGTGATCGCGGCCGCCGCAGGTCTTCTGCTTACGCTGCTTGTCAACTTGGGCGTGGCGTTGTTCCTCGGGTATCGTGGCGTTTCACCTGATCTCCCAAGCCAATTCGACCAGCGCTTCCTGGTGCTCGAGACATGGGGATTCCTTGTTCCATTTGTCTGGGGATTCAGCGCCAAATGGCTGCCGGTTTTCCTGGGGTTGCGCCCGGTACGTGGGCGCGTGCTGCTCCTGGCGGTCGCAGTGAACTCCGCCGGCGTGCTCGCTGCAATGGCAGGCTGGATGAGATTAGCAGTGCTTCTGTTATTGGGCGGGATCATCGTCGCGGTTTGGGCCCTCCGCTTCCTCGAGCGAACACAGCAGCCGGCCAAGGTGAAGGGAGTGCACACCAGCTTTCCGCTTTTTGTGCGCTTGGCGTACTTCTGGGCCATCGTCGCAGCGGCCCTGGGAATCTGGGCTAGCTTGGTCGAGGGCTCTCACGGGGTATGGGGTGCATCGCGTCACGCATTGACCGTGGGGTTCTTGGCCACGATGGTGTTCAGTGTAGGGCAGAGAATTCTGCCGGCATTTTCCGGAATGCGCTTACTCTTCAGCACCAAACTGATGTTTCTTTCATTGCTGCTACTGGGGGCAGGGTGTCTACTTCGTGTCAGCTCCGAGATTCTCGCATATCAAGGCTTTGCGAGCTGGGCATGGTCGTGGCTCCCAGTGTCGGCTGTCCTAGAGATGACCGCAGTCACAATTTTTGCGATCAATCTGCTGGTCACCTTCATGGGTCGGCCTACATCACAGTCGGTCTAGCGGGGTACTGTATAGAAAGAGCGCAATGTTCAACACGAGTTTGAGAGACTTGGTTCTAATCCGAAACTAAGTTGTCGGAGGTTGTGGAGACACGGGCCCATGCTTGGTACTTGGACAATACTGCAGCACGTAGCGTGGGAGGGCCCCGGATTGATCGCTGCCGAAGCTCAGGCACGAGGCCTACAGACAGACACCCGACGCCTGGATCTGGGGGCCGGCCTTCCGCGGCCCGATGATGTTGAGGGCCTGGTTGTGATGGGCGGTCCCATGGGTGCTTATGAAACAGACAAGCATCGCTTTTTGGCCGAAGAATGCAGCCTCATCGCAAGACTAGTCGGGCTCAATCGTCCTGTGCTGGGCGTGTGTTTGGGTGCTCAGTTGCTCGCGCGAGCGCTCGGGGCGAGAGTGTTTCCCGGGCCGGGCCCGGAAATCGGTTTCGGATTTGTCGAACTGACTGCGGAGGGGAAGCGAGATGCATTATTCGGACCGAACGGACCGTCCGTTTCGGTCTTCCATTGGCATGGAGATACCTTTGATTTGCCCGCAGAAGCCACATTACTTGCTTCCAGTGCGGAGTACCTACACCAGGCGTTTCGCTTCGGAAGCTGTGCCTATGGCTTGCAGTTCCACATCGAGCCGGACTCCGATACCTGGTCGGCTTGGCATGAGCATCTGCCCCCGCTCTGACTGAGCGAGCAGAGCACAGGCGCCACGTGCTCGAACGAGTTGGCAGATGCATAATTGCTAGATTCTTTGATGTCGCCTTGGCGGCAGGCTAGCAATCGAAAGAAGACGCGAAGCCTAAGCGCGTCCGTTGCCGCCCGCAACCACTTTCATCACTCTGAGACTTTTGTCATAGCGGTCGAGGATGGCCTGGTGTTTCCTCACACGGGCTAGACAATTATATCGTTATACGATATAGTTGCTCGACAGGAGGAGGACCACCATGAAAAAGTTAGGAGATTTTGCGATTTCCATGTTCACCGCGGTGTTGATTCTGGGTGTGGGACTGCTGCCGGCTTGGGGCCAAGGCGAGAACCCCCCGGCAGACACCAAGGCAGTTGGGCAGACTTCGGGCCACGGCGTAACTCTCGTGGAACAGAGCATCCCGGGAAATGTCGAACAAGAGATCAGGACTCTGCACGATCAGGGCCGGCAGGCGGCATTAAAGGGCGATGCCGGCTTTTTTGAGAAGCACCTGGCCGCCGGCTACTTCGGAATTGGCGGCGATGGCAGGTTGCGGACGAAGGCGGAGGCAGTTCAGGACTTCAAGTCGGGCGGCGTCAAGTACGAATCTATTGACGAACGCGACATAAAGGTGAACACGTACGGGAACATGATCGCCAATGGCAAGCCGATCGATGGCGATTATCGCGCAACTTTCGTGTATGTGAAGCAGGGAGGCGACTGGAGGGAAGTCGCGTTCCAGTCAACGCCAGTGGCACCAGAGGGCCGGTGAACCACCGTGAAACCACAGCGATCGGCGTCAGTAAAATTCCCCACCGGTCGTGAAAGCGAACGCCAATCCCGCCGCAGTCTTGTGGTTTCGACTGCGGCGACAGAAACAGTTAGCGGAGGAAGCTCTATGTTTACACGTATGATGACCTGCACCGTTAAGCCGGAAAAGAAAGAAGAGTTCTTGGAAGCGGCACGCCAACTCGCAAGCGCTTACAAGAACCAGCCCGGATTTGTCGATCTGCTTACCTTGATCTCGGAGGAGCATCCTAACCACGCGCTCGTGGTCGCTGTCTGGAAAACAAGGTCCGATTCCCAAGAGTTCTACAAGAATCGCGCTCCGCTGCTCGATCTGAAGCCCTTTCTTGAGGAGGAACACATCGAACATTACTACCTTGAGACTTCGAAGGTGTTCAAAATTGGCAGCGGCAAGGCTGCGTAATCGTGATTGCCCCACTTCTTGCAGTTTTCGAGAAGTGGGGCTTTTCTCAGCTCACGATCGGAGGATTCTTCAGCCATGATTTGGCAGTGACGAGCTTCCCTCAAAGCGCAGCCAGCCGCCGTTGGATCAGCAGGAAGTACAGGGCCAGCAGAATGAGCCTGGGAATAATGCGGAAAACCGGCATTGGTGCAAATCGCGGTGCCGAACCCGTGGCCCGCCCATGCGGTCAGCGACTCGCCCCCTTTCAGTTGGCGCAGGCGTCCGCTCCAGGCACGCTCCTCCCCGACAGTCCCGAGAGTCCTCACTGGTCTTTATGCTTCCTGGCATCGACAGGCCTTAGCTTTTTCTCCTGGCTCGCGAAGCTGCCCTGGCCAGGACTCCTTTGCCCCTCTTGCTCGTGTGAATCACCCGCCTCAGCGCCGCGATGAGAGCGGGTCCGCGCGTGCGGAGTTCTGCCCGATGGTGTAAGGAAAGCCCCCGCAGTACCTTTTCACCCTTTGGCGTCAAGGAAAGCAATACTTCGCGGCCGTCTTCACCACCGCGGTGTCGCCGGACATAGCCGCCGGCACAGAGCCGGTTTACCAGCTCAACCGCACTGTGATGTCGAACCTGTAGCCGCTCGGCCAGTTCACCGATCCGCGGGCGCACATCTGTGGGCAGCCCTTTCAAGGCAAGCATGAGCTGATGCTGGCTAGGTTCAAGACCAGCCATGCGGGAAGCTTGCTCACTAAAGTGAAGAAACCGGCGGATCTGATAACGCAATTGCGCCAGTGATGCGTAGTCAGCCAAGGTAAGCGTCCTTTCCATGCGGCAAAGTATATCGTCTCACGCCCATTGACGCTGTGACGGTTGGACTCGAGTCTTCTGAAAAACATTTTCGCCCGCGTTTTTGTTCCTCCGTTCTCGTGCTCCGTAATTTCTGTCTGAAACGATGCGGGCAGCACCAGATTGGATGTTCCCAAAAGTTGAGCCAAAGAACGATTTACATAGTATATCGTAATACGATATAAATAGAGATCAAAGTAAAAATGACACTTAATCATAGCTCCCGCGAAATGCCCCCTGTGCTGACGATTGGGCATTCGACCCGCACATGGAAAGACTTCCTCGCGCTTCTGCGGGCGCACCGCGTCAAGCGCGTCATCGACGTACGCAGTGTCCCCCGATCGAGACACAACCCTCAGTTCAACCGCGAGACTCTGTCGAAGAAGCTAAGGGCCGCGAGGATCGGCTACGTGCATTTGCGAAAGCTCGGAGGTTTGCGCCATGCACGAAGTGATTCGCCGAACATGGGCTGGCACAATACCTCATTTCGTGGTTTTGCCGATTATATGCAGACCTCCGAATTCGAGGCAGGGTTACACCGATTGATGAAATTAGCCGGGCAGAAGCGGAGCGCGATCATGTGTGCGGAAGCGGTTCCATGGCGTTGCCACCGCTCGCTGATCGCCGATGCGCTGACTGTGCGCGGGGTTCGGGTTGACGACATTATGAGCATGAAACGTTCCCAGGTCCATTCGCTCATTGCTTTTGCACGTGTCCGAGGTCATCGCATCACCTACCCCGTAGGGGACGGCAGCGGCGGGCGAGTCAGGTGAGAAGGCGGAGGTAGCGTCGTCGGGCAGATAGTAACCTCCCAGTTGGTTTTCGAGAGAGATTACGGGAAACCGACAAACCAAGGTTTGAGAATGTTGATCCAATGATGCTTCTTGATTATCCATTGTGGCTGCGGGCGACGCACTTTTTCAATTTTCTTCTCCTGTCGCTTCTCGTTCGGAGCGGTCTCGAGATCTTGAGTGCACATCCGAGACTTTACTGGAACGATCACTGCACGCCGGGCAGCGAATGGCTCAAGTTCACGAAGAAGCAGCGACCTGAGGACCGACTCTGGACGGCAAGTGACGAGGAAAGTTCATTCCCGTCCGCGATCGCCCTGCCAGGACACGAAAATCTCGGTCTGGGACGGCACTGGCATTTTCTCGCGGATTTTGCGTGGCTGCTGACGGGTTTGGTATACGTGGTGATGCTCTTCGTTACGCCGGAGTGGCGACGACTGATTCCGACTTCCTGGCAGATTGTCCCGGACGCATGGCACGCCCTGCTTAGCTATCTAAGCTTCCACGTCGTGGAAACACCGGGAGGATATAACGCATTACAACAGTTGAGCTACGCGGCGGTCGTATTCTTGCTCGCGCCGTTCAGCATTGCGACGGGAGTGGCGATGTCCCCAGCCGTCGCCGCTCGTTTCCCGTGGTATATCAAGATTTTTCACGGAAGGCAGGGCGCACGGAGTCTGCATTTCCTGGCTCTTTGCACGTTCATCGTATTCTTCCTCGGCCACGTCACCATAGTGGCTGTTCATGGCTTCCGGAGCGGGTTGGCACTGATTGTCCTGGGGGAGACGCACAATCCGCATCTGAGCCGTGCTCTCACGATCTGGCTAACCGGGTTGGCCGGCGTAGTGGTCATCCATGCGGTAACAACCATGTGTTCGCGCCGCCGTCCGCGCTTTGTCCAGAAAGCCACTCAGTCGATCACCGATCCGCTGCGCACGCTACTTTTCGGCCATGAGATCTCCGCGCAGCACTACTCACCTGCGGACATCTCGCCTTACTTCTGGGTGAACGGTCGCCCGCCAACAGAGGAAAGTTATTTGGTGATGGCACGCGACCAATTCGCAAACTACAGCCTGAAGGTCAGCGGATTGGTCGAAAGGCCCCTGTGTCTGACGCTGGCTGACCTCCGCAAAATGCCGAAACAAACTCAAATTACAAAGCATTGCTGCATCCAGGGCTGGTCAGGCGTTGCGGAGTGGGGCGGTGTATCTCTGAATCACATTGTTGGGCTTTGCCAGCCGCTTTCCACCGCCCGCTACATCGTTTTCTACGCATTCGACAACAAATCCACATCGGAGCCACACGCCCAAGGACCGGGGTACTTCTATGGCACGATTCGCTTGGAGCTGGCGGAAGATCCGCAGACGATTCTTGCCTACGAAATGAACGGCCAGCCGCTGCCGATCTTGCACGGAGCACCGCTCCGACTTCGAGTCGAAACGCAGCTTGGGTTCACCATGGTGAAGTACATCTGCGCGATCGAGTTTATCGAGGACTACAAAACCATTGGCCAGGGTCAAGGCGGCTGGCGAGAGGATTATCAGTATTTCAGCCAGGAGGCCGGGATCTGATTCACGAGGTTCGGCAGTTCCCCCGAAAGAAACGAGGACAGGAATTGATCGAGGCACGCATCGGAAGGAGACGAACTATGAGCACTGCTGTGGCGTCAACAAGTTCCATGTACAAACCTGAAGGATCGCAAGGAAATTGCCGAAGGTGCCATGGCCTTACTAACGAGTGATGAAGGGGTTCCTGTTTCCATCCTAAGCGCCGTGCTTTATGAACGTTTCAGTGCGCGGCGATGCGGACTTTGCCGACAGGTTCTGTCCGCGATGCGGCATAGTTCGGCGGACACGAGGAGAAGAAGTTATGAGCGCTGCCTCCAGGAAGGCCAATGCGGTCCTGGTGATCGATGTGGGAGGAACGCACCTTAAGGTATTGGCAACCGGGCAACGCGAGGAGCGCAAGATTCTCTCGGGCTCAAGCATGACCGCAAGCAAAATGGTACGGGATGTTAAGCGTGTCGCTAAGAACTGGGAGTATGGCCGCGTCTCGATCGGCTTTCCGGGGCCCGTGATCCATGCGTGTCCCCTCCACGAGCCCTACAATCTGGGCAGCGGCTGGGTCGGATTTGATTTCGCCAAGGCCTTCGGGTGTCCGGTCAAGGTGATCAATGATGCTGCTATGCAGGCGCTCGGAAGCTATCAAGGGGGTCGGATGCTCTTTCTGGGCCTCGGCACCGGGCTCGGGTCGGCCATGATCGTCGATGGGATACTCGAGCCGATGGAGCTGGCACATCTTCCTTACAAGAACGGGAAAACTTACGAGGACTACGTTGGTGTTCGCGGTCTGAAGCGGCTGGAGAAAAAGAGGTGGGGGCGCCACGTGGCCGACGTCGTGGAACAGCTCAAGGACGCACTAGCAGGCTGCGGAAAAAGGGACGCCGCGACTTAGATTCTCTCCAGTCACCGTGATTTTGTGACTCGGGGAAGGGTTTTGGCTGCATCCGCTGGTGTCCCGCGGATTCATTTTCCGGCCTG
>JBEKYF010000054.1:0-27240 GCA_049511255.1 Terriglobales bacterium | reverse complement strand
CGGGCGCCGACCGCAGCATTTTCGGGCTGCTTCCGGAAGCGCGGGTGATTCTCGACGAGCCCGAAGCGCTGATGCAGGAACTCGACAAAGTCTGGGCCCGCATTGAAGAAGCGCACGAGCGCAGCGGGGTGGGAAACCTGGTTCGTCCCGCCGATCTTTATCTCACGCCGGAAAGCTGGCGGGAAAAAACCGCGGCGCTCCCCGGAGCCGATTTCGAATATCTGGCGATGGCGCGCGAAGGGAGAACGGAAGCCGCGTTTCTTTCGCAGCCCGCTACGCGCTTCCACGGCGCGGTGCCGGCCATGATTGAGCAGGTTCAGAAGCTGGTCGTCGGCGGCACGCAAGTCATTCTTGCCGTCCCCAACACGGGAGAAGTCGAGCGGCTCGCCGACATGTTCACCGAGTACAACGCTGCTTATCGTCTGGGAAGCCGCACGCGCAGCGGAGAAAGTTACGCCGATGAAACTTCCTATTTTGCCGGCGACGTTTTCACGACCACGCTGCTGAAGGCTTATCTTCCCGACGGTTTCGTTTTGCCGGAAGCGCATCTTGCGATTTTTGGGGCGCGCGATCTGTTTGACGAATCTGATCTCGTCGCGTCGCGACCGCAACGGCAGAAATCGAAAGTTTCGGCCTTTCTGTCTGACTTCCGCGATTTGCAGGTCGGCGACTACGTCGTCCACGTGGAGCATGGCATCGGGCAGTATCAAGGTCTGAAGGAAATCAACCAAGGCGACGGGGCCGCAGAATTCATGCTGCTCGAGTATGCCGACGCTGCACGGCTCTATGTTCCGCTTACTCGCCTCGATCTGGTTCAGAAATATCGTTCGTCGGAGGGCGCGAAGCCCGTCCTGAATCACCTCGGCAGCGCTGCATGGGGGAAGACCAAAGCCCGCGTGCGCAAGGCGATGAAGGACATGACCGACGAATTGCTCAAGCTCTATGCGCAGCGCCAGTCCGCGCACGGTCATATCTTCCCAGCCGACACCGAGTGGATGAAGGAGTTCGAAGACGCCTTCGAATACAACGAGACCGAAGACCAGGCGCAGGCTATCGCCGACGTGAAGCGCGACATGGAATCGCAACTCCCCATGGATCGCCTGCTGTGCGGCGACGTTGGTTATGGCAAAACGGAAGTCGCGATGCGCGCAGCCTTCAAGGCCGTGAGCGACAACAAGCAAGTCGCCGTGCTCGCGCCTACTACGGTTCTTGCGTTCCAGCACTACGAAACCTTCAAGCAACGATTCGCTCCGTTCCCGCTTACGGTCGAAATGATCAGCCGCTTCCGGACGCCGAAGCAGGTCAAAGAGATTCTGCAAAGAGTGGAAGCGGGCAAAGTCGACATCCTGATCGGCACCCACCGCCTGCTCTCGAAGGACGTGAGGTTCGCCGACCTCGGCCTGCTGGTGGTGGACGAGGAGCAGCGTTTCGGCGTCCGCCACAAAGAGCGCATCAAGCAGATGCGCACGGAAGTCGACGTGCTCACCATGTCAGCGACGCCGATCCCGCGCACTCTGCATATGTCACTGGTGGGGCTGCGCGACATGAGCGTGATCGAAACGCCGCCTAAAGATCGCATGGCCATTCAGACGGTGGTCGCGAACTGGGACGAAAAGCTCATCCAGTCGGCGATCGAACAGGAACTCGACCGCGGCGGCCAGGTTTATTTCGTCCACAACCGGATCGAAACAATCTGGGAGATTGCGGCCAAGATTCAAACCATGGCTCCGAGCGCGCGCATCGCCGTAGGCCACGGGCAGATGGGCGAAGGCGAGCTCGAAAAAGTGATGCTGAAATTTATGCATCACGAAGCCGACATCCTGGTCTCGACCACGATTATCGAGAACGGCCTCGACATCCCGCTGTGCAACACGATCGTTATCAATCGCGCCGACCGGCTTGGCCTGTCGGAGCTCTATCAGCTTCGCGGACGCGTTGGCCGCTCGAACCGGCGCGCCTACGCCTACCTGCTTCTGCCCGCCGAAATCGAGTTGACGCCTATCGCACGCCGCCGTCTTGCCGCGCTCAAGGAATTCTCCGACCTTGGCGCCGGTTTCAAGATTGCTGCCCTGGATCTCGAACTGCGGGGCGCGGGAAACCTTCTCGGCGGAGAACAGAGCGGCCACATCGAAGCGGTAGGATTCGAGCTTTATACGCAGATGCTGGAACGAGCGGTACGTGAGATGAAGGGCGAGGCGGGCGTTGAAGTCACGGAGATTCAGCTCAATCTCGGTCTCAATATCCGTATTCCGTCCGACTATATAAAGGAAGAGAACCAGCGTTTGCGCATGTACAAGCGCGTCGCTGGAGTCGAGACCGAGTCGCAGCTGCACGACGTGCGCTCAGAGCTGATCGATCGCTACGGCGAGACGCCCGGCGCGGTTCGCAACCTGCTTGATTATGCCGCGCTCAAACTGCAGGCGATGCGGGTCGGCGCCAACGCGATTGAGCGCAAGCGCGAATTCGTGAATATCAAGTTCAGCCAGACGGCGGCGGTTGATCCGGGTAAGCTGGCGCGCTTTGTGGCGTCGCAGCCGGGAACGCGATTTACTCCGGACGGGACGCTGAAGTTCTCGATAAAGATCGACAGCGCTGGAGGGATACTGCAGACGCTGCGCGATTTGCTGGAAGAACTGGAAGCGCGCGAAGAGGCAGTCCAGCTATAAACTCCAGCGGTTACAATGATTCCGCAAGGGACCTAATGCACGAACGACGAACGAATGGCGACCGCCGTAAGATCCGGAAGGTTCGCAAAGCGATTTTTCCCGCCGCTGGATTGGGCACGCGCTTTCTCCCCGCGACCAAAGCTCAGCCGAAGGAGATGCTGCCGCTGGTCGATAAGCCCATCATTCAGTATGGCGTGGAAGAGGCGATGGCGGCTGGATGCGACCAGATCATCATCATCACCGGACGCGGCAAGAGCGCGATCGAAGATCATTTCGACGTCAGCTACGAACTGGAAAAGATGCTCGAAGAAAAAGGCAAGCACGACTTACTGAAGATCGTGCGCCAGATTTCGGACATGATCCACGTGGCCTACGTGCGTCAGAAGGAAGCGCTGGGCCTGGGACATGCTGTGCTCACCGCGCGCGAATTGATTGGCGACGAACCGTTTGCCACCCTGCTCGCCGATGACGTCATCGATGCAAAAGTGCCAGTGCTCAAGCAGTTGATGAACGTGTTCGAGGAGAAGCATTGTTCCGTGATCGCGACGCAGGTCGTCGACGGGCCGGCGATTTCTTCTTACGGCGTGCTGAAGGCGAAAGAAGTGGCGGGCTCCGGTGGCAAACTCTTCGAAGTTCTCGACCTGGTGGAAAAGCCGAAGCGCGAGCATGCGCCTTCGAATCTGGCCGTGATCGGACGCTACATTCTGACGCCGACGATCTTCGAGACGCTTTCCGACATCAAGCCGGGCGCCGGCGGCGAGTTGCAACTAACAGACGGGTTGCGGGGGCTGCTGCAGCGCGAAAAGCTGTATGCCTGCGTCTACGAAGGCCGCCGCTTCGATACTGGGGACAAACTCGGCTTCCTCAAAGCTACGGTTGAGTTTGCGCTGAAACGCGAAGATCTGGGTGGGGAGTTTCGGGATTATCTGAAAAGTTTGAAGCTGTAAGCGATGTTCGCGGCCACATGTCTTCGTTTATTGTTTTGCTCATTCCTCCATCGTCACTTTCATCTTCTTTGATTTCTCTTCCACGCCGCGCGCCAGCTTCTCTTTGTGGGTTGCCAGTTTCTTCATGATCGCAGCATCCGCGAGCCCGAGTATCTGTGCCGCCAAGATCCCTGCATTCGTTGCACCCGGGCGGCCGATGGCGACTGTCGCTACCGGAATGCCTGCGGGCATTTGCACGGTCGACAACAGGGAATCCATGCCCTGCAGGGAAGTGGAAGGAATGGGGACGCCGATGACCGGCAAGGTTGTGTGCGCCGCGATTACGCCCGCCAGGTGTGCCGCTCCGCCCGCGCCTGCGATGATCACGCGAATGCCACGTCCAGCGGCTTGGCGGGCATAATCGGCGGTGCGATCGGGCGAGCGATGTGCTGAAGTTACATTCATCTCGTACGCGATCCCGAATTCATCGAGAGCTTTCCCGGCTTCACGCATGATCTCCAGGTCGGAGTCACTGCCCATCACGATCGAAACTAGCGGCTTGGTCATGACTGGTTTTGCGTCCATCTCCGTTGAAGTTATAGATCCCGATTGTCATCCTGAGCGAAGCGAAGGACCTGCTTTGTACTGGCGCCGCGAAAAGCAGGTCCTTCGCTTCGCTCAGGATGACAAGCAAATGGAGTGCTAGTTCTTCTTCAGCGCCCTTGCCGCAATGTCTTTGCGATAGTGCGCGCCTTCAAAGCTGATCTTCGCACATGCTTCGTAGGCGTGCTGCACGGCCGTTTGCAGTTCCGCAGCGCGCGCCGTTACCCCGAGCACGCGTCCGCCGGACGTATAGAAAGCTTCATCACCTTTCGAAGTGCCGGCATGGAAGACCTTTACACCGTCCAACTTCGCGGCATCCTGCAAGCCGGTGATTTTCTTGCCCGCCTCGTACGCTCCTGGATAACCGCCGGAAGCCATTACCACACATACCGCCGCATCGTTCGACCATTTGAAATCGCCGTCGCTGGTGCGGCCGTCGATCGACGCCTCCATCGCTTCGACCAAGTCGCTTTCCAGGCGCATCAAAATGGGCTGCGTCTCCGGATCGCCGAAGCGGCAGTTGAATTCGAGCACCATGGGGCCGCGCGCGGTCATCATCAGGCCGCAATAGAGAACGCCTTTATACTCCGCGCCTTCGGCCTTCATGCCGGCGACAACGGGCCGCACGATGTGGGCGAGCAGCCAGTCGCGCATCTGGTCATCGACGATGGTTCGCGTGGTATAGGCGCCCATGCCACCGGTGTTCGGGCCGGTGTCGCCGTCGCCCACGCGCTTGTGATCTTGGGCAGCGACCAGCGGTGCCACCCGCTCGCCGTCGCTCACGACCAGAAACGAGAGTTCGTCGCCCTGGAGAAACTCTTCCAGCACCACTCGCGATCCGGCTTCACCCAGCATCCTGCCGCTGAGCATTTCATTGGCGACGGTCGAGGCCTCGTCTTTGGTTTTGGCGATCACCACGCCCTTGCCGGCAGCCAGTCCATCGGCCTTCACCACGATCGGAGTATGGAAGTGCGGCAGCGCATCGCGCACCTGTTCTGAAGCATCGCAGATCGCATAGTGCGCCGTGGGAATGCGGTGGCGCTGCAGGAATTCCTTGGCAAAGCTCTTGCTGGTTTCAAGCTGTGCCGCGGCTTTGGTTGGGCCGAATGTGCGCCAGCCTCGTCGCATGAATTCGTCCACCAGGCCGAGCATCAATGGCAATTCCGGTCCGACGATCGTGAGGTCGGGCTGGATCTGGTTCGCGAGCGCGATCATTGAGTCGAGGCTCTTTACGTCTACCGCGACGCACTCCGCTTCGTCCGCGATCCCCCCGTTCCCCGGTGCGCAGTAGATTTTCGTGACTCGCAGCGACTGCCGGAGTTTCCACACCAGTGCGTGCTCGCGTCCGCCGCTGCCGATGACGAGGATCTTCATAGTCGAGACATTTAAGGTTAGGGGCGGAAGAAGATGATGTCAAACCGGGCAGGGGCTGAGTAGCAAGGTCAGAATGGCAAATGTAAATTGAGGCCCGGACAGTCAGGTCGGAAAACTCTAAAATTAACTGCGCTTAACGCTTCGCCGTATAATACGGTTCACGTGATCACAGTTTCCAAAGAGGACTACCTTAAAGCGATTCTCGAGGCCGAGAGCGAAGGGGAAACCGTAATTTCGGCCACGCTCGCGCACTGGCTCAAAGTCTCGCCCCCGGCCGTAACGATGGCCGTGCGCCGGTTGAAGAAGGACGGCCTGGTGCGGGTGAATGCCGACGGACGCGTTCGCCTGACCGCTGCCGGACGAAAGATTGCCCGCAAACTGACGGTTCGCCACCACCTGATCGAGCGCATGCTTGCCGAAATTTTCGGAATGGAATGGTACAAGGTGCACGACGAGGCAGAGCGGTTGGAACACGCGGTCTCGCCAGATTTCGAGGCCAGGCTGTTCGCCAAACTCGGGCGAGGAATCGCGTGTCCGCACGGCAATCTGACTGAACTGGAGAGTCCCGCCAGCCGGCGCCGTCGTGGCCTGCTGCTGCTGGCTCAGGCCGAACCAGGCCAGAACTTTCAGGTGAGTGGTATCTATGAACGCGATCGGCGCCTGCTGGAGTTTCTTGAACAGCGCGGCATCCGCCCCGGAGCCAAAGTTCATGTCGCGCATCGCAATTATGACCACACGCTGACCCTGACCACCGGCGCCGGCCGGGTTTCCCTGGGTGTATCGGCCGCTGAAAGGGTCTGGGTTAAATCGGCGGATGGGAAAGCCGTCTCCAAAGGCTGAAGGTCGGTCCGCTCCGTAAATTTACGACTGCAGCATTCACAAAAAGTAATTAACCGTAGTTTATATGCTGATGTATACTCGCGCTAATAAGTCAGCGAGCGGCATCGCTCCGCTGTTCTTTTTGAATGAAAGACCCAAAGACAGCATCGGAGCCGCGAGGGGGAGCCGTACCCCGATCCAATCTCCCGAACGATCAGCGAACTTCTGGCAATGATGTCGTCATCACGCATGAGGACATCGATCGAGCGCACGACCGCGAACGGGTTTCGGAGACGCGGGCGCGGCGCGGGTTCCGGCCACGATTGGGGTTGTTCTGGTTGCTCATCGGCCCCGGCATCCTGGTGATGCTCGGGGAGAATGACGGTCCCAGCATGTTGTCGTATGCGGCGACCGGGGCTCGGTTCGGCATCGGTTTTTTCCTGCCGTTCGTTGTGCTCACATTCGCCATGGCTTGCGTGGTGCAGGAAATGACCGTGCGCTTAGGCGCGGCCACTCATCGGGGACACGCTGAGTTGATCTTCGATCGCTTCGGCCCGTTCTGGGGTTGGTTCTCGATGATCGACCTGATGATCGGCAACTTTCTGACGCTGGTTACAGAATTCATCGCCATACGCGCTGGGCTCGGATTCTTCGGAGTGCGGCCGGCAATTGCGGTTTCTGGGGCACTGTTGGTGCTCGCCGTGGCGCTCATGACACACCGATACTGGACTTGGGAGCGGATCATTCTGGGCGCCGCCATGTTCAACCTGGTGTTTGTGCCGGTGGCGCTGATGACGCATCCGGACTGGGGGGCGGTGGGCCGCGCAATGGTGACCTGGAGGCCACTGCCCGGCCTCACGCAGGAGACGGTTCTGATCCTATTGGCTGATATCGGAGCGACCGTCACCCCGTGGATGCTGTTCTTTCAGCAAAGCGCGATTGCGGATAAGGGCCTCACCACGCGGGACATCCACATGGGACGCATCGACACGGTGCTGGGAGCGGCTTTGGCGACAATCGCCGCGCTGGCAACGATGCTGGCGACGACCCCGCTGTTTACGCACCACATGTCGGCGGCTAACTTCGAAGCCGCCGAGTTCGCGCAGGCGCTGCAGCCGTTTATTGGACACTGGGGAGCGGCGCTTTTCGCACTGGGCATCTTCGAGGCAGGGATGGTTGCGGCAATAACTATTTCAACTTCATCCGCGTACGCCTTTGGAGAAGTGGCGCGGCGCCCGCACAGTTTGAATCTCCCCTTCAGGCAGGGGAGAGCGTTCTATCTCGTTCTGCTGGTCGAGGCGACTGCGGCTGCGGGGCTGGTCCTGATTCCGGGAATTCCACTCGTCTATATCGTGCTGCTGGTGAACGTGATTGCCGTTCTGGCGATGCCACCGGCGCTTCTCTTCCTTTATATGCTGGTGAACGACCGTGAAATCATGGGCGCGCTGGTGAGTCCGAGGTGGGCGAACGTGCTGGCGCTGGGGGTCGTGATCGTACTGATCGGCGCCGGCCTCTTGTTTGGGGTCAGTGTGATCGCACCCAATGTGCTGGCAATTATTGGAGGCAGGTAGATGAAAAAACATTTTGATTCTGCGCCCGAAGCTGACGTGAGCCGCGAAGAGCTCACTACAGTGATGACAGCACTCGAGCCTGATCAGCTCACTTCCACCAAGGAGCACCATCATTGTCCTCGACGGCGGCTCACGCGGACCGAGAAGATTCTTTTCTGGGGGCTGAGGATTTACCTGGTGTTTATGGTCGGCGTGGTTATTTATCAGATTTGGACGGGGATGCGGTGAGGATTTTGCAATTTTGTAATTTAGGAATTTTGCAATTTGCCAGCCGCCATCCACGCCTCCACGGCCAATTTACGAAATTATTCTTCGAAGCCATTTACAATATTAGGTCAAAGTCTGCATCGTGCCCGGTCCTGTGCCGGAGCTTGTGAAGGAAGGCCCTCATGTCATCGAATAGTTTTGGCGCTCGCGCAACTTTGAAAGTCGGCAACAAAGAATACGAGATCTACCGGCTCGACGCCCTCGACAAGCAGGGCATCTCCACCCGGCACCTGCCGTTCTCGCTGCGCATTCTGCTGGAGAATCTGCTGCGCACCGAAGACGGGCGCAACGTGACGAAGGAAGAAATTCGCGCGCTCGCGGCGTGGAACAAAAATTCGAAGCCAGAAAAAGAAATTGCCTTCACGCCCAGCCGCGTGCTGCTGCAGGATTTCACCGGCGTCCCCGCGGTTGTCGATCTTGCCGCCATGCGCGACGCGATGAAGCGCCTGGGCGGCGACGCCAAGCTGATCAATCCACTGCAGCCCGCCGAACTGGTCATCGACCACTCGGTGCAGGTCGATGAATTCGGCTCGCCCAGCGCCTTCGGCGTGAACGCGCTGCTTGAATTCCAACGGAACAAGGAGCGCTACGCATTTCTGCGCTGGGGGCAGACCGGATTCCGCAATCTCGCCATCGTGCCGCCGGACACCGGCATCGTCCACCAAGTCAATCTCGAATATCTTGCGCGCGTGGTCTTTGTGCACGAAGAGGGCGGGAAGCGCACGGCTTATCCCGACACTCTGGTCGGCACCGACTCGCACACCACCATGATCAACGGACTCGGTGTGCTGGGCTGGGGCGTGGGCGGGATCGAAGCCGAGGCGGCCATGCTCGGACAGCCTGTCTCCATGCTGATCCCGCTCGTCGTCGGCGTAAAGCTTACCGGACGCCTGCGTGAAGGCGCCACAGCAACCGATCTTGTTCTTACCATCACCGAGATGCTGCGCAAGCACGGAGTGGTCGGCAAGTTCGTCGAGTACTTCGGCCCCGGCCTCGAAGACCTGCCGCTCGCCGATCGCGCTACTATCGCTAACATGGCTCCCGAATACGGCGCCACCTGCGGCATTTTCCCGATCGACAAAGAAAGCGTGCGCTACCTTAAACTCACTGGCCGCAGTGACGAGCAGATCGCGTTGGTCGAAGCCTACGCGCGCGAACAGGGACTTTTTCACGACGCCAAAACGCCCGAAGCCGAATACTCCGAACTGCTGAGTCTTGATCTTGCGACTGTTGAATCGAGTCTCGCCGGACCCAAGCGGCCACAGGATCGAGTGGTGCTGTCGAAAGCAGGCGAATCGTTTGAGAAGGCTCTGCCGGGCTTGATGAAGGCCACGAAAGGCGAAGCGAAGGCCCCAGCCAACGGGCACTTGCATCACGGCAGCGTGGTGATCGCCGCGATCACCAGTTGCACGAACACTTCGAACCCGTCGGTGCTGATCGCGGCTGGCCTGCTGGCGAAAAAAGCTGTCGAGCGCGGCCTGGAAGTGCCGGCGTGGGTGAAGACTTCGCTCGCTCCCGGATCGAAAGTGGTGCTCGACTATCTCGAAAAAGCCGGCCTGATGCCGTATTTGGAGAAGCTGAAGTTCCACATTGTCGGCTACGGCTGCACCACCTGCATCGGAAACTCCGGTCCGCTGCCGGTTGAAGTTTCGAAAGAGATTGACGAGAAAAATCTGGTGGTCGCCTCGGTGCTCTCCGGCAATCGCAACTTTGAGGGCCGCATCAACTCTGAAGTCCGCGCGAACTACCTGATGTCGCCGCCGCTGGTGGTGGCTTTCGCTCTCGCCGGCCGCATCGATATCGACCTGCGCAAGGATCCCATCGGAAAAAGCAAAGACGGCAAGCCCGTGTATCTCGCCGACATCTGGCCCTCGCAGTCGGAAGTCGGACAGGCGATGGCGAGCGCGATTACGTCCGAGATGTTTCGCAAGAGTTATGCCGAGGTGTATTCGGGAGACGAGCGCTGGCGCGGACTGCCGGTTCCGAAGGGCGAAACTTACGCTTGGGAAAACGATTCCACCTACATTCGGCAGGCGCCGTATTTCGATGACATGGCGCTCAAACCATCCGCCGTCGGGGACATCAAGGGGGCGCGCGTGCTGGCCGTGCTCGGCGACAGCGTCACCACGGACCACATTTCGCCCGCCGGCTCGATTAAGAAAGACGGACCTGCCGGCAAATACCTGATTGCTCATGGTGTGCAACCGGCAGATTTCAATTCTTACGGATCGCGTCGCGGCAATCACGAAGTCATGGTGCGCGGCACGTTCGCCAACGTCCGCCTGCGTAATAAAATGGTGAACACCGAGGGCGGGTTCACCCGCCACCTGCCCGATGGCGCCGAGATGTCGATCTTCGACGCGTCCGAAAAATACCATGCCGAAAAAGTGCCACTCGTGATTCTCGCGGGAAAGGAATACGGCTCCGGATCTTCGCGCGACTGGGCGGCCAAGGGACCGCGTCTGCTCGGCGTTCGCGCCGTGATTGCGGAAAGCTACGAACGCATTCACCGCTCCAACCTGGTCGGCATGGGCATTCTGCCGCTGCAGTTTCTTCCCGGAGAAAATGCTGAGACGCTGAAGTTGACGGGCGAAGAAATCTTCGAGATCGCGCGGATTCGCGACGTTGTCGAAAAATTTTCTTCCGGCCGCAAAATTACCGTGCGCGTGAAGGGTGGGAAGACGGCGGAATTTCAGGCCGTGGTTCGCATCGACACGCCGCAGGAAGCTCTCTACTACGCGAACGGAGGCATACTGCAGTACGTGCTGCGACAACTGCTGGCGGGCAAAACACAGCCGGAAGCGGTCAACGTTTAGCTGCGTCCTGCGAGGGTCTTAGTCAGTCCCGCGTTTTCCGCTGCGTGCTAATCTCAAATTCCCATGTCCGTTGCGGCCCAATACATCCCTGCTGCTTATAGCCTGACCGCGGTCGGGGTCTGGGGCGCGAGTGATTTTCTGGGCGGCGTGGGCGCACGGCGCGTGAATGCGTTTCTGTTCACGGCCATCGTACACATCAGCGGCATGGTTGTGATCGGAACTCTTGCGCTGATGATCCACGCGCCATTTCCGGGAAACGCCAGCCTGGTTTGGTCGCTGATCGCTGGGTCGGTTGGGGGCATAGCTCTGGCCTTGTTCTATCGTTCATTGGCCAGCGGAAATATGGGGCTGGTCGCGCCGGTGGCTGCCGTTCTGGGCGCCGCTATACCCACCATCGTGACTGCCTTCGCCGAGGGTTTTCCGGGCTATCGGCACGTGCTTGGCTTTATTCTGGCTGGAGTCGGTGTCTGGCTCATCTCACGTACCGAAGCTGGCGTTGGACGTCCCAAAGGCTTAGGCATGGCTGTGCTGGCCGGAATCGGCTTCGCCGGTTTTTACCTTTGCATTCACCGCGCGGGCAATGCCTCTGCATTATGGGTCGCCACCTGCTCGCGGTCCGCTTCCTTGTTGGTGACCGCAGCTATCGTTCTATTCGGAAGACATCTCCGCGCGGTGCCCACACCGGTGCTGGCCATTGCCATACTTGCCGGAATCCTCGACATCACCGGCAGCGCCGTCTTCATTCGCGCGGCTCAACTCGGACGACTGGACGCGGCGGTCGTGCTCAGTTCGCTCTATCCCGCCGTCACCGTTCTGCTTGCTCGCATCTTTCTACACGAGCACTTCAGCCGTGCCCGTACCATTGGCATGGTCGCCGCTCTGGCGGCCGTGCCGATGATCGCGGGATGAAGAAAGTGGATAGTCAGTGATGGATCGTTACGGGTGACCAGCGTTCTTGCTGACCACTATCCACTATTCGCTATCCACTGCTACTCTGACTTCGTGCCTTTGCTCGAAGTCCGCAACCTGAGTAAGATTTTCGATCTCGCCGAATCCCCGTTCGGCAGTCGCCGTGCGGGCGAAGTCCTCGCCGTGGACGACGTGTCCCTCGACATTGACGAAGGCGAAACCCTTGGCTTGGTGGGTGAATCCGGCTCTGGCAAAAGCACGCTTGGACGACTCATTCTCCGCCTCATTGAGCCGACATCCGGCGCCATTTGTTTCGGCGGTGTCGATCTGCTGAAGGTGAATGGCTCTGAAATGCGCCATCTTCGCCGCAACATGCAGATCATCTTCCAAGACCCATTCGGTTCGCTCGACCCGCGGTTCCGCGTGGAGGACGTGATCGCCGAGCCGCTGATTCTTCATCAGAAGATCATGCACGAAAGCCTCAGCCGCGATGCCCGCCGCCAGCGCGTGCGGGAACTCTTGCGTGCCGTGGGGATGGATGAATCCGCCATGACCCGTTATCCGCACGAGTTTTCCGGTGGCCAGCGGCAGCGCATCGGCATTGCCCGCGCTCTTGCGCTGCGGCCGAAGTTTATCGTCGCCGATGAACCGGTTTCCGCTCTCGACGTCAGCGTCGGCGCGCAGATCGTGAATCTTCTGCAGCAACTCCAGCGGGATTTCGGCCTCACCTATTTGTTCATCTCGCACTCCATGCCGGTCGTTCGCTACCTCTCGACCCGCATTGCGGTGATGTATCGCGGCCAGATCGTCGAGATCGGCACCACGGAGCAGATCACTGCCAAGCCTCAGCACGCTTACACGCGTAAACTGCTGGCGGCAACACCGGAGATGGCGGCGTCGTGAAGATCCGGGACGGGGCAGAGCCCCGTCTCCACACGAGCATTTACAATTGCTCCGCTACTATGCACACCGCGGACGTCGTTCTCATCGGCGGAGGGATTGTCGGCTCCAGCATTGCCTACCATCTTGTTGCGGCGGGCTGCAAGAACGTTCTCGTGATTGAGCGCGAGAGCGCGCAGGGCAAGGGATCCACCGGCAAGAGCATGGGCGGCGTGCGCGCGCAGTTTTCGACGCCGGTGAACATCCAGATGTCGCTTTACTCGATCCCGTTCTATGCGAGCTTCGAAGAGCGCCTCGGCTACCCGTGCGACTACCGTCCGCAGGGATACCTTTTTTGCGCGACTAACGAAAAGCACATGGCCTATCTGCGCGCCAACTACGAAAGGCAGATCGCCATGGGACTGAAGAACGTGCGCCTCGTCGCCGGCGACGAAATTCGCAGCCAGTTCCCGCAACTTCGGGGCGATGACATCGTCGGCGGCAGCTTCTGCTCCACCGACGGCTTCGTCGATCCTTACAGCGCCATGATCGGCTTCATGACTTGGGCAAGCGATCGCGGCGCCACGCTCTGGAAGAACGCCAGCGTCACTGCAATCACGCGCAACATCACTCGCGGCGTTCCTAACAACGGGAGCTACGAAATTGCGACCACACGCGACATGGTCTCCACGCGTACGGTCGTCAACTGCGCCGGACCATGGGCGGCTTCGATTGCGAAGATGGCCGGCATCGATCTTCCCGTCGAACCTTTGCGCCGCATGCTGGTTCCAACGGAACCGTTCGACCAATTTCCGCACACCGCGCCCATGATCGTCGACATGTCCAGCGGCTTCCACTTCCGCCCCGAGGGACGCGGATTCCTGCTGGCGTGGAACGATCCGGAAGAAACGCCTGGCTATAAAACCGATTTCGACGCGAGCTTCATCGAGAAGATTTTGACCCGCGCCGCGGATCGCGTGCCCGTCTTCGAAAATGTCGCGGTCAATCCCCAGCGAGCCTGGGCCGGCCTGTATGAAATGACGCCTGACCATCACCCAATTCTTGGCGAATCTCCCGACGTCCCCGGCTTTTTCTTTGCCAACGGCTTCAGCGGGCATGGCGTGATGCACTCGCCCGCCACTGGAAAAATTCTGAGCGACTTGATTCTGACTGGGAAGACCGATCTGATCGACGCGTCTCTTCTTAACTTCTCGCGCTTCGCGGAAGGGCGGATGATTCATGAAACGGCCGTGCTGTAGTCGGCTACGAGGTCATTTATGATGGCGGCGAACAAGCCTTTCTGCAGCATGCCCCAGGAACTTAACTACTGGCTCACCACAGTGCAGATGCCCACTCCTCCGGCGCAGCCGTTGCCGGAGAGCGCTGACGTTGCCATCATCGGCGCCGGATTCACCGGACTCTCCGCCGCCCTCTCGCTTGCCAAACGTGGTGCGAAAGTCGTCGTGCTCGAATCGGAAACCATCGGCTGGGGCGCGAGTTCCCGCAACGGCGGCATGGTGCTCACCGGACTGAAGCTCGGCGTCAACAAACTCATCTCGAGTTATGGGCGCGAGCTTACGCGCCGCATGTATGCAGCGTCGCTTGAGACCGTCGACGCGGTCGAGCGCATCGTGAAAGAGGAAAATATCGCCTGCGATTTCGCCCGCACCGGACACCTCGAAGTTGCCTGCAAGCAGGCGCATTTCGATGACTACGCCCGCCAGGTTGAAGTGATCGCCCGCGAATTCAACCACCAGTTGCGCGTCGTGCCTCGCGACCAACTCGGCAGCGAAATCGGTTCCGACATTTATTACGGCGGCATGGTCGACGAAATTTCAGTTGGCCTGAATCCTGCGCGCTACGTGGCCGGACTCGGCGCTGCCGCCATGCGCGCCGGCGCCCAGATCTGTGAGCGCACACGATTGCTAAACATCCAGCGCGAATCGCGTGACGGTGCGCCGGGTTTCAGGCTGAACAGTTCTCGTGGCGCGATCTGGGCGCGCAACGTGCTGATCGGAACCAGCGGTTACACAGGCGCGGCGACTCCCGCGCTGCGGAAGAAGATCATCCCCATCGGGTCGTTTATTATTACAACCCAAGTGCTCTCGGAAGCGCTGGCCCGCGAACTGAGCCCGCGCAATCGTCAGATCTACGATTCCAAGAACTATCTTTACTACTACCGCCTTACCCCCGATAATCGCATGTTGTTCGGCGGGCGCGCCGCTTTTTTCCCGGAGACCGATCAGACGATCCGTAAAAGCGCCGAAATTCTGCGGCTGGGAATGGTCGACGTGTATCCGCAACTGCGCGACACGAAAGTCGAATACGTTTGGGGCGGTACGCTCGATTTCTGCTTCGACATCATGCCGCACGCCGGCCAAATCGATGGCATCTATTTCGCCGTGGGGTATGCGGGACACGGCGTTGCCATGGCCACGTATCAAGGAAAGAAGATGGCCGAATGGATCGCAGAGGGAAAGACTGACAATCCTTTTGCGGAGATCCCTTTCCCCGGCGCACCGCTCGGACTTTACAATGGCAATCCTTGGTTTCTACCGTTGGCCGGGGTGTACTACAAAGTTTTAGACTGGATTTCGTGAATCGGGCTATTGGGCCCGACTCCGGGCGAAATTGTGCGAAATGGAAAGTTAGCCAAGCTCGATGTCTCTTCGCCAAGGTCGGCCCGAATCGACAGAATAATGTGGTTTATGATCTTGTCCTGTTCGACAACGGAATACGTCGTTATGTCTTTATGAGTGCCGACATAATCCAACAGAGTTTAGACATTATGAAGGACGTCGCGACTCGCGAAAAGGTTCATCGTGTTGATGGCGCTTGCAACCCTTAGGTGAGCCTCGTAGGTCTTCTGTCCGCTGCCCATTTCCGCAAAGGCTCCTAGGAAATCGGCGTATCGGTCGAGCTTGAATTCCAAGTTTTTCAGTTGGAGTTCGCGGCGCCGCGCAAAGAAGTGGGAGATCACGGCCACAATAAGCGTTGCCACAGCGCCGATAACCGCTACTAAAATTGCAGCACTCATGGAACACCACCGTCAACTATTATCTACCTACGCGGCTCAAAATCTACCGGAGAGACTCTATGTCAATTTTTGGCCTTATCGAATACGCCGATGCCAGCCCTGAGGTGCGCGCTATCTATGACGACATTATGGCTACGCGCAAGACCGACTGGATCAACAATTTCTGGAAGGCGATCGCGCACGATCCAGTCATGCTCAAGCGGACTTGGGAAGACATCAAGCAGATCATGGCTCCCGGAGCGCTCGATCCGCTCACCAAAGAAATGATCTATGTCGCCGTCTCGGTTACGAACCAGTGCGAATACTGCATCGCTTCGCATACCGCCTCGGCGATAAATAAAGGCATGACCGATGCCCAGTTCAAAGAGTTGATGTCCGTGGTCGGCATGGCGAATGAAACGAATCGCCTCGTCGCCGGATACCAGGTGGAAATCGACGACCGCTTAAAACCGCAAACCGGCAAATGAAATAGGTCTCAGGTCGAAGGTGTCAGGTCTCAGGAACGAAGTTGAGCCGCCTTTGGTTTTCCTGAGACCTGACACTTGGGACCCTTTCCTGTCGATAACGCGCTTCCCGAGAAGTTTTATAATCTTTTTACTCGAGTCGAGACTCGAATCATCAGGCGCGAATCACGAACGCGCTCGAAAGAGGTAAGGCATGGCCGAGATGACGGTGACTCCAGTTGCAACCCACGGTTTCTTCCTGGACGGGAAGTGGCTGGAAGAGGGTGACATCGTCGATGTACGCGCGCCTTACGACGGCGCCCTGATCGCGCATGTCCACCAGGGACGTGGCGAACACGCGGAGGCCGCCATTGCCGCGGCCGTCAAGGCTTTCGGAACCACCCGGCGACTGCCCGCCTTCGAACGCCAAAGAGTTTTGCGCCAGATTGCGGCCGGCATTCACGATCGCAAAGACGAATTTGCACGCACGATTGCGCTGGAAGCGGGCAAGCCAATCAAAAGCGCTCGGACCGAAGTTGACCGCGCCGTCTTTACGTTCAACATCGCGGCCGAAGAGACGGTTCGCGGCTACGGCGAATATTTGCCGCTCGATTGGCAGCAGTCAACCGCCGGACGGTGGGGCATCGTCAAACGTTTTCCGCTCGGCCCCATCGCCGGCATCACACCCTTCAATTTTCCCTTGAACCTGGTCGCCCACAAAGTGGCCCCGGCCATCGCCGCCGGCTGTTCCATGGTTCTCAAGCCCGCCCCCGAGACGCCGCTCACCGCGCTGTTGCTGGCGGAAGTGATCCAGCAAGCGGGATGGCCGGATGGCGGATTCAACGCCGTGTTGCTTTCGAACGAAGATTCCGGTCTGCTGGTCACCGATGAACGCATCAAGCTCATCAGCTTCACGGGCAGCGCCGCCGTCGGTTGGGCCATCAAGAACAACGCGGGAAAGAAGAAAGTTGTTCTCGAACTGGGAGGGAACTCGGGCGTCATCGTCCATAGCGATACCGATCTCGCTTACGCCGCCGACCGCTGCGTCACCGGAAGCTTTGCTTACGCCGGACAGTCCTGCATTTCCGTGCAGCGCATTCTGGTCGAGCACTCCGTCTACGGGAAATTCACCGAGCTATTGCTGGCGGGAGTCCGCAAACTGAAAGCCGGAGATCCGCTCGACGAGTCGAGCGACCTCGGCCCGCTCATCCGCGAAAGCGATGCCATCCGCGCCGCCGAGTGGGTGCAGGAGGCGGTTCGCGGTGGGGCGCGCCTGCTCTGCGGCGGCAACCGCAAAGGTTCGCTGTTCGAGCCCACTGTGCTTACCAGCACCAAGCCCAGCATGAAAGTGAATTGCCAGGAAATCTTTGCGCCGGTGGTGACCGTCGAGCCCTACAACGATTTCGCCTCCGCGCTGAAACAGATCAACAGTTCTGCCTACGGCCTGCAGGCTGGGCTTTTCACGCGCGACGCCAAACTCATCTTTCAGGCCTACGACGAACTCGAAGTCGGAGGCTTGATCGCCGGCGACGTGCCTACGTTTCGCATCGATCACATGCCTTATGGCGGCATTAAAGATTCCGGATTCGGCCGAGAGGGCTTGCGCGACGCGATTCAGGAAATGACGGAACCCAAACTGCTGGTCATGAACCTGCGCTGAGGTTTCGTTGCCGGCCAATTTTCCAGAAACGCCTTCACAATGCAGTGACCGAAGGTTCTAACTTCCGGTCAGGATCCAGAGATGCTTTCAAATTCTCTCGAGATTCAATTTTCCAAATTGAGATTCCGAATTAGCAGAAAGAAAGGCTGCGCGACCTGTTCCATTTCGCCCTTTAACTGTTATACTCGCTTCTTTCAGTGCCGTGCATCACAACGACACGTGACGTAAATCATACGACTGCGGTCAGCCGGGAGCGGCGCAAACCAATTTCATAATTTTGAACTTCCACACGTAATGCAGATCTTTCCACGCAGCGCCAATGCAATCGCCCGGGCCTCAATGGTCCTGACTGTTGTTGCCGTGGCCGCGCTATTTTGGGCCATGGTGCAGATTGAGCGTTCTCCGTACATCACCTATGCCGGAGTGAGGAAGTCGCAGCCCGTCCCCTTCAGCCACAAGCACCATGTGACCGGGCTCGGTATCGACTGCCGCTACTGTCACACCTCGGTCGAGCAATCGAGCTTCGCCGGCATCCCGCCCACCAAGACCTGCATCAACTGCCATGCGCAGATCTGGACTAATGCGGCTTATCTGGAGCCCGTCCGCGAAAGTTTCCGCACTGGCCGCTCGCTCGAATGGACGCGCGTCAACCAGTTGCCCAACTACGTATATTTCAATCACAGCATCCACGTGAATAAGGGTGTGGGCTGCAACACCTGCCACGGTCCTGTCGACCAGATGCCGCTGATGTATCAGTACGCGTCGCTGCAGATGGAATTCTGCCTCGACTGCCACCGGGCTCCAGAAAAATATCTGCGCCCGCGCGAACAAGTTTTCAACATGCGCTATGAGCAGCCTTCCACGGGCGAGCCCGTCGTGGTGAAGGGAACGGCATACTCCGATCAGAAAACGCTCGGGAACGCATTGAAGGAGCAATACAAGGTGCGCTCGGTCAACGACATCACCAGTTGCAACACCTGCCATCGGTAGATACGGATCGGCAGATCAATGATGAAAAGAACTGATCAAGAGAACTAGAAGATCGACGATGAGCATGGACGAGCAAAAAATAAAACCGACCGGAACCAAAGTCGGAACCGACGTCTGCCCCAGCAAACGAAAAGAGCTTGACCTGGCGACCGTGAAGGCGCAGATCAAGGAGACGACCGGCCCCGAGTACTGGCGCAGCCTCGAAGAGCTGGCCGGCAGCGACGAGTTTCAGGAGATGCTCCGCCGCGAGTTTCCCAAAGGGGCTTCCGAATGGCTCGATGATTTCTCGCGCCGCGGCTTCCTGAAAACCATGGGCGCGTCGCTGGCGCTCGCCGGTTTGACCGGTTGCACGAGGATGCCGATCACCGAGATCGTGCCCTATGTGCGGCAGCCGGAAAACTTGGTTCCGGGACGTCCCATGTTCTATGCGACTGCGTTCACGCTCAACGGCTACGCCGCGCCCATTCTGGTTGAAAGCCATCTTTTCCGTCCGACGAAAATCGAAGGCAATCCGCAGCACCCTGCCAGCCTCGGCGGCACTGACGTTTACGCGCAGGCTTCCATTCTCGATCTCTACGATCCGGATCGGGCGAAGGACATCACTTACCTGGGGGACGTCCGTTCGTGGAATGCGTTCGTGGAGGCTCTTCGCGGGCCGATGAGTGCGGAGAAGAGCATCGCGGGCAGCGGCGTCCGCATTTTGACGCAGACCGTTTCTTCGCCCACGCTGGCGGCGCAGATTCGCAGTTATCTCGACGCGAATCCGCAAGCTAAGTGGCACGTCTATGAGCCCATCAACCGCGACAACGTTTACGAAGGCGGGAAGCTGGCGTTCGGCGAGGTGGTTGAGACGCGCTACGACTTGTCGAAGGCTGACATCATTGTTTCGCTTGACGCTGACTTCCTCTACGCTGGATTCCCTGGCTCGGCGCGCTACACGCGGGATTTCGCGGCGCGCCGCAATCCTGACGCGAACATGAACCGGCTGTACGTGGTCGAGAGCACGCCGAGTTCAACGGGAATGAAGGCGGATCACCGGCTGCCGATGCGGGCCGTGGAGGTTGAAAGCTTCGCTCGTGGTCTGGCCAATAAGCTCGGGATGAACGCGGGTGAGGGCGCCGGGGTTGAACACCAACATTTCACCGGCCCTATCTCTAAGGACCTGCTCGCGCACAGGGGCTCTACTCTCGTCATTGCGGGTGATCATCAGCCACCAGCAGTTCACGCGTTTGCGCACGCAATCAATGAAGCGCTGGGCAATGTCGGTAAGACGGTCTTCTACGCCGACCCGGTGGATGCTAATCCGGTGAGCCGCAGCGAGTCGCTACGCTCGCTGACGGAAGACATTCGGGCGGGGAAAGTCGATCTGCTGCTGATTCTTGGCGGCAACCCGGCATACGACGCGCCTGCGGAACTGGAATTTGCCTCGGCGCTGAAATCAAATGCTGTCAGCCTGAAAGTGTTTCTCGGCTCGCATCGGAATGAGACAGCCGAGCTTTGCCAGTGGCACATTCCTGAAGCCCATTACCTCGAATCCTGGAGCGATGCTCGCGCGTATGACGGTACGGTCAGCATTATTCAACCGCTCATCGAACCGCTCTACGGCGGCAGGAGCGCACACGAGATCATCGCGACTCTCGCCGGACAATCAGGCGCTGGCCACGATCTCGTTCAGCAGTACTGGCAAAAACAGCACACCGGCGTGGACTTTGACGCTTTCTGGCGCAAGTCGCTGCACGACGGATGGGTGGCAGGCACGGCGTCCTCACCAAAACAAGTGGCCTTGAAACCAGCCTACCAGGCCTCGTCCAAACCCGCAGAGGACATGTTCTATACGCTGGCGGTCGAGCGTGTTATCGAGCTTAACTTCCGCCGCGATCCCTCAATCTATGACGGCCGCTTCTCGAATAACGGCTGGTTGCAGGAACTTCCGAAGCCACTTACTAAGTTGACCTGGGACAATCCCATCATGATCGGCCCCGCAATGGCCGAGCGGCTAAAGCTGAATTTTAAAGACGTCGCCGACCTGGAATTCCAGGGAAAGAAAGTAAAAGGCGCAGTCTGGATTCAGGCCGGCCATCCCGATAACTCGATCACTGTCTTTCTCGGTTACGGGCGCACGCGCGCTGGCCGCGTTGGCAGCGGCACGGGCTTCGACGTTTACCCGTTGCGGACGAGTCAGGCGCCGTGGTTTGCGGACGGCGCTAAACTCACCCCCACCGGCGAGATTTATCAGCTCGCCAGCACGCAGGGTTATCAGACGATGGAAACTCCTGTCGGCGAGCGTCCGCTGGTGCAGGAGCGCAGCCTCGAGGAGTACAAAAAAGAGCCGAACTTCGCGAAAGAAGGCGACCCGCCGCAGGACCTCACGCTTTACAAGCCCTTCGATTATTCGAAGGAAACTTACTCCTGGGGAATGGCGATAGATCTGAATTCCTGCGTCGGATGCAATAACTGCATCGTCGCCTGCCAGTCGGAAAACAACGTCGCCGTGGTCGGCAAAGAGCAAACCCTCAAGGGCCGCCACATGCACTGGCTACGCGTGGACGCTTACTACAACGGCCCGCGCGAAAATCCCAAGGGCTTCTTCCAGCCCGTGCCCTGCATGCAATGCGAGAATGCGCCCTGCGAACTGGTCTGTCCGGTGCAGGCGACCGTGCACAGCAGTGAAGGCCTGAACGACATGGTCTACAACCGCTGCGTCGGCACGCGTTACTGCTCCAATAACTGTCCCTACAAAGTGCGGCGGTTCAATTTTCTGCTTTTCGAGGACTGGGAGACTCCGCAGTTCAAGCTCATGCGCAATCCTGACGTGACCGTCCGCAGCCGCGGCGTCATGGAAAAGTGCACTTACTGCGTGCAGCGCATCAACGAGCGCCGCATTGACGCCGAACGCGCCGATTCGACCATTAAAGAAGGCGATCTGCAAACGGCGTGCCAGCAGTCGTGCCCGGCCAACGCGATCGTCTTCGGCAATCTCAACGATCCGAACAGCCAGGTCAATAAGTGGAAAGCGCAGGCGAGAAACTACTCCCTGCTGGGTGAATTGAATACGCGGCCGCGCACAACGTATCTGGCGGAAGTTCGCAATCCTAATCCAGAGTTAGAAGCTAAGTTAGAAGCTGAGTTACGACAAAAGATAAGAGCGTAAGTGGAGCGCATGTAAGGCATGGCTACCAACACACAAATACCAGTGGCAGACAGGCGAGTGTCGGAGATTGCACCGGGTTACACCTTCTCCACCATCACCGAGAAGATCAGCAATATCGTGCTAAGCCGCCCCGTCTCGCTGGGATGGATCGTCGGCTTCGTGATCGTATTCTCGATGATGAACATGCTGATGATCGCCCTTGGTTATCTGTTCATTAAAGGTACGGGGATCTGGGGCATCAACATCCCCGTCGGTTGGGGATTTGCCATTGTCAACTTCGTGTGGTGGATCGGTATTGGCCACGCGGGGACGCTGATTTCGGCGATCCTGTGCCTCCTCCGCCAGACCTGGCGCAACTCCATCAACCGCTTCGCCGAAGCCATGACGCTGTTTGCCGTGGCCTGCGCCGGTATCTTCCCGCTCGCCCACATGGGACGCCCGTGGCTTTTTTACTGGATGTTTCCTTACCCGAACACCATGCGTTACTGGCCGAACTTCCGCAGTCCGCTGGTGTGGGACGTGTTCGCGGTTTCGACTTACTTCACCATTTCGCTGGTGTTCTGGTTTGTGGGATTGATTCCGGATCTCGCCACATTGCGCGATCGCGCCGACATTCCCTTAGTCCAGCGCATCTACGGGTTGCTTGCCATGGGATGGCGTGGTTCCGCGCGGCACTGGCACCGTTACGAAACGGCCTACTTACTTCTCGCCGGGCTCGCGACACCGCTGGTGCTTTCGGTGCACACGGTCGTCAGCTTCGATTTCGCCGTCGGCATCGTCCCCGGCTGGCACACAACTATCTTCCCTCCGTACTTTGTCGCGGGCGCCATCTATTCCGGTTTCGCCATGGTTCTTTGTCTTGCGATTCCAATCCGCGCGATCTACGGACTCCAAGACTTCATCACCATGCGGCATCTCGAGAATTCGGCCAAGGTGATGCTTGCCACCGGCCTCATCGTTGCCTACGGCTATGGCATGGAGGCATTCATGGGCTGGTACAGTGGCAGCCAGTTCGATTCGTTCCTGCTTTGGAACCGGCTGCACGGGCCGTATCGCTTGTCATACATGGCGTTGCTCGCCTGCAACATTTTCATCCCGCAGGTTCTCTGGCTGAAGAGGTTCCGCGTCTCTACCGGTTGGCTCTGGATCATCTCGTTCATTGTGCTGGTCGGCATGTGGCTGGAGCGCTTTATTATCGTGGTGGTCAGTTTGAGCCGCGACTTCCTGACTTCTTCGTGGGGCATGTACTACCCAACCAAGTGGGACTGGATGACTTACCTCGGCACAATCGGCTTGTTCCTTACTGCCATGTTTCTATTCGTACGCATCCTGCCCATGATCTCCATGTTCGAATTGCGCACCTTGCTGCCGGAGTCGCACGTGCACGAGGAGGCGGAGGCAAAGCAATGACAACTTCAACTTCAATGCGCGATTCTTCGATTTACGGATTGATGGCGGAATTCGATTCGGCCCAGGAACTGGTCGATGCCGCCCACAAAACGCACCAAGCGGGCTACCAGAAGATCGATGCCTACAGTCCGTTCCCGATTGAGGGCCTTGCCGAAGCTATCGGCTTTCACAAAAACCGCGTGCCCCTCGTCGTCCTCATCGGCGGACTTATCGGCGGGATATCGGCGTACGCGCTGCAGTATTGGGTGGCGGTGATCACTTATCCGGTCAACATCGGCGGACGCCCGTTTCACTCCTGGCCTTCGTTCATCGTAGTGACCTTCGAACTGACGATTCTTTTCGCCGGGCTTTCCGCCGCTATTGGCATGCTTGTTCTGAACGGCCTTCCCATGCCATATCACCCGGTGTTCAACGTGCCCGAGTTCGCCAAGGCCTCTGACAATAAATTTTTCCTGGTCGTGTTTTCGAGCGACCCGAAATATGACGCTGCCGGCACGCGCTCGTTTCTCACGGGCCTCGCTCCACGAATGATCGCGGAGGTGCCAAGCTAGCCATGGGTAGTCTAGCTAAGCGCAACCTCCGAAAAGTTTTGCCCGCGCTGCTGGCGCTGATTGCCATCACCGCCGGATGCCGCCTCGACATGCACGTGCAGCCCTATTACCGGCCCATGGCGAAGAGCGATTTTTTCCCTGACGATCGCTCCGCCCGCTTGCCGGTCGAGGGCACGGTCGCACGCGGCGATCTCCACGAAGACACGTATTTCTACACCGGGAAAATCGGCAACGCTCCCGGCGACTATCTGCCCTTCCCGGTGACGGCCGAAGTTCTTGCCCGCGGACGCGAGCGTTTCAACATCAACTGCACGCCGTGTCACGGACGCGTCGGCGATGGCAATGGTTACATTCCCTCGCGCGGCTTCCGCCACCCGCCGTCGTATCACATCGAGCGCCTGCGCAAAGTGCCGATCGGCTACTTCTTCGACGTGATGACCAACGGCTTCGGCGTGATGCCCGAATATGGCACGCAGGTTGCGCCGCGCGATCGCTGGTGCATCGCCGCTTACATCCGCGCGCTGCAACTGAGCCAGAATGCACCTTCGAGCGACATTCCCGCTGGACAAAAAGTTCCGTCACCTCCGCCGCAGTTCCGCGACATTGGCAACGGAGCCACGCTGCCACAAGTCGCGCCGCCCGCCCCCGTAACCGGAGAGGAACCCAAATGACCTCGGCCACCATGAATAAGTCGGACCTGATGGCCCCGCCCGTGGCCCAGACTATGGAGCAGCGGTCGCTCGTCATTGGCGCGATCGCGGCCATTGCTTCCGTCGCGGGCGCTTTCCTTGCTCCCGGCAGTTTTTATTCCGCCTACCTCATCGGCTTCATGTTCTGGCTCGGCCTTTCGCTCGGATGCATGGCCATCCTGATGCTTTACCACCTAGTCGGCGGAGCCTGGGGCGCGGTGATTCGCCGCATTCTGGAATCGGGCATGATGACGCTGCCCCTCATGTTCGTGCTGTTCATCCCGATTTTGCTGAATTTGCCGAAGCTGTATTTCTGGGCCCGGCCCGATGGACGCACCGACCCCAAGATCGCGGAAATCGCGCACAGCTATCTCAACTTCAACGGCATCCTGCTGCGCTACATTCTTTACTTCGTTATCTGGATCGGGATGGCCTACTTTCTGAATCGCTGGTCCACCGAGCAGGACTCGATCGCGGGACAGAGCACGCTGCGTTTCCGCGCTATGAGTTCCATTGGGCTCGTCATCTACTCGCTCACGATTTCGTTCGCCGTGATCGACTGGGTGATGTCGCTGCAAGCGCGCTGGATCTCGACCATCTACGGCCTGCTTTTCATCGCGGGTGAAGCGCTCTCCGCCTTCTGCTTCTGCGTGGTGATCGAGAGCATCCTCGGCAAACGCAAGCCGATGTCCGAGTATCTCACTGATACCGAAGTCCACGACCACGGCAAGTTCATGCTCGCCTTGGTCATGGTCTGGGCTTACTTCAATTTCTCGCAGTGGCTCATCATCTGGGCCGGCAACCTGCCCGAAGAGATTCCGTGGTACGTGCGCCGCATGAATGGCGGATGGGAAGTGGTCGGCCTGTTCCTCGTGGTGTTCCACTTCGCCGTGCCTTTCGCGCTCTTGCTCTCCCGCCAATTGAAGCGCAAGGCGCGCAATCTGGTCTGGGTCGCTTCCTGGCTCATATTCATGCGTATCGTCGATATCTTTTGGCATATCGAGCCGGCGTCGCATCCCACGTTTCACCTGAGCTGGCTGCATTTCACAATCATCGCCGGCATCGGCGGTCTTTGGATGGCCTACTTCTTCCATAATCTGAGATCGCGTCCGCTGCTCGCCGTCAACGCGCCGCAGACGCTGAGACTTCTGGAGCCGTCGCATGAGTAACGGAATATGAGTGAAGAAATGATGAACCACGGCCAACCCGGCCCCGAACCCGGTTTCGAACGCGAAGACCTGAGCACGCGCGGCGCCTTCGCCTTCATGATCGGCCTCGCGATCGTTGGCGTAGCCATTTATTTCATCATCGCCCACATGTACTCGTTCCTCGACAATTACGAGCGGTCGCGAATGGCCACTGCCAGTCCGTTGGTTACTTCCAAGGGTACGATGTCGCGTGTGGTCACGCAGGACTACATGGACAAACAGTTCAAGGAAAACGGCGCGCCCATGCTCGAAACCAACGAGCGCGGCCAGTTTCGCGACTTCCTCGTCAAACAGGAAAACCAACTCAACAGCTACGGCTGGGTCGACGAAAAAGCAGGCGTCGCGCACATTCCGATCGAGCGCGCCATGGAGTTGGTCGTCCAGCAGGGATTGCCCGTGTGTTCGCAAGGCTGCGCGGATTTGAACACAACGGCGGCGAGCAAAGCGCCAGCGCAGAAATCGGCAGCAGCGAAGCAGTAGAAACTTTTGGGGCCTCAGTCCCCGCAAACCGTTCCGGCCGGACAGCCGGAAAAGGAAAAAGCAGTGCGCAGTAAAAGCAGTTTCGCCAATTCGATTACGGCAGTAATTCTTCTGCTGATGCTCTCGGTCGCCCCGCTGTGTGCGCAGGGGCGCGGTCCTATGAGTGGCGGCATCATAAGTCCGCCGGTTAACCAGCGTCCACCTGGGCTCGAATTTGTCGGCATCGAGCAACATCTCAACGCCGAAGTTCCCGCCAATCTCGAATTTCGCGACGAACTCGGCAACCCCGTGAAACTCGCCGACTACTTCGGCCACGGGCGCCCCGTCATTCTGAACTTGGGTTATTACCAGTGTCCCATGCTCTGTAGCGAACTTCTGCAAGGCCTGGTCGGTTCGATGAAGGCACTGACGTTTAATCTCGGCAAAGATTTTGACGTCCTCACCGTGAGCTTCGACCCGCGTGAAACCACGGAAATGGCCGCGGAAAAAAAGCGGGACATGATGAAGCGCTACGGCCGCGCGAACGCCGATCAAGGTTGGCACTTCCTTACCGGCAAGGCGGACCAGATCAATGCGCTCACCAAGTCGGTCGGCTTCCAATATCAGTTCGATCCGAAAACCGAGCAGTACGCGCACGCCGCCGCCATTGTTATGCTGACAACCGACCGGCACATTTCGGGATACTTTTATGGAGTCGAGTTCTCTCCCAAGGATCTGCGCCTCGGACTGGTGCAGGCCTCGCAAAACCGGATTGGGAACATCGGCGACCAGGTGCTCCTCTACTGCTATCA
>JBEKYF010000053.1:0-28674 GCA_049511255.1 Terriglobales bacterium | reverse complement strand
GTCATCAACAGCCTGCGCATGCGTCCCGATCGCATTGTGGTGGGCGAGGTGCGCGGCGAAGAAGCCTTCGACATGCTTCAGGCCATGAATACCGGTCACGAGGGTTCGCTCACCACCGTACATGCCAACTCGCCGCGCGACGCCCTGGCTCGCGTCGAAAATATGGTTTCCATGGCCAACCTGAACATTCCCGAGCGTGCGATTCGCCAGCAGATCTCGAACGCTATCCACGTCGTCGTCCAGGTCGCGCGTCTCTCCGACGGTTCGCGAAAGGTGCTCACCATTTCCGAAGTCACCGGAATGGACGGAGAAATGATCACGATGCAGGACGTTTTTGTGTTTGAACGTACCGGCGTTGACGAGAGCGGGAAGGTGCGCGGCGTCTTCCATTCGACTGGCATCCCGCCGCATTTCGCCGAGCGCCTCGCCACCGCCGGCTGCCGCCTGAGCCCCGCGCTCTTCGAGTCCCGGATGGAGGTCTAGCGGATGCCGCTCTTTATCGCCTTGCTGGTGTTTGTGCTGGTCACCGTGGCGGTCTTTGCCGGCATATCTTTGTTTGATCAGCGCAAGGCCCAGGCCCGGGTTCTCCGCGATCGCCTCTCCAGCGTTCAGAAGCCAACCGAGCCAGTCGCGCCAGCCGTGGCACTTCTTCGCGATGAAGTGCTCAGCCAGATACCGGCTTTCGACACCTTTCTCCGCCGCTCGGAGCGAGTCTCACTTCTGCAAAAAATGCTGGCTCAGGGAAACGTGGATGTTCGCGCCGGAAACTTCCTGATGCTTTGCGCCGTGTCGGCCCTGCTATTCGCCGTCATCGCTTTCATCGCCGGCGGCGCCCTGCCGTTCGGCTGGGCCGGCGCTCTGCTCGGTTTTTTTATTCCCTACGCCTATGCCTCCCATCGACGGACCAAGCGCTTCACCAAATTTGAGGAGAAGTTTCCCGAGGCCATCGATACGCTCGCCCGCGCCGTTCGCGCCGGACACGCCTTTACCACCGCGCTCGAAATGATTGCCAACGAAGCCTCCGAACCGGTTGCCGGAGAATTCCGCCAGCTCTACGAAGAACAGAAATTCGGGCTCCCGGTGCGCGACGCCCTGCTCAACCTGGCCGACCGCGTGCCTCTGGTCGACGTCAAGTTCTTCGTGACCGCGGTGATGTTGCAGCGCGAAACCGGCGGCAATCTGGCCGAGATTCTTGACAACCTGTCCTATGTAATCCGCGAACGCTTCAAGATCTTGCGCCAGGTCCGCGTCCACACCGCCCAGGGACGTCTCACCATGGTGCTGCTCATGGCTCTGCCGCCCACGGTTGTGGCTGTCATGGTGGTCCTCAACCCCGGATTCATTCGCCCGCTGTTCACCGACCCGCTGGGACACGCTTTGATCGTCGGCGGCATCACTTTGCAGACCATCGGCTACTTTTACATTCGCAGAATTATCAGGATTCAGGTCTGAATCATGCTGCTGGCGCTCTCCATTTTCGTTTTTTTCGCCATCGCGGTGATCGTTTTCGCTTTTGGCGCAGCCGCGGTTGTGCCGTCGTCGGCGCTCGGATCGCGCCTGCGTGAAATCGGCTGGCAGCGCCCCAAAGCCCCGACCAAACCCGCCATCCGCGAACGCATGGAGCAGGCCCTCGATCCCTTCAGCCGCGCCTTGCCGGTCTCGCCCGCCGATGTTTCGCAAACCCGGGCCTGGCTGATTCAGGCGGGATATCGCAACCCCCAGCACGTTACCATCTATCGCGGTTTGCGCGTCCTGTTCGCCGCGATTGGTTTCTTCTCCGTTTTTCTCTTTACCGGATTCAATTCGCCCCTGCTGCTTTGCGGCCTGACGGCGTTCGGCTTTTTTCTCCCGCGATTCTTGCTAAAAAGGAAGCTGAAGGAACGGCAGCTCCGGATTCGCCTCGGCCTTCCCGATGCCCTCGATTTAACCGTCATCTGTGTGGAAGCGGGCTTGGCTCTCGACCAGGCCATGATGCGAGTGGGCGAGGACCTGCGCACCTCGCACCCGGAACTGAGTGGCGAATTCCATCTCTTCGACCTGGAGATTCGCGCCGGAAAACCGCGCGTCGAGGCGCTCCGCAATCTGGCCGAGCGCACCGGCGTCGATGACATTCGCTCGCTGGTCGCTACCCTGATTCAAACCGACCGCTTCGGAACCAGCGTGGCCCAGGCCTTGCGCGTGCATTCCGATTCCCTGCGCACCGAGCGCCGCCAACGCGCCGAAGAACAGGCCGCCAAGACCACCGTCAAAATGATCATTCCCCTCGTTCTGTTTGTGATGCCCTCCCTGATTTTCGTCACCGTCGGGCCGGCCGTAATTCAGTTGCTGCATATATTCATGCCAGCTGCAGGGGGAAAACGGTAAGTTATTGAGTCATTGAATCATTGAGGTATTGAGTCAATGTCTCAATGATTCAATGAATAAATGATTCAATGATTCAATGACTCGGCCCAAGGGATACGCTTTTAACCGCACACGCACCACCTATCTCGCGACCGATCTCCTGGTCGCGCGCACCCACTGGTCCCGCTTTCGCGGCCTCATGGCCACAGGCTCGTCCCACTTCTCCCGCGGTCAAGGACTGTGGATTAGTCCCTCCCACGGCATCCACACCTTCGCCATGCGTTTTCCGATCGACGCCGTTTACCTTGACCGGGAGCGGATTGTCATTCACATTGAAGAGGACCTCAAGCCCTGGCGCCTGGCCGCCGTTCGCGTCCACGCCGCCTCCGTGCTTGAGCTTCCCACGGGCACCGTCCGCGAGTCCCTGACCGCACTCGGCGACCAGGTGGATATTTCTTTCGAAGAACGTCCGCTTCACACCGAGGCAGCGTGAAGCAAGTCACGAAGTGACCAGAGATTGCAAGGTGATAGGTTAGCGCCCAAAGGACGGGCGCGAACCTGGGCCACCTTGCACCACGTTCGGGACGTTCTCATTCGTAACCAACGGTCACGGCGTGACATTCTGCCCCTCAAAACCGCAAGCACTTTCGTAATGTGGCGTCCTCATCTGGACGTGCCAAAGCCGAACCCGATCCTCGATAGTACTGTGTAGCACTCGCGGTAGGCGGATCAACCGATCCTCCCTACTACCCACCTACTACCCATTTTTGCACAGACGCGCTTGCGAAGAGATCTGTTCGATTCTTCATGATTAGAATGGCCCAGCCCACGCAGAGAACCTTCAACCCGCGATTAGGGAGTCTCGTAGCACGTCCGAAATTGGTCTTTGTATTTGGTTTTCTCGTGACGGCCATCGCCGTCCTGGCTGCTCTCTCTTGGTTTCACCGGAATCAGATCGACGAAGCCCGCTCTGCCCAAGTAACTCTCAATCAAATTGCAGTTCTTACGCGAGAGATCAACAATCTTACGTTGACAGCCCTGCGAAAGCAGGACCTGACGCCCGAAGCGGACAAGGAGATGCTGGAGGCAAGACACGCGCTGCCTAAAGCAGTGCTGGCGGCACACCTTCATGCTTATCACACCGCTGCCCTGGAGAAGGTCTGGCCCGCATTAGACAGCTACATTACGTCGGCCGGCCGGCAATGGATCCTGATGCAAATTCGGGAGTTTGACGGGGCAAAGCAGGTCGATATCCAGGAGGTCAGCCCCCAGTTCGATTTGATGCAGCACCAAGTGCAGATTGCCATTGAAGCCGAGGACCAATGGGCCCAAAGTGTTGCGCTGAGAGCTAGAAACGAATTGCTGGCGGCCGCCATATTGGCAGCGACCACCATCCTGATCCTTTTTCTCCGGCTCCAGAGACAAGAGCACGTCGGCCAGTTGCAAGAAACCGAACGCAACGCCCTCCGAGAGAGCGAAGAGCGCTTCCGCGCTCTCACCGAGCAGTCAACCGACATCATTCTTATCGCCGATCCCTCTGGCCAAATCAAGTACGCTAGTCCTTCTGTTCATACCGTTCTAGCGGTGCGTGGAGATAGTCTCGTGGGAACAAACATGATCGACCTGGTACATCCGGACGATCTCACGAAGACCATGAGCACAGGGCCCCGATCGCTAGCGTATGGACAGAATCCGATAGTTGAGTTCCGGCTGCGACATGCAGACGGAAGCTGGCTCCATTTCGAGTGTGTTGTTCGAAACTTGATTCAGCACAAGAATATCGGCGGCATCGTCTACAATGCCCGAGATATAACAGAACGGAAACAGACTCAGGAAGAATTGCTTTTTAACGCTACCCATGATGTGCTCACCGGCCTTCCAAACCGGGCCTTGTTTTTGGGACGTTTGCAAAGCGTCGTGGATCGGATGAAAAGGCATCCACACCAGGCCGCTGCCGTCCTTTTCATTGATATCGATGACTTCAAGGTCGTCAATGACTGCTATGGCCACGCAACCGGCGATGTTTTAATCAAAGAAGTGAGCAACCGACTACGGGCATGCATGCGCAGCGACGGCACGATAGCGAGGATGGGTGGAGATGAGTTTACGGTTCTAGTGGAGGACGTTACTGACCCGAGCAATGCCCTCCGTGTAGCCGAGAGAATCCAGTCTTCATTTGCGCAACCTTTCCTGCTGCAGGGACATGAGGTCTTCAAGAGCATGTCAATTGGCATCGCGCTCACATCAGCAGGGGTACCTGCGGAGGCGGTGCTTCAGAATGCCGATATCGCTATGTATCGTGCGAAAAGCCAGGGCAAGGCTTGCAGTGAGCTCTTCGACCGCACGATGCACGAGCAAGTCATGAGTCGACTTATTCTAGAAGCCAAGTTGAGATATGCTTTCGAGAATGAAGAACTGACACTTCACTACCAGCCTATCGTCGCGGTAGATACGGGGGCGGTACAGGGCTTCGAGGCACTCTTGCGGTGGCAGCCCTCGGGATCGAATTTGATACCACCAAGCACTTTTGTCCCGGTAGCAGAACAGTGTGGCCTGATTGTTCCTATTAGTGCTTGGGTTTTAAAGAAGGCGTGTTTAGAGGCGGAGATTTGGCGACAGAGCTATCCTGCTGACCCGCCGTTATATGTCAGCATCAACATCAGCTCAAAGCATTTCTCTCACGCCGGTTTTATCGGGCACGTCAAAGATGCACTTGAAGAGAGTGCGGTTGATCCGCAGTGCATAACCATCGAACTCACCGAGAGCTTGGCCATGAAGGACGTTGCGGCGACCGGCCAAACCATGTCGCAGCTACGGACTTTAGGAGTGAAGCTGAGTATCGACGATTTTGGCGCCGGATATTCCTCTCTGAGCTATCTCCGTCGTTTTCCAGTCGACACCCTGAAAATCGATCAGTCGTTCGTTAAGACGATGGATGCCGAAAACTATGCCATCGTTAAGACCATCGTCGGGCTGGCGCGTAATCTGGATCTTAAAGTGATCGCTGAAGGGGTGGAAACAATTAACCAATGCCAACTGTTGGCGTTGGCCGGTTGTGGGTCAGCCCAGGGATACTTGTTTGCGGAACCCATGCCGGCGAAGAGTGTTGGCGCTTTCATTGAGTCCAACCGGCGAGATTCCGGCCAAACTAAACAGAAGGGCTTGGCACGCTCGACAGCGGGACTTTGATACTTCAGGGAGAGACGATTCCCTCAAATGCTTTCCGCTTGACCTGCCCCGCGCGCTGCTTTTTTCATCACATCCTTTAGCCGCCGAGGTGGGGCTGCGACGCGGAAGAAACTACTTCCGCAAGCCTGTTAGAAGTCTTCGCGTAAATGGTTTCGGAACAAAAACGCCCTTGACTCGGCTGTTAAAATAGATTCATAGCAAACAAGCATTTGCCTCAGCGCCACCTGTTCCTTGACAACTAATCCGAGCTGCAACCGGTCATTGTTTCAGTGGCCCACCTCTTCGACCCGTTTATCGGGCGCATTGCGGCCGGAAACCAACCTAACTCCTTATTCCTGAGGATTTTCCATATAAGTCCTTATTCCTGAGGATTTTGCGAAAACTTCCCCCTAACCTTATGATTCTAATATATCGAAAAAAGGGGGGGTAGGGGGTACCACCCGGTAGACACCTCGCATCGACGTTCGAAACGTCCGAGAAACTCCGTTCCAGTGTCCGAGAAAAAAAGACACAAAAAACACTGAAGTCACCGCGATAATCAGAGCATCCTTCTGGCACACTACACTAGTACGAATCCCCCGGAAATAACGCAGTCCAAAATAATGCCCGAAGTTGCCACCATTCCAGAAGCCGACACGCAATGGCCAGAGCCGCCGCGCCTGCTGGTGGAATGGTCGTCACCATGGGAAGAGTTCAAGTCTGCTTTACGTCCGGCGCTCGCCCGCCCTCCGAGGCGCTTGGCGGGAGAAGCGCCCGTTGGCATGTTCCCGTATCGCGGCATGCTCCTCTGCTGGCTGCTCGAATGCCTGCTGCTGATCGCGGTCATCGTGCTCCCCGAACGCTTCGTGAGTCTTGAGCTCCCCCTGCCTCCAACTCATCCCGAACGGGACGTCATCTATTACTCCGGCGACGAACTGCCGCAAACCCAAGACCGGGGCGGAGCGAAGTCCGGCAAGTCCGGACGCGCCGGCGGCCAGCAAGCCCACCACCGCACCCAGACCATCCGCGTAGCGCGCGGCGACAAGCCTAGCGAGAAAGTTGTGGACGCTCCCAAGGTAAATCTGCCGCATTCCGATTCCGCGGTCGCCAATCTGCTCGCGTTCAAACCGAATCCCGGACCGCCGCCCGCCGAAGGCCTGCGTTCTTCTCTCACCGCGCCAACTCTGCCTGCATATTTGAGAACGATGAGCGTGGTGCCGCCTTCGCCGGATTTGAATTCGGAGTTGAATTCAACGACAAGCCGCACCCCAAGCATACTAACGCCCAACATCATCCCTCCCGCGCCCGAAGTTTCTCACGCAACCACGCGCACTTCGCCAACCTTGAATGCAGCCATCGTCCCGCCCGCGCCGAACGTCTCGCGAGAGAAGATGCGAACTGCAACCCCACTCGCGCCGACCGTCATCGCACCCGCTCCACGCGACACGCAGCGCGATTTGGCCAGTTCCCGTGCCCCGTTGACGCAAACCGTCGACGTGGTTGCGCCGCCGGTTTCCGCGCCTCCGCGCGACGTATCGTCCACCCCCAAGCTGACGCTGCCCGCCCCTGCCGTGGTAGCGCCGCCGCCGTCGCAGGTCAGCCGCGATCTCAACAGCTGGGGAAGCTCCGCCACTGGCGACTTGCGCGCAAAGCCTGTGCCTCCGCCACCGACTGCATCTGGCGGAGGATCACTTGCCAGATCTGGTGTTGGCACTCTTGCGTCCCAGGTTGTGCCGCCTCCGGCCAGCATCGACGAACACGACTCTCAGCGAAACGGTTCTCCAGGAAACGGCGGCGGCCGCTCCGGTCGGTCCGCAGGCCAATCCGCAGGTTCGCTCCTCGGCTCCGCCGACGTCATACCGCCTCCGCCGGGCCTCGGCGGCGGCAAAGCCCTCTCTGGCAGCGGACGAGGCAACAAGGGAACCGGAGCCGGCGGTCCGCTCGACCTCGGTTCTTCCGTAGCTCCACCGACCAACGCTGGAGGCAACGCTGCCGGCTCCGGGGTCGTCGTCTCCAACCAACCGGGAACAAAAGTTGGACTGCCGAACTCTACCAGCGGTGGCGCTCTCGCCATGTCGCCCAGCGGCACGGCAAAAAGTGGCCTCGGCGGCAGCGGCGGCGGATCGGGCGTCGGCAAAGGCAATGGCCCCGGCAGCGGATTGCAAGGAGAAGGTTCAGGCGCGGGTAAAGAAGGCACAGGACGCGGCTCCGATCCAAACGCACGTACCGGGATTTCGCCGTATCCTGGGCCCGGTGGCGCAGGGACCGGCACCAGTGGCACACCCGCCATGCCCGGCGTATCCGTGCAAGGCGGCACGACTACGGTCACGCTGCCCAGTTTCGGAAGTCCCGGCGGCGACGCCCCATCGACGGGCCCCGGACATTCGTCCACCAGCGCTCACGGAGGACCGAGCTATACGGTAAAGGCCACTTCAAGCTCCGGCGGCGTCTTCAATCGCTACGGCCAATTGAAGGGCGACAACTACTCCATCTACATCGAAACATCGCTCGGAACGGCAGTGATGCAATATGCCGATGCTACATCCGCCGCGCACCCTTATACCGGAGACCTCACTAAACCTGAGACCATACGCGATGACTTGCCCCAAGGACTACGTCCGACTTATGTAGTGTTCGCTTGCATCCTCGACCGCTCCGGAAATCTCAAGGACCTGAGGGTACTCGAGCCCGGTTCCGCTGAAACTACTTCAAAACTTTTGGTGGCTTTGCGCAATTGGAAGTTTCGTCCGGCATTTCGGGGGAATGAACCTGTGGAAGTAAATGCGTTCCTGGGGTTTGGGATCGATACGAGGTAGAGAGATTGTTAGTAGCCTTTTCGCTTATCCACCACCGCCAATAGGGATTGGCCACCGAGATAGCGGCGCAGATTTTCGGAAAACAGCGCGTAATGCCGCTCCCATAACTTGTCGGTCAGCGCGGCGGTGTGTGGAGTGATCAGCAGATTCGGAACATCCCACAACGGCGAGTCGGCGGGGAGCGGCTCTTTCGGAAATACGTCGAGCGCCGCGCCCCCAATCCTTTGCTCTCGAAGCCCGTCGACGAGCGCGGGTTCATCCACCAGCGGGCCGCGGCCGACGTTGATCAGGCAGGCGTCCGGCTTCATGAGCGCCAGACGTTCAGCGTTGGCGAGGGCCTTCGTGCTGTCCGTGACCGGCGCTGCCAGCACTATGTAGTCGGCTTGGCGAAATACCTCGTCGATTTGAGCCGGAGCAAATACGGCGTCCGCGCCATTACTTCCCTTCTCCGGGTGCTCGCGCACAGCGATCACCCGCATGCCCAGGGCTTTCGCGCTCTTGGCGACCGCGCGTCCGATACTGCCGAGGCCTATGAGACCGACGGTTGCGCCTGCGACCTCACGCACGCGAGGCAGTTCGTCCCACAGGATCTGCTGTCCCCAAACGTGCTTCTCCTGCAGGCGCACCGAGTCGGGAATTTTCTTGGCCAGCGCAAAGATGAGCGCGATCACGTGCTCGGCCACCACCGGCCCATGCACTTCGCGCGCATTAGTGAGAATGACGTCGCTGTTGACGAGTTCCGGAAATATCAGCTGATGAACCGCCGCCGCCGGAGAGTGAATCCAGCGCAGTTTCTTTGCCGCCGCGATCTGCTCGGGACGGATCGACCAGGCGATGACGATTTCAGCATCGAGGATTTCTTCGTCGACTCGCTTGTAATCGGGAAGATGAACGATTTCAATTTGCGGGAACTCCTTCCGCAAGCGCTCGGAGAACCATGCCGGCGCGTTCCACTGGTCAAAAGGGTGGCGAACGCAAATCAGAAGCTTGCGCATCGAATGATCGGATGATCTGGTCATCGGGTGATCTGAAGATCTCTCGGCATCTCTGCTAAGGCTTGGAATCTCCGGCATCCGGTCTGGGGGCAATGCGTCGCTTAATCAAGCGGGAGCAGATAGCCGGGTGTTTTCATAGCTCCTCCAAAGACGGCTTCGTCGAGTGTACGCATGTCCCATGCATACCAGAGTGTGGGGGTCAGCCTGAGGGTGATGTCGTCCATTGCCGCCATGGTGCCGCCCGCGCGCGGGTCGGACAATGCAGCCTCGCTCATATAGCGACGGTGGATGCGAGCATTGATTTTTCTGGAGGCTTTCGCCGGCGATAACGTCTGCGGCGCACACGGCAACCAGACCGCGCTCCGATGCGGGTTTTCTGATGTCCACCATTAGAGAAGCCTTTGGCCGGGCCGCTATATTCCGTGCCTTGCGACTCCGCGAAGAAGTCGCCACATAAAAGCAGCCGGCGTCGAACAGGTACCAAACCGCCGTAAGGTGTATGGAACCGCCTTCGTTCTCAGTGCCCAAACTGGCGATGAAGCGTCCCGTCAAAAATTCTTCAGCCCCGGATGGGGGAATGCTTGGCATGGATACCCGGACCTCCCGACGCGCCCATAATACATGAAGCCGCCTGTCCGTCCGACTGCTGGGATCGAAGAGTCTTGGCGGTTCAAGCTTTCAGCGGCTTGCGTAAATCGGCGCCCGTCATCTCCTTCGGTTCGTCGATTCCGAGTATTCCGAGAATCGTTGGCGAGATATCCCGCAGCGCTCCGTTTGGTTTCAGCGTATACCGCTTCGCGTCTTCCGCCACCACGACGAACGGCACCGGATTCGTGGTATGCGCCGTATGCGGACCGCCGGTTACGGGGTCGATCATCATTTCGGCATTGCCGTGGTCGGCGGTAATCAGCATGGCTCCGCCTTTAGCGCGTACCGCTTTCTCAATCTCGCCCAGGCAGGCATCGACGGTCTCGACCGCCTTGACGGTGGGCTCAATCTTGCCCGAGTGCCCCACCATGTCGGCATTCGCAAAGTTGACAATGATCACGTCGAACGTACCGTCATTCGTTGCTTTGACAACGGCCGCAGCAACGCCGGCGGCGCTCATCTCCGGCTTTAGATCGTAAGTTGCAACTTTCGGTGATGGCACCAGCACACGATCTTCTCCCGGGAAAGGCTGCTCCACGCCGCCATTAAAAAAATATGTCACGTGCGCATATTTCTCGGTCTCGGCCACGCGCAGGTTGCGCATGTTCAGTCCACCCATGACGTTCGCCAGGATGTTCGCCATCGACTCCGGCGGAATCACCACCGGGAGGTCGAAGTTTTTGTCGTACCGCGTCATGCAAACGTACTTCAGGTTCTTAGGCACGCGGTCGCGCTGGATGGTTGCGTCCAGGTCCGCTGCGCCCGGCAAATCGCTCCCACCCTGCGCATTCAGCCCGCTGTTGCGGCACAGAGCGCGCGTGATCTCGCGCACGCGATCGGCGCGGAAATTAAAGCAGATGCACGAATCGTCGTCGCCGATCTTAGCCAACGGTTCGCCGCGTGCATCCGTGCAAACGAAGGGCAGCACGAACTCGTCGGTCACGCCTTTGTTGTAAGACTCTTTCATGCCCTGCACAGCGTCGCCGCACGTGCCGCCCTCGGCTTTACCCGCGACCATCGCGTTGTAGGCCTTCGCGATGCGCTCCCAACGGCGGTCGCGGTCCATGGCATAATAGCGGCCGTTGACGGTGGCAATCTTGCCGGAGTTGTACTCGCGCATCTTCTGCTGGAGCTGTTCGAGATAGCCGGCGCCATTGGTCGGCAACGTGTCGCGGCCATCCATGAAGGCGTGCACGAAGACGCGATCGACTCCGTTCTGCTTGGCCATCTTCAGGAGCGCATACAAATGCTCCTGCCGCGAGTGCACGCCGCCATCTGACACCAGCCCGAACAGATGCAGCTTGCGCCCCTCCAATCGAGCGTTCTTCATCGCTTCGAGCAGCACTGGGTGCGAGAAGAACTCGCCGTTCAGGATCATCAGGTCGATGCGCGTGATATCCATGTGCACAATGCGCCCGGCGCCCATATTCAGGTGGCCGACTTCGCTGTTGCCCATCTGCCCTTCCGGCAGTCCGACAAAGGGGCCGCTGGTGTGAATCAGCGTGTTCGGATACTCGCGCAGCAGCCGGTCGTAAATTGGCTTGCGCGCCAGGGCGATGGCATTGGCCTTGGTTTCGGCTCGGTATCCCCAGCCATCGAGGATGACAAGGACAAGAGGTTTGGGACGGGGCATAAAATCGCTTCTAGTTCCTGGCTTTTGGCTTTCGGAAGATAGACTGAATCCCTTCCAGCGACCACGCATCTCATACTATTGCAAAAAGTGTCCGTGAGGATAACCATGCCGATCAACGAACTTCTCCTGACCGAATTCGATGAAGAAATAAAAAAGACGCGCACGATGCTGGAACGCGTTCCGGAAGACAAGAAAGACTTCGCGCCGCATCCCAGATCCATGCCGCTGAACAAGCTTGCGCCGCACGTGGCGCAGTTGGCTGGCTTTGGTCTCACGATTCTTACAACTCCTGAACTTGATTTCTCAAAAAGCAGCATGAAGCCTCTGCCCTTTGAGTCCGCGGCGCAACTGGTCTCAGCTTTCGATGAAGGCGCTGCGAAAGTACGCACCGCGCTCAAGAACACTCCCGACGATGCCTGGACACAGCCGTGGAAGCTGAGCTTCGGGGGCAAGCCAATTTTTAGCGGGTCGCGCTTTCTGGCCTACCGGCAAATGTTCCTCAATCACCTGGTACATCACCGCGCGCAACTCGGCGTGTATCTGCGATTGAATGAGAAGCCGGTGCCGGCGACTTACGGGCCTTCGGGGGATGACACGATGGGGTTCTAGCAAAGACGATTGTGAGTGCTTGTCATCCTGAGCAAAGCGGAGGATCTGCTTCTTGCCGGTACCCGAGACAGCAGGTAATTCGCTTCGCGTAGGATGACAAGATTATCCTCTATAGTTCAGCGCCTTCACCCCCAAAAACCGCGCCGCGCCTCCCAACTCCTCCTCAATTCGCAGCAACTGGTTGTACTTGGCAACTCTGTCGGTGCGTGACGCCGAGCCCGTCTTGATCTGCCCCGCGCCAGTCGCCACCGCTAGATCCGCGATGAACGTGTCTTCGGTTTCGCCGGAACGATGCGAGATCACTGACGTGTATCCGTTGCGGCGCGCGAGGTCGATCGCATCCAGAGTCTCGCTGACCGTGCCAATCTGGTTCAGCTTGATCAGGATTGAATTGGCAATTCCCTTCTCGATGCCCTTGGCGAAGATCCCAATGTTGGTGACGAAGATGTCATCGCCCACCAGCTGAATCTTGCCTCCCAGCTCTTCGGTCAGCAGCACCCATCCGTCCCAGTCTTCTTCGGACAAGCCGTCTTCGAGTGAAACTATGGGATAGTCTTTCACCCACTTTGCCCAGAAGCGAACCATGTCTTCTGAACTCTTTGCCGACTTGTCGGATTTCTTGAAGACATACTTTCCGTCCTCATAAAATTCGCTGGCCGCCGGATCCAGCGCAATCGCGATCTCTTCGCCCGGCTTGTAGCCCGCCTGCTGAATCGCCTCCAGCACGACTTCAATGGCCTCCACGTTCGACTTCACTGACGGAGCAAAGCCGCCCTCGTCGCCGACCGCCGTGTTGTATCCGCGCTTTTTCAGCACGCCCTTGAGCGTATGGAAGACTTCCACACCCCAGCGCAGCGCCTCGGAAAACGACGGCGCTCCCACCGGCATCACCATGAACTCCTGGAAGTCGACGTTGTTATCGGCGTGCGCGCCGCCGTTCAGGATGTTCATCATCGGCACCGGCAACACGTTCGCCGCCGCTCCGCCCAGGTAGCGATAGAGCGGCAGTTCAAACGCGCGTGCGCTGGCGCGGGCAGCGGCCATCGAAACCGCGAGGATCGCGTTCGCCCCCAATCGCCCCTTGTTCGGCGTGCCATCAAGCTCGATCATCCTGGCATCGAGCGTGCGCTGGTCGGCTGCGTCCGTCCCCGTGAGAGATTCCGCAATCTCGCCATTCACGTTGGCAACTGCCTGCAGAACGCCCTTACCGAGATAGTGCTCCTTGTCGCCGTCACGCAATTCGACGGCCTCATGCTCGCCGGTGGACGCTCCACTTGGCACAATGGCCCGCGCGCTGGCGCCGCCATCAAGGTAAACTTCAGCTTCAACGGTCGGATTGCCACGCGAGTCAAGCACCTGGCGTCCGCGGATATCGGCAATACTGGTAAGAGGCATAAGTGCGTCCTTTACTTATCTGATGAATTTAGAAACATCGTCGCTGCACGTGTCCCATAATTCGCAACATAAGCTTGAGCTGTCATCTTGAGCGAAGCGAAAGACCTATGCATTGGGGCAGATTCAAATCCATAGGTCCTTCGCTTCGCTCAGGATGACACTGGGATTCATGCTGCGAACTTGCGGAAACGTGACAATACCTGCGAACTGGAATTATATCGGACGTAGAATGACCCGTCTGTGCGCTGGGACGTGCCCTTCCAATTGCCCACCGAGCCATCCCCCGTATCCGATCCGTTATTGTTCCTGATTTTCACCTCGCTTAAAGTCGAACTCAACATGAAGAACCGCACCGAAACTCTGGAGATCGGTTCGCGCGCCCCGGACTTTTCCCTGGGAGCGGCCAACCGCGAGGGCACGTTCACTCTCGGCGGTCTCGTGGCGCAGGGCACGCTGATTCTCGAGTTTCTGCGCGGCACCTGGTGACCGAACTGCGTGAAGCGCATGACTCAGTTCGAGTCGCGGAGACCGGAAATTGCAGCAGCGGGAGCACAGTTGGCATTCATTGCCGCCGAAAAGCGGGATGGCGTGTGGAGGCCGGGAAAATTCCTGGAGAAACATCTCATCTCCAGCGTCTTTCTGCTCGATGAGGATCGGGCCGTGACCAAAGCCTACGGGCTCCATCACGTGCTCGGCACCGATGCCATCAACATCGCGCACCCGGCCACGCTCATCATTTCTCGCGACGACGATCGTGGAGGCATAGTGCGCTATATCTATCGCGGCGATAACCAGCTCGACCGCGCGCCGCTGGATGAGGTACTGGGAGCTTTGCTAGAGATACATAATTGAATTTTGGAGGTAAGAGGCAACATGAAAAAAACACTCTCGCTGACATCGCTCATCCTGATCGCAAGTTTCGCCGGGGCGCAAACCGCCCTGCCCACCGGCACCGCCGTCAAGATGAAACTCGAAACCACGCTTGCAACCTTCAGTTCGAAAGCCGGAGATCCGTTCTCGGCAAGAGTCACTGAGCCGGTCGTACTCGACGGCAAGACCGTGATTCCGATCGGCACGACGGTCGAGGGCCGGGTCACGAAATCGAACGAACCTCGTCGCATTGCCGGCAGGCCCACCATCGCGATCTTCCCCGAAAACCTGGTTCTTCCGAATGGCGACAGGTTCATGCTGAATGCCTCGCTGGTTGATACCAACAGGGGCCACGGTACCGATGTCAATCCGGAAGGGCAGTTCAAAGGCGCTGGACATGATGGCAAAGATCTCACCGAAGTCGGCATGGGCACCGGCGGCGGAATGCTCGTCGGTGGTTTGGCGGGCGGCGGCAAAGGCTTCCTCATTGGCGGAGCCGTCGGCGCCACCGCAACCGTCACGCACTGGCTCGGGAAGCACCGTTCCGCGATGCTCCCCGCGGGCACGGAGCTGGTGATGGAATTGAGCCGTCCGATGACGATGACCAGCGCCAGCACCGGCCAGTAGGGAGAGTTAGCGGCTAGACGATAGTGCAGTTAGAAGATTGTGCGGAGTGGGTAGTTCAGGACAAAGACGCAGCCAGCCGCTTTCTCTGAACTATCCACCATCCACGATCCGTTTGCTGTTTCAACTGCTCACGGCCAGCAGATCCGCTTCCGTTAGCAGCTCCAGTTCAATCCACCCTTCCACCGGCAAGGCGTCGACCGGCAAATGGTTCTGCCACAAACTGAAGCGCAGACGCAGCCGGGTGGTCAACACATCCGAGCTTTTCGGTCCGCGCACTTTGTCAATTTCCAGCGGAGCCGCGAGCAGCCAAGTGAGGGGCAGGCGGAACTCAAAATTCCGGACGAGCGCCACTCGCGCATCTTTCGAATCCGTCGAATCCGCCAAAACTTTGTCTTCCCCCTCCGTCACTCTCCACGACTGTACGCGGCCTTCATCCACCGCCGCGCCCAACCGCAGCTCGCGCCGGGGCTTGGCGGCGTGGTTGGCCCACGACTCGAGATTGACCACCACTTCGAATGCGTCTTGCGGCACTTTGCCGGCGAAATCCAGCCGGCCATACACATACTGCTCGTCGATTCCGGCAAACACTTCATCCATTAGAAACTGCTTGCCGTGCATGGCGCCCGAGCGCTGGTCGGCGGTATAACACGCCGCCCCCATCCACTCGAAGTAGCGCACCCTGTCGCCTGAAACGCTGGGATGGATGTAGGCGCTCTGCGGCGTGAACCAAGGCCGCGCCACTCCCCTAATGATCGGCTGCGCCAGATAATCCGGCGGGATTCCGCCCAACGCCTGGTAAACATTCGACAGGTGTTTGCGGTAGAGTTCGTCGAACTCGCGATCGTTGGCTGAGTGGTGCTCCGGCCCGTACCACCAGTTCCAGTCGCTGCCCTCGGCGATCAAGATCTCTTCAAACGCCAGCTTGCGTTGTTTCTCGGTTGCGGCCGGCGCGGCCTGCGCATAGAAATTGCGCGCGTGATACAGGTAGTCCCAAGCCTTGTTGTCCTCCGGCGCTCCAATCCAAACGTTGAAGTTCGCGTTGATCCACGACCCCGGCACCAGCGACTTTAGCTGGCTGAAGTTCTTGTGGCGCGCAATCGCCTCCGTCACCGTCACCGCTTCCATCCCCGGATCCTTCTGCAAAGCGTCGTAGAACCTCCGCAAGAATTCCCGCCCCGAACGCGGGTAGTATTCCCAGGCATTCTCACCGTCCAAGATGATTGAGACCACAGCGTCTTGCCCTTTCGCAACAACCGGCTGCGCCGATTCCTTAATCTTTTGCATGAGATTATTGGCGGCCTCTTGTGGCGGCATTCCCGAATATACGAATCCGATCAGGTCGGAGAGCGTGTGATCGCGGAAGAGCAGATTCATGCGCGTATCGCCATTCTCGTAGTGATAAATCGTGTACAGCCGCTGCGCCAGATCCGCATTCAGATGACCATAACCGTCGCGTGAGAAATTTATCCCCAAACTGCGTCCCAGCACGCCTTCGTCGGTCGCCATCCACTGCACTCCAAGCTGGTGCGCAATCGCCAACGTCTCTTCGGAGACGCTGCCCTCCGACGGCCACGCCCCTTGCGGCCTCACCCCAAACACTTTCTCGTGCAGATCCAGTCCGCGCAGCACTTGCTCGCGAGCATCCTCAGGATGGCGATAGCGGTTCTGCGGCAGGGCCAGCCCCGGCGAGGAAACCGCCCCCATCTGCGTGTCGCACAGCAGCGGCAGAATAGGATGATAAAAAGCCGACATCGAAATCTCGATCAGGCCTTTCTTTGCCGCCTCCGCATGCGCCGGGAGAACCCGGCCGAGCAGCTCGCGCTCCCGCGCCATCACAAACCGCTGGTCTTCGAGCGTATAGTTCCGGCCTTTGCGGATCAGTTCCGCAATGTCTTTCTCCGCCAGAAAATACTCGTCGAACCATCCAATCTGCGAGAGCACCTGCAGGTCGGTGAAATCCTGAGTCTGAAAATATTTCTCCGCTCGCTCGGGCGAATCGCCCGTCCCGTGAAATTTCTCCCACAGCTCGCGGTACCGCGGATAGCGCCCGATTATGTTCACTACATTCGCCTGAAACAAATATTGCAGCGCAAACCGCCGCTCCTGCTCCGTCAGGTCTTTCGCGGGCTTGCTCGCAACCTGCAGAAAAGGGTCCTGAGCCTCGCCCGAAGCGTAGTCCTGAATCTGCGTGATCAGCGAAGGCACCAGATTGAATGTCTGATGCACCTGTGGGAACTCGTCCAGCAGCTTCACCATCCCGTAGTAGTCTTTCAAAGCATGGAGGCGCGTCCAGGGCAGGCGATACTGCCCCGTCACCAGGTCTTTGTAGAACGGCTGGTGCTGGTGCCACAGGACGACAACGCGCAGTTGGGCCATGACCTTCTGATTCCACTTAATACATTGGCAATTTTTCAGTTTAATTCATTCGGCAATTTTTCAGCGTGGCACCGCGAGGCGCGGCTGCTCGTGTGGGGACGGGCGCCCTCGCCCGTCCAAGCCGAGCGCAGCTCGGCAGCTGCCCGTGGTCACGGCAACTCTGGATTCGCTATAGTGGTGTTTGGTTGTCATGAATCCGAAAGTCAAAGTCATTTTCTTCGACGTCGGCAACACGCTGCTGTTCCCCAATCGCGAGCGCATTCATGCGCCTCTCGCCGAACGCGGCTTCGTGCCCGATGGCGAGCACCTGCGCGATCTGGAATGCCGCACCAAGAATCGGTTCGACGACATGATGGCCGAAAACGGCAACATCGACCACAGCTTCTGGCGGATGTTCTACTCCCAGTTGCTCTCCGAGATCGGCGTTAAGGACGAAGACGACGCAATTCGCGACCAGCTCGTCGCCAGCATCCAGAAATCCGGCAATTGGGACCAGATTCGTCCCGGCACCGCCGACCAACTGCATGAGATCAGCGAGCGGTACCGGGTCGCTGTCATCTCCAATGCGGACGGTAAAATCGAAGACGTGTTGCACAGGTGCGGTATCGCGCATTGCTTCCGCAGCATCACCGATTCCGGACTCGTCGGATACGAGAAGCCGCACCCGGAGATCTTTCGCAAAGCCATGCTGAGCATGAACGCCACGCCGGAAGAGAGCCTCTATGTCGGCGACGTCTATTCCGTGGACTACCTCGGCGCCACCGGCGCAGGCATGCAAGCGATGTTGATGGACGTCCCGGGCGCATACCGCGATAAGGGCGTACCGCGGGTTGAATCGCTCGAAGAGTTGCAGATGGTCCTGCGCGGATGAGTCTGCTTTCCCGTAGAGACGCGGTCCCCATCTCTGCTACCGTACCTCAATTACCTGGTGATCATGGCAATCGGGATGGATCTTCTGATAGAGATTCGCGAGCAGCTCCGTCCCATACCGCGCCACGAAGCTCACTCCTGCGACCTCGCGCTCCTGGAGCACCCTATGCGGAAATAGGGCGTGGCTCAGGGCATCCGCGTGCCGCGTGACGACCTCATTGCGCAGTAGTTCCGCGCGTGACGCTCGCCGATGCAGCCGGTTGATTTGATACCACATGCGGGTCCGGGCGCGGTCTGCCGCCTCGATGAGGGTTGAATCCAGTCTGCCGATCGATTCGCGAACCGCTGCCATCGACTGCTCAGCGCTCGCATAGGCTTCCGTAAAGCGGGCCTGCAAGTCCGATGGCAACGAACGCGCGGCAATGGCTTCTCTAGCCTTTTCCGGGCCGAGGAACAAATCGGGCAGGCCCAGTTGGTAGCGCGTCAGAATGCGCTGCGGCTTGGCTTCGATCAACGTCGCCGAAAAACGCGGCAGGATCGGCGTCACTCGCCCCAGCAGTTTCTCGTAAACTACGGCGGCCTGCGCGAAGTATGCGACTTCGGCCGCTCCGCCGGTATAAACGAGCGTCGGCAGCAGGTAGTCCTGCACCACGGGACGAAAGAGCACATTCGGGCTGAACTTCTCCGGAGCCTCTTCAATCTGGTCAAGCAGCTCTCGGTGAGAGATCCGCTCCTCACCGACCGCGAACTCACCACCGTTGCCGCCATTATTTCTGCGCCGCACCACCGTGCGCGCCCCATTCTTCACTTCAAAAAGCAGCGTGGTCGCAGAAGTCACTTTCACTTGCTGGTGATATCCCGCCGCCTCAAGCGCCTTACCACGCGCCAGCAGTGCCTCGTCGAGTTCGGAGGCCCGTTCGATCACAGCGCGGAACAAGGGTTTTGCGAGAGTATGGAAATCTTTGTCGGCCGGATCGAGCAGAATGACGCCCCAATCCGCAAACAGCCGCGCAAACAGCACGGCAAACGCGCTGCCCAGAGTTTCACCCGGGCGATACGCCTGACGCAGCCACTTTGTGACCTCGGAATCTCCCAACAGCGTTGCGGCGCGCTCGACCACCGGTTCAATCTCCGGCCCAAACTTGACCGCGCCCACGGGCGCATCGGCAACGGCATTACTTTCAAAGGCGGGGCTTTCCACCGCGAATCGTTCCGGAAGACCGTGCTCGGAGAGCAGCGCTACATGATTGACCTCGGCCAAATCGTGATCCTCGGTCGCCAGCCAGAAGACCGGGACACAGTCCATCCCCGCCGCCGTCGCCTGTTCCGCCAGTTTGACCGCGGTCAGCGCTTTGAAGATTGAAAACAGCGGCCCGCCGAAGAGACCTACTTGCTGCCCCGTAACCGCCGCCAGCGCTCCTCGCCGGAGCCGTTCAATATTCGCCACTGCCTTAGCAGACGCGCCCCACGCGCGATTCTGCCGCTCGAGAATTTCGCTGACTTTGCTGCGACGCGCGGCATCGTAACCGACGCGCTGCGATTCGTCCTTCACCCACTCGGAAAAAATCCCGGAACCAATCGGCGACCGCGGGTACATCCCGCGAACTGAAGGTGTGTAGGAAAGATAATCAAGGAAGAGACGTGTAGTATGCGGAATCTGCTGGAACGGCAAACACTGCGCCTTCATCGGCAGCTCTCCGGACATCTCCCGGCACATCGGCGCATTTTTGCGATCGGCATATGCTCGCACTCTCTCGAAAGCCCCGCGTGGGAGTTTTCGCGCGCGTTCAAAAGTAGCACCTTCGAGGCAGTCAGCCAAACCCAACTACATCAGATGACGCGGAAGCGTGCAGGTTGCAGAGAGTGGAGAGGAATTCGGGTAGGCGCTGCGAGCGGCGACAACAATGCAAGTCAGGTTAAGAGTGCAATGTTACAATAACTGCCGAGAGTTGCAGCGAGAATAGCGTTCACCACGGTGCCAAGAGAAATGTCAAAGCGCTTCTTCAAGCTGACCGCGATAATAGCGCCAGTGCATCTCATCGCTACGATCATCTTCTGTTTCCTCGCGATTAGGACACTGTTTGACGGGTTGCTGGGACACCTTACCTATTCAGAGCGGGTGTATAACTTCTTCGCAGACCTTTTCCTCCAGCCCTCAACGGCGATTTTGAACCGGTCTGGAATCGACCTTTTTTCTTCGCCGTGGGAATTGGTTTTTCTTGTTTTGAATAGCCTGATCTGGGGAGCCGCAATCGCGGCGCTGATTGTGACAGTTCGCCGATCAAGGCACGCTACCCCGCGTGCAGAGAGTGTTTAGCACATACCGCGACCCCGCCGAATTTCTAGAGCTTGTTGACGCAAACAGCGTTTGCGCTCACGACCAGGGACGAACCCGCTAGGACGTCATCGCGTAATCTCTAGCGCCTCTCGAATACCACCGCAACCTTATCCTCGTAAGCCACGCGCCAATCTTGCGGAACCTCGCGGAGCAGGTTCGCTAGTGTCGAGTCGGTGGGCAAGAGCGCCATCCGAATCTGCCACTGTTCGAGCACGCTCTGCCATCCCGGCTCTGCCTGGGTCAGGATCAGGTACTGGCGAATCCGGTCCGAGCCATAGAGATCGTGACGGTCATCGATTACGACCTTCCGTTCGGGATACATCGGCCCGGGGTTCATTCGATAGATGAGATACCCGCCCCAAGCGTCGGTCGAGAAAACCGGCTCCGTGCTCGGGTGCTTCCCCTGCAATTCGCTCTGCAGGAAAGTAACCGCCGCGACCGGAACCTTCTGCGGATCAAATTGCGCATGAATCAACTGGCGCGAGCCGAGCCATCCACCTTGAAGACAAATCGCGAAGGCAAAGGCCACCGAGACAACCGGCCACAGGTGCCCCCGAAGCTGCATTTCCTGCGCGCCCATCCGATCGGAGAACTTTGAAATTCGGGCCGAGCCATTGCGCACCCATTGCCAGGCACCCGGCTTATCCGCCAGTGAAGCGAAGTTTTCCCATAGGATCGGCCCGGCCACCAGCACCAGCAGCATCGAAGAAACCGGAAGATTGCGCGACGAATAGAATCCCGCATACACGGCCAGCAGCACGACCAGCAGGTGACTGAGCCGCAGCCTCCTGCGCTCGCCCGAAAAACGATTGCCGGCAAATGCGATCAGCGTAAGCAGCAGGATGACCGCAAAACAGCGCTCGGCCCAACCGTGAAAATCAGGCGAGCGGAATTCGTCGATGCGGTTCATCAGGTAGCGATCGCTAAGATAGCGATAGATGTGCGCGTGCAGCCTCCAGCCAAATGGATTCACGAGCGTCGCCACCGCCGAAGCCAGCCAAGCCGCGGCCATGGCACGAGCCCGATGCGCGGCGCGAATCGCGGCAAACGGATCATTCTTCCGCGCGCGCACGCTCTCGACCGACGCCGCGAGGGTGTAGATTCCGAGCAGCGCTGTTCCAAAGATCCAGCCGCCATGCACGTTTACCCAAAGCAACATCGAGGCGGGAAAGAACCAGGGGATCCATCGCGGCAGGCTCGCGCGCTCCGGGCGTTCCCATCGTTCCCAATTTTCCAGCGCAACCCACCAGAGCAGAGTAAAAAGCCAGCTCACAATGTGCGGGCGCGCGTACAGATGAATCGTCGACGCGGCCAGCGCCAACAGCATCAGCACGATCGCCAGCGGCAGACCGGTCCCGCGCTTCAGCAGTTGCGAAAGCAATAGCGCGAAAATCGCAGCCACCAGCAAGGCGCACAACCAGACGACTCCGTTCAGTCCGCAAGCCTGGTGCAGGGCTCCGAGCAGTATGTCGTACAGCCACTCCCAGGCAAACCAGGGCTGACCTTGCATGGTGGAAGAAAACGGATCGGTGCGAGGAAGGGAGTGCGTCGCCAGAATCCGCTCGCCGGTTCGGATATGCCATCCGACATCCGGGTCGGCCAGCGGCCGATTCGACAAAGGCCCCGCCAGCAGCGACCAGAAAAGCAAAATGAAAATGATGTCGCGGACGGAAGGCAGGAGAAAACGCAGGGCTGACGAACTGGGCTGCGCCGGGGTCATCAAAGTTTGCAGAGCAAGGTGCGAAGAAGCAGTGTATGCGGAGGTCGGTCGGCGAAGCCAGCGGAATGATCCAGTTTTGCCTTCCAACCGCCGCGCATGATGCGCCATCCCCCCTGCCGATATAATTAACTTGTCGTGAAACGCGTCGTTGTCTTCGTCTTTCTGGTTTCGCTGCTTCTCTGCCCGTCGCTTCGCGCCCAGGACACTTCCGCCTTCGGCTCAACTGTGGACGGCCCTGTCGTTGCCGGCCGCATCGTTGTCGGTCGGACCATGGTCGTGATTCCCTTCGAGAATGCCTCTCCGACCCCAGGCCTGGAATGGCTCGGCGAATCCTTTCCCGAAACTTTCCACGAGCAACTCAATTCTCCGGTTCTGTACGTAGCCAGCCGTGACGAGCGACTCCGGGCCTATGATCGTCAGGGCATTCCGGCCGGTGTTCATGCCTCACGCGCCACTCTCTACCGCCTTGCCGAGCAGATGGATGTCGATTACGCCGTGCTCGGCTCCTATAGTTATGACGGCGCGCGCCTGACTGCAACCGCCCAGTTGCTCGACATGCGGGCTCAGAAACTCTCGCCCGCCGTCACGGAGTCCGGGTCACTGGCCGATCTCGGCAGCCTGCAATCCGCTCTCGCATGGGATTTGCTGCGCCTGATTCGCACCGAATTCTCCATGCCCAAGGACAAGTACATCGCGAGCGTGGCCCCCGCGCGCCTGGACGCCCAGGAAAATTACATTCGCGGCATACTGGCCGCTACTGCTGAAGAAAAAGTACAGCGCTATCGCGAAGCAGTCCGCCTTAATCCGGCTTACGCTCAAGCCTGGCTGGAACTGGGTGAGACTTACTACGCGCAGCGCGCTTACGAACCGGCGATTGCTGCCCTGAGTCAGGTTCAGCATTCTTCTTTAGTGTCAGGCGCAGTCGCTCGCGAGGCGAATTTCTATCTCGGTCTCGCTGCCTACGCTCATGGAGACTTCGCGAAATCCGAAAGCGCCTTTGCCTTCGTCGCCGCCCGCCTGCCTTTGGCCGAGGTTTATAACAACCTTGGAGTGGTCGCCGCTCACCGCGGCCACAGCCCGAAGACGGCCGCCGACTATTTCGAGCGAGCGATTCGGAACGATCCGAGCGATGCTGACTATCACTTCAACCTGGGAGTGGCGCTTACCCAGGCTGGCGATCGCGCTGGCGCGGCCCGTGAATTGCGCACGGCACTCGATCGTCGCCCGAACGATGCCGAGGCTAAAATGTTGCTCGACTCCCTGACGCCCACTGCTGGCAGTGGCGCTATCGTGCCGAGCAGCGCGGTGTCGAAGATCCCAATAGAGCGCATCAAGCGCAACTACGAGGAAGACGCCTTCCGCCAGATGACCATGCAAATGGGGAGCTGGGCTGAAGAGCGCTTTGCCCGATCCGACCCTCGCGCCCACGCTCGTTTTCACCTCGAACTCGGCAAAGAACTCCTGGCTCACGGATTCACTACCGAAGCCGAAGCCGAATTCCGCCACGCCGCTGCGATTGATCCCTCGAGCACTGCGCCGCTCACCGCCCTTGCCGAAGATTACGACGTTCGCGGCGACGCGCGCGAAGCCCGCGCCCAGGCCGAGGCTGCCCTCCGCATTCGCGAGTCGGCCGAGGCTTATCTGATTCTTGCGCGGCTCGATTTGAGAGAAAATAGAATGGAAGCGGCGGCCCAGAACATCAATCGGGCGCTGCAACTGGAACCCGGCAATCCCGCGGGCCAGGACCTGAAGCGCACCCTAGCAGCCAAGCTCGCGGAGAAAGCGCAGCCGCTGCCACAACCATGAAAACAGCTCTCAGCTCGAAGCTCGAAGCTCGCAGTGATCGTGTAGGGACGGGCGCCCTCGCCCGTCCAAGCCGAGCGAAGCTCGGCAGCTGCCCGTGCCCACGACAACTCTGGATGCGCCATGCCGCCTGCTGCTTCGCACTACTGTTTCTGTTCGCCGCCGCCTGCTCCGCCGACGTCTTGAGGATCGCGGTCAACGACGCCATTCAGCCCGTCACCGCCGAATTCATTGGCCGAGCACTGGATCTGGCCGCCGCGAACCACGACCAAGCTGTCCTGATCGAGATGAACACTCCCGGCGGACTGGTCGATTCGACGCGCGACATCATCGAAAAGATCGTGGCCTCGCCCGTGCCGGTCATCATTTACGTGATGCCCAGCGGCAGCCGCGCCGCATCGGCCGGCTTCTTCATCCTCGAATGCGCGGACGTTGCCGCTATGGCGCCGGGAACCAATACCGGCGCAGCGCATCCCGTCATCCTGGGCGGCGACAAAATGGACGACGTGATGAAGCAGAAAATGGAGAACGACGCCGCAGCCCTGATGCGCTCCGTCGTTGCCAAGCGCGGCCGCAACGTCGAACTGGCGGAGAGCGCTGTGCGCGAGTCGAAGTCCTTTACCGACCAGGAGGCGCTCGACAAGAAACTGATCGAATACATCGCGCCGAACGAGCAGGATCTGTTCCATCAATTGAGCGGGAAGAGCTTCAAGCGATTTAATGGCGAGACCGTCACGCTCAGCCTGGACAACCAACCGGTGCGCGACTACCGGATGACGCTCAAACAGCGCATTCTCTCCTACCTCATGGACCCGAACGTCGCGTTCATCCTGCTGGCCATCGGTGCGCTTGCGCTGTATGCCGAATTCAACCACCCCGGCGCGGTCATTCCTGGAACCGTGGGCGTGGTCTTCATCCTTCTGGCGGCGTTCGCCTTGAACCTGCTGCCCGTGCGCTTTGCGGCGATCGCCATGATCATCGGCGCCTTTGCGTTGTTCGCCGCGGAAGCCAAGTTCGCCAGCCATGGCGTGCTCACCGCTGGTGGGATTGTGCTTCTCACCCTCGGTGGCCTGTTTCTGGTTGACGCGCCCATCCCGGAAATGCGCGTTCGCCTAGTGACGGCGCTCGCCGTCAGCATCCCGCTCGGATTGATCACGGCTTTCCTGATGAGCATCGCCTTGCGCGCTCGCCGTCACAAAATTGTCACCGGCGAGCAAGGATTGATCGGCGAAATCGGGATTGCGCAAACCATGCTGGGGCCGTCCGGAAAAGTGTTCGTGCATGGCGAGACTTGGGACGCCTTCTCCGCAGTCCCCATTTCCGCCGGAGAACGCGTCGTCGTGCGCCAAGTCGATGGACTCACGCTGCGGGTCGATCCCGTAGCGGCGACAAAGCATGTGATGGCGTAAACATTGGAAATAAATTTTACTCGAAAATAGATTTTGCTTGGCCGGTCGGTTGTCGGGTCAACGCCGCTCCGCGAATGCCTTGATGTTCCCTGGTTAGTGCGTCCACCCCACCCCCCCTACCCCCCCTACCCCCCCCACCCCCATCTTAACGTTATTAGAATCATTGGGTTGGCGGGCTAGCTTTGTAAAGTATTCAGGAATCATGACTTACATGGAAAGTATTCCAGAATAAGGACTTAGCTCGACTGTCCCCACTTTTGGCGGCTTGTTTACTCCAAAGGTACTATCCGGCATCACAATTTTTCTATATCACGGCCCTTTAGAATCATATATTTAGCGGGAAATTCCTTTCAAATCTTTAAGTTTAAAGGGGTTATACGTAAAATATTCCGGAATAAGGAGTTAGCTTGTTGGGCTCACTCGCAGGATTTCGGCGGGGGGACTTGACAGCTGACTGCCTCAGCCTCGTGTTGTCAAAGAGCGCCGGCTAGTGGGGCTGGGGCGGCTCCGAGGGCCGTCTTGATTGACGGGCACACCTCGGCTCTGCCACAGGTCGATCTCCATTGTCGCCGATGGGCGGTTAGAAGTCTGTGATGGGTGGCCCGCGCGTTTGTGATGAAAAAGGGTAGAAGTCAGATTGCGGCGGTCAGCGGAAAATCCCAAGCGGTGGGCGCAGAATCCCGCTCACCGCAAAAAACGCGATGAGTGGGCTCCCGGCGTGACTTTTCACTTAGCCGAAATCTCGGCTTTAACCTCCGCTGTGATGTCATCCGCTCGTTGCTTGGTCCCGCATGGGTGAACCCAGCCGGCATCCCACCCGATATACTCGCCACTCTCGCCCGCATGATCGAAGATTTCTAGGCTATTGTTCGCACGAAGTACCGCGCGTCCTCCGCTCCCATAGCCGCCCATCGCATTCCGCGCTCTGAACGCGTAACACACGCTTACGTCGCCGTGCTTGTCGGGCTTCGTAGTGAACACTTTCACAAGCACGAAGGAGTCAGGGTCGTTCATGCGGTCATGAATGCGACTAACTGCATCCGCCGCGCGTTTGATAACTTCGGTTTGTGCGAACGCCGCACCTGACAGCGTGATGGCGAGAATCAAAGTGAAGAGTTTTTTCATAGAATCTCCTTTTCGGTCGTGTCGAAGGTTGCGTGACAAAAGAGCTACTGAAGGTCGGACGCCGCTTCATACATTCGGCTCTGCCATTCCTTCGGCGCGTTGATGCGCGGAAGGTGTGCATAGCTTTTGTGCAAAATTACGCTAATGGAGCAGAGCGCCCCATCTGCTGGACAAAGGTCAGCTTCTTTGGCGAGCCGCTTAACCGCTGCTTCCATTCGTGGCTTGAACTCTTTCAGGGCGTCACGTTTGTCGGCTGCCGACGCGCTTGTGCTATACATCAAATCTCGGAGTGCGGCGGTCTCTTTGCTCCATTCATCCTTAATAAGGTCGTGCTCTTCCCACGTCATTTGTACGTCTCCTTTTCGTGTATGTCGGCGATGAGCGGGCGGGTGGCCCGCCCTTCGGTCTTGATTTCCTCTCCGATAACACGACTGTGGGTGCCCCGTCCTTGCGTCTTTTGCAAGGGCGGGACGCGATGCTGTCGATACGACATGTGTTCGTCCATTGTGTGAATACTCCAACTCCCACCCTGCGCTAGTTGTGACAGCAAGATCAAAAGCTGGGCCACCCGCCTATTTCATGTGCGGATTTGGTACAACGTGGAACGCGTGGATCTTGCACTGCGGACATCCCGGTCCAAATTCGACCCAGATGATATGAACTAATCTATTATCAACATCCCAACACCGTGAACAGCAGGCTCCGCTTTCCCCTTCACGGTAAACGAAATCACCCTCCCTGAAGACTTCTCCGGTCAGCACCAGCTGTGCCTCAAGCTGCTTCACTTTGCTCTCAAGTTCTTCCGCATGTTTGCGGAGTTCGAGATTCCTGCCGCTAATCTCAAGGGCTTCGATGTTCGCCTTTGTCGCAGCCTGCACCAGCTCAGGGTTGGCGATCTTTGTAGCCAGCTTCACAACCTCTAGGGAAGTTTCGACTAAGCCCACGATGTCCTCTCCGGTGCACCCATGATAGCCCGTCTGGCCTTCACTTCGGGAGCCAGAGTAGTAAATAACCTAGCTGCGATGCCGATTGAGACAATCAAAGTTGTTGGCTTTGCCTGCTCTGGCAACTCGCTAAACACAATTGCATCGGCCAAGACCGGTTCAATGGCTGGCGATTCTCAAAAGCATACTAGAAGCACTCATTGAAGTAGTCGGAGCATTCGAGCATCTTGCTCTGAGAATCTTCTTCATGGCGGAAGTGTTTCTGTACCTTTTGAGACATCGCTAGCCGCTAGCAATTCAAGATCACGGCTCGGCAAAATTCTTATTTGCCAGTCTAATGTTGTGGTGTGTCTACTGGGGCGGAGCCACACCGCTGCGGCGCTATAGGTGTTTATTGACACCTGTTGGTGCCAAAGCGGACTATAGTCACGAGCGAGGGAACAAGACCATGCTCAAGGCAATCCTCCTGCTGTCCCTCTTTGTTCTGCTAGACAGTGATGACTGCGACCCACAGAAGCAGGGTGCAAAAATCCGCTCGCTGGAAGCAGATGTAAAGCAACTCAAAGCTGATGTGATCGAACTGAAGCAGAAGCAGAAAGCGACGCCGGAACACCATTACGAGTTGCGCAACGGGGGCTTCAGGACGTTCCGCTTTGATCCAGCGACGGGCGACACCTGTATTAAACTCACTACTCCCGCCGATTGGAAACGCAAGGAGACTAAGTCCCAAAGCTGCGATTGTGTAGACCTGAGGGAGCAGTACCTCGAGATGCCAAGAAACACCGAAGACGAACGACAGGCAGCACAGAATCTCTATAATCTTGTGGTAAAAGACGCTTGTGGGAGCTAAAGGTTATTGGCGCAGAGGGTGTAAATAAAACTGTGTAAACGGCCATGGGAAGAAGAAAATAGGAGGACCCCATGGCAATCGACAAGAAGTTAATCGACCAACTGCTGACCAACTACAAGAAGCCCGAGGATATCA
>JBEKYF010000052.1:0-28837 GCA_049511255.1 Terriglobales bacterium | reverse complement strand
GTGAAAGAAGCCGCCATGACCAAGCTCTTCACGTCGCAGGTGGCGGAACGTGTGACGTCGCTGGCAATCGAAGTCTACGGTGGATACGGTTTTACAAAAGATTATCCGGTAGAAAAATATTGGCGCGATGCGAAGATCGGAAAAATCTATGAGGGCACGTCGAACATGCAACTGGCAACGATCGCGAAGCTGGTGATGTCCAAGTAAAAGCGATAACCACAGAGGGCACGGGGGAACGCAGAGGGAAAATCATTAGACAAGGAAGACGCATGGCCACCTTTTCTCCAGATGCGCTCGCCGCGACGGCTGTTGAGTTGGAAAACGCTGGCGCGGAGCCGATCTCTCGTGAAGCGGCTTGTCGGCTGCTGCGATCGGACGACGACATGCTGCCCTCCCTGTTCTCGGCGGCGCAACTCGCCCGCGCGAGATTTAAGCCCGGAATCATCACGTATTCGCGCAAGGTGTTTCTTCCCCTGACAAATCTTTGCCGCGACTACTGCGGCTACTGCACGTTCCGGCGCGATCCCGGCGAGCCCGGTGCCCACACCATGGCTCCGGACGAAGTGATGGAAGTCGTGCGCGCGGGAGAGCGCATGGGATGTACCGAGGCGTTGTTCAGCTTGGGAGACAGGCCGGAGCTGCTTTTTCTCGAGATGCGCGATACGCTGCGGCGCTTCGGATACAAATCGACGCTGCATTATCTGGAAGCGATGTGTGAGAAGGTGCTTCGCGAATCGAGCCTGCTTCCGCATCCCAATCCCGGACTGATGAGCGCGGAATGGCTGGAACGGCTGTCCCGCGTCGCTCCCAGCATAGGGCTCATGCTGGAAACGACCAGTGCGCGACTGCTCGCGAAAAATGCCGCGCATGACAACGCTCCCGACAAGGAACCGGCGAAGCGCCTGCGTGTAATTGAAGATGCGGGACGGCGGAAAATTCCTTTTACCACGGGAATTCTGATTGGAATTGGCGAGACGCCGGAAGAGCGCGTGGATGCGCTGATCGCGATCCGCAATTTACATGCGAAGTATGGGCATATTCAGGAAGTAATCGTGCAAAACTTCCGCGCCAAGAGTGGCACGCCGATGGCCCACTGGCCGGAGCCGGACCGCGGGGAAATGCTGCGCACGCTGGCCGTGGCGCGCCTGCTGATGCCGGAGATGAATATTCAGGCGCCGCCGAATCTCTCCGATCCGCACTATGCCGATCTGCTCGAGGGCGGCATCAATGACTGGGGCGGAGTTTCGCCGCTGACGCCGGATTTCATCAATCCGGAAAAGCCGTGGCCGCATCTGGAAGAATTGCGACAGCGTACCGAAGCGAAAGGATTTGAGTTGCGCCAGAGGTTGCCGGTTTATCCAGAGTTCGCAAAAGAGTTCACAAAACAGTTCGCGGAACAAGCAGCGGCATCAAGCGATTTGCTGGCCGAGCGCCTGAGCGCCGCCGCAGACGCTGAGGGCTACGCTAGGAGGGCGGCATGATCACGGTTCTGACCGGCGGCACGGGCGGCGCCAAGTTCGTAGATGGACTTCGGCAGATCGTTCGTCCGGAAGAATTGACGATCATCGTGAATACCGGCGACGACTTGCTGTGGTGGGGATTGTACGTTTCGCCCGATCTCGATTCCATCACTTACATGCTGGCAGGGAAACTGAGCCAGGAGCGTGGCTGGGGCGTGAAGGGCGACACTTTCTTTTGCCTGAACGCCATGGCGCAACTGGGACAACCGATTTGGTTTCATGCCGGCGATCGCGATCTGGCCACGCACATTTTTCGCTCGAAGCTGCTGGCTGACGGCAAGACGCTCAGTGAAACCACGTCCGAGATCGCGACCAGGCTTGGAATCAAGACACGCATCCTGCCGATGAGCAATTCGCGCGTGGAGACGCGGGTTCTGACTCCGATGGGAGACCTGAGCTTTGAAGAATATTTCGTCCAGCGTTGGTATCAGGATCCCGTGGAATCGGTTCGGTTCGCCGGCGCCTCCGATGCGGAACCCGCGCCGGCAGTGATCGAAGCCATCCGCTCGGCAGATCTTGTGCTACTGGCGCCGAGTAGTCCAGTAACCAGCATCGCGCCGATTCTCGCCGTGCCGGGAATTCGCGAAGCGCTGCGCGAAAGCCGCGCCCGCATTGCGGCCGTGAGCCCGATTGTGCGAGGAGCCGCGGTCTCGGGGCCCGCAGGAATACTCATGGCGGCGCAAGGCTTCGCCGTTTCGATTGCCGGGGTTGCCGACTTCTATCGCGACTTCCTGGATTTGCTGGTGGTCGATTCCGAGGATGCCGCGGCTACCGAAGAATTGCGCAAGACTGGCATGCGTGTGCATTGTACCCCGACCATCATGCGCAAGAATGAGGACAGAGTCGCGCTGGCAAAGAGCGTTCTGGACGCGGCGATGCAACCTCCGTCCGCTCCGGCCGAGGTGGAGCGGCCATGATTCTGGTCCCGGTGAAAAACCTCGCCGACGCCAAGCAGCGGCTGTCACCTATTTTGAGTCCGGAAGAACGTTTCGCGCTGGCGCAGGCGATGTGCGAGGACGTGCTGCAAGCGCTGGCGCACTGGCAAAGCCGGCCTGCCGTTGCGGTGGTGACGAGTGATTCATTTGCGTGCGGATTGGCGGCGCGTTTCAATTTCGAGGTCGTTGCCGACGACAACTCCGGAGAGACCAGTGCCATCGAGATGGCAACGGCGATATGCACTGAGCGTGGAGCGGGCAGCACCCTGGTGGTTCCGGCAGATATTCCTTTGATCGACAGTTCGGAACTTCAGAAGATCGTGGATTGCGCTCCTCCCGGTGGTGCGGTGCTGGTGCCGGACGCGGCGGGGCGCGGCACGAATGCAGCCTGGCGGTCCCCGGGTGATTTGTTCCCACTTCGCTTCGGGAACGACAGCTTCTTGCCACACCTGGCTGCGGCCAAGGCAACGGGCCTGCCTTGTGTTGTGCTCAAACTGCCGGGGATTGCGCGGGATGTCGATCGTCCCGAAGATCTTCGCGAACTGGCGGCTGTCCATGGAGAACGGCAATCGCAGAAGCTGGTGCGAAGCTGGAACCTCGGCAGCCGGAATCAGGCCTAACATGGTCAGGTCCACCATGGGGTCCGGCATCGGTAAGCGCGAAGCTGGGGAAGTGCGCATTCTTCCGGTCGCTGTCAATGGAGAAATCCGCGCCGGCGAATCGCTGTGCGCGAGGCTGTTGGCGGCGGCGCGAAGCTCGGGACTGCGCTTTCAGGACGGCGACATCCTGATCGTGAAGCACAAGGTTGTTTCGAAGGCGGAAGGCGCGTTGGTCGCGCTGGATGAGATTCGGCCCTCGGCGGCTTCAAAGCTTTGGGCTCGACGCTACGGGCTTGATGCACGCGTCAGTGAATTGGCGGTACGTGAGAGTCGTCGAATCGTGCGGCGAAAGCGCGGTGTGCTGATCACCGAGACGAGGCACGGGTTCGTTTGCGCGAACAGTGGCGTGGATGTTTCGAACGTGGATGGCGGGCGGCACGCGGTATTGCTGCCGGTCGATCCGGATCGTTCCGCGGCAAGGTTGCGGCGAGAGTTGAAGGAGCAGCTTGGGATCGAGATCGCGGTCATCGTCAGCGATAGTTTCGGACGTCCGTGGCGAGAAGGCCTGACGGAAGTGGCGATTGGCGCCGCTGGGATACGGCCTTTGGTCGACTACCGCGGACGCCGCGATCCACACGGCTACTCGCTGCACGCGACGGTGGACGCGGTAGCGGACGAACTGGCTTGTGCGGCGGGACTGGTCTGCGGCAAGCTGGCAGGCACTCCCGCGTGCATCATTCGCGGATATTCCTATCACCGCGAAGGCCGCCGAGGAAGCGGTGGGGCGCGGGCACTGATCCGGCCCGCGCAGAACGATCTTTTTCGATAAGAGCTTTCGATAGGAGAATGTTATGGCCTGCCAGGCTTCAGAACTCGAGCAATTCCCAGCGCTGACTTGGGACCAGATCGCGCCAGAAGCTTCCGTGGCAATTCGTAACGCCTTGGAGCGCGTGCTGGAAACGCAAGACGGAGCATGTCTGAGGGACGAGGAGCGCTACGCCTTGGCGAACTGCCACGGGGCAAACTGTAATGGTGCGGACTTATTCGCCTTGCTGATAGCCGCAGATACTCTTCGACGCGACCTGGTCGGCAACATCGTCAGCTACGTGGTGAACCGCAATATCAATTTCACGAACGTCTGTTTCGTGGGGTGCAAATTTTGCGCGTTCAGCCGCGGGCCGCGGGAAGCCGACTCCTATTTTCATTCGCTGGAAGACATGGGGCGCAAAAGTAAAGAAGCGTGGGAACTGGGCGCCACCGAAGTCTGCATTCAAGGCGGGCTGCCGCGCGATCTGCCGCCGTTTTACTACCGCGACATTCTGCGAGCCGTCAAGAATGCTGTGCCGAGTATGCACATCCATGCGTTTTCTCCGATGGAAATTGTGTACGGCGTGGAACTGACCGGCATGAAGCTGGCCGACTATCTTATGATGCTGCGCGATAACGGACTGGACACGCTGCCGGGCACGGCCGCCGAGATTCTGGATGACGAAGTGCGTTATGTATTGTCGCGCAACAAACTTTCGTCAGCCGGATGGCAAGAGGTGATTCGCACGGCGCACGCGTGTGGAATCCCGAGCACCTCGACGCTGATGTACGGCCACAGGGAAACACCTGACCACTGGGTACGGCAGTTGTCCTTGTTCCGGCAGATTCAAGCTGAGACCGGCGGCTTCACCGAGTTCGTGCCGCTTGGCTTTGTGCACCAGAACACGCTTTTGTTCCAGCAGGGCCTGGCGCGCACGGGGCCGACGCTCGCCGAACACCTCAAGATTCACGCGCTCGCCAGAATTCTGCTCGCGGGCTCGATTCATAACATCCAGGTCTCGTGGGTGAAGCTGAACCGCAAACTTTCGCAGCTTTGCCTGCAGGCTGGCGCCAACGACTACGGCGGAACGCTGATGGAAGAAAATATCTCGCGTGAGGCCGGAGCTGACGCGGGCCAGTACACCAGTCCAGAAGACTTCCAGGCGTTGATTCTGGAGATCGGACGCATTCCGGCGGAGCGCAACACAAAATATTCGCGCATGAAAATCAAGCTGCCGGTGGAATCTTTTTCTTCCGAACGCGCGCTGGTTTCGGAGTTCGCATGAACGCCCGCATGAGCCGCGCCATCGCCGTCATCGGGGGCACTGGCCCGGCTGGTACGGGGTTGGCGTTGCGCTGGGCGCGCGCGGGAGAGACTATCATCATCGGCTCGCGCGATGCCGCGCGGGCACAGCAAACGGCAGAGACAATCCGCAAACGTGTCGGTGCAAATGCTCACGTTTCCGGAATGGAAAATTCGGCGGCCTGCGCCGCCAGCGATCTGCTGGTGCTCACCGTGCCGTTCGAAGGGCAGGCAGCTCTGCTCAAGCAGTTGAGGCCGGCGATCCGTCCGGGCAGTGTGTTGATTGATGCCACCGTTCCTTTGGCTGCGAGCGTAGGCGGACGTGCCAGCCGCACCCTTGGCGTGTGGCAAGGCTCGGCCGCGCAACAGACGGCGGAACTGGTTCCGAAGGGCGTCTCCGTCGCGGCGGCCTTCCAGAATATTTCAGCGGATGTGCTCAACGGCGACAGTAATGATGACGTGGATTGCGACGTGATCGTATGCAGCGACGATCCGAATGCCACGCAGGTTGCGATGGAACTCGCCGCCAAGATCGCGCGCGTGCGAGCGATTGATGGGGGCAAGCTTGAGAATGCGCGCATTGTCGAGCAGATCACCGCGCTGCTGATCGGTCTCAACATACGGCACAAAGGCCACGGCGGAATACGGATCACGGGGCTGCCCGACGCCGCGTACAAGATGGGGCTGGTTACCCAATAGCGCGATTCAGTCGGATTGTGTTTAACTTTTCAGTCGTCCACAAAGTTCACTTCAAGACGAGGGGATTCATGCGTAGGAGACTGTTTTCGTTCTTATTCTGCTTTCTGCTGCTGGCTATTTCCACCGCTTCCGCCAAACGCGCCTTTACCATCGAAGATTTTTACCACATTCGCGGAATCGAAGACTTGCACTTATCTCCCGATGGCAAAACCGTCCTGTTCACGCTGCACACGAGCGACCTGGCGAAGGCCAAGCGCACCGCGCACGTCTGGCTGATGGATGCCGACGGCAAGAACGCGCGCCAGTTTACGTTTGGCGAAAAGGGTGAATCGTCGCCCATCTTCTCACCCGACGGCAAGCGGATCGCCTTCATCAGCTCGCGCGATGGTAAGGACAATGACAACGACAATCTCTACGTCATGTCTGCGAGCGGCGGCGAAGCCCGGCAACTCACCAACATTTCCACCGGAGTTTCCGATCCGCTCTGGTCTCCGGACGGCAAATGGATCGCGTTTTCGAGCGACGTCTATCCGGAATGCAGCGCCGACGATGCTTGCAACAAGAAGATCGAACAACGCTGGAGCAAGGGCCCGCTCCATGGTCATATGGCCGACGGGCTGTTGTACCGGCATTGGACGCAATGGAAAGACGGTAAGCGCACGCACATCCTGCTGGCCGATGTTTCCAGTGGCGCGGTGCGCGACCTGACGCCCGGTGATTTCGATTCGCCTCCCTTCCAGCTCGGCGGCTCTTTGCAATACGATTTCTCTCCGGATAGCACGGAACTCGCCTTCGACTCCAATCATGACCGCGACCTCGCGTCGTCCACAAACAGTGACGTGTGGATCGTGCCGCTCTCTGGCAATCAGCCGCCACGCAACATCACTGCTTCGAACCCTGCTTTCGACGGCCATCCAAAATACTCGCCCGACGGAAAATACATTGCGTATCAACTGCAAAAGCAACCCGGCTATGAATCCGACCTCTTTCGCCTGGCCATCTACGATCGCTCCGCCGGCACGTCACGCGTGCTCACTGAGTCTTTCCGCAACTGGGTAGACGCCTTCCAATGGGCCTCCGACTCGAAATCTCTCTATTTCACCGCTCCGGTCGAAGGCGACAATCCTATCTTCCGCGTGACCCTCGACTCCGGCTCCATTCAGCAGGTATTGGTGGATCGTGCCATCGACTCCTTCGATCTCGCCCGTGACAGCCGCCGCATCATTTACATCCGGCGTTCCGTTTCCGATCCGGCGGAAATTTTTGCGGTGGATTTGGCTGACGGCAAATCCTTGCCGCCACAACGCCTCTCTCAATTCAACGACGAAGTCGCCAACGATGTGGACCTCCGCCCGGCCGAGCGCATGTGGGTGAAGGGAGCCGATGGAGCGAAGATAGAAGTCTTCATCGTCAAACCCCATAACTTCGATCCCTCCAAGAAATATCCGCTCATCCTCAACGTGCACGGCGGGCCGCAGATGCAATGGCAGGACGCCTTTCGCGGTGACTGGCAGGTTTATCCCGGCGCTGGTTACGTTGTCGCTTTCGCCAACCCCCACGGATCCACGGGCTATGGCCAGGATTTCACGGCTGAAATTTCGGGAGACCATGGGGGCAAGGTGTTTGAAGACCTGATGAAGGTCACCGACGAACTGATCAAGCTTCCGTACGTCGATGCCGACCGCACGGGCGCCATGGGCTGGTCCTACGGCGGTTACATGATGGACTGGTTCGAGGGCCACACCAACCGCTTCAAGGCCATCGCCTCGATGATGGGTGTCTTCGATCTCCGCTCCATGTACGGCGCAACCGAAGAACTATGGTTCCCCAAGTGGGACTACAAAGGTCAGCCGTGGAACTCCGACCAGTACGAGAAGTTTTCGCCCTCCTACTTTGTGAAAAACTTCAAGACGCCCTGCCTGGTGATCTCCGGTGAGCGCGACTATCGCGTCCCCTACACGCAATCACTTCAGATGTTTACCTCGCTGCAAGAAATGAGTGTCCCTTCCCGGCTGATCGTCTATTCCGACGCCGGCCACTGGCCCAGTTGGTATGAAATGGCTCTGTACTACACCGCGCACCTCGAGTGGTTCCATCAGTATCTGGGAGGAGACGCGCCACCATGGTCAACGGAGCAATTCCTGCGCAACGCCGTCTTTGACAAAGAGACGGGGCAACGGATCAAGTGACACATGGCTGCGGAACCTCTCCGGCCTATTCGTCCACCGGCTGCGCGTCCAGTTCCTGGGGAGGATCGCCTCCGGCCAGGCCCTGGGCGATGATGAGGCGCCGGGCTTCGATGCGCAGCTTGGGCAGCGCGCGTCCGAACCAGATTGCACCGAGGACGCAAGCCACGCCTCCGACGGCAACCGTGAAGGGCGCGCCGAGGCGGTGCGCCAAGGCTCCGCCAAAGAAAGCTCCGAAGGGAGCCATTCCCATGAACATCATTGAATAAACGGACATGACGCGGCCGCGCAGTTGGTCGGGGACCATGGTTTGGACCAGCGTGTTCGAGCAAGCCATCTGCAACATCATCGAATAACCGGCGGGCAACAGGAGCGCGACCGACAACCAGAATGAACGCGAGAACGAAAAAAGAAACAGACTGATCCCGAAGCTTCCACAGGCGAATGCCACCCACCGCCCGAGCCCTTTCACGCCGGTTTTGGCGGCTAGGGTCAGGGCGCCGAACAGCGCGCCTACGCCGGTGGCGCCCATCAGGATACCGAGGCCGCGTGCGCCGCCATGCAGAATTTTGTCGGCGAAAACCGGCATCAGCACGGTGTAGGGCATACCGACCAGGCTTATCAAGCCAAGCAGCAACAGCAGTGCGCGAATGACCTTCGTGTGGTTGACCCAGCGAAAGCCTTCGATGATGTCTTCGATCGGCGAGCGCCTGCTGGCACGCGGGGCGCAGTGCACGTGCATCAGCGACAGGCCGACGATCACAGCGATGTAGCTGATTGAATTGGCGGCAAAGCACCAGCCTTCGCCGATTTTCGCCACCAAAATTCCGGCTATGGCTGGGCCGATGATGCGCGCGCCATTGAACATCGAGGAATTCAGCGCGATGGCGTTCATCAGGTCCTCCTTGCCGACCATGTCAACGAGGAAGGACTGCCGGCCGGGAATATCGAACGCGTTCACCACTCCGAGCAGGGCGGCAAGAACAAAGATGTGCCACACATGGACGCGTCCGCTTAGCGTGAGCCAGGCCAGAATCCCCGCGAGGATCATGGCAGCGGTCTGGGTGGCGATTATGAGTCGCTGGCGATTGACGCGGTCGGCGGTAATCCCGCCAAAAGGAGCAACGAGGAAGACGGGAATCTGGCTGGCAAAGCCGACGCTTCCCAGCAACAGCGCAGACTTCGTCATGCTGTAGACGAGCCACGCCTGGGCCACGGTCTGCATCCAGGTGCCGATGAGAGAGATAAGTTGTCCGCCGAAGAAGAGCTGAAAATTGCGGTGGCGCAAGGCGCGCAGGGTTGTGGCCCATTTCGGCAGGGGCGCGGTTTTTGCGTCCGTTGCTTCAGCCGTGGCGGAATTTTGCGCCTCAGTCACTCTTCTAGAACTTTTTCACATCTTGGGGATGAGGGCAACCGGCCGGAGGATGAGGCAATGGGACATTGAGGCATTGAATCATTGAGTCAATGTCTCAATGATTCGATGCAGCAGATTTCCACAGCTCCGCCGGGTGACCGACTTGGAACTTCCCTGCCGGGTCGATCCGCGATAGAGTTGGGTTCCACTGAACGGAGAGATCCGAGATCTGGGAAGGATCAATGATGAGCACAGATCCCAATCGTCTTGAACGCCGAGGCGCCCAGCGCTTCGAAATGCACCTGCCGTTGGCGGTTCGCTTCGATGGACGGACTGTACCCGGATTTACTCAGGACTTGAGTGGCCGTGGAATTTTCTTTTACGCCGAGACGACGCTCGCGGAAGGGGCGATCGTGGAATTGACTTTCACCATGCCCTCCGAAATCACCTTAGCGGAAAACATGCCTGTTCGGTGTCGTGGGCGGGTGTTGCGCGCCTCGGCTTCCCAGGCAGGTCATTCCCAAGCGGGTCAGCGAAACGGGATCGCCGTGCAGTTCGATTCCTACGAGTACTTGCCCACCAACGAGCCGCTCACTCAATTCGTGCGAGTTTCGGCTGCAAGTGCAGCCGGAGCGACTTCTGGCCCGGCTTCGCGCTGAAACCTTGTTTTCCGATGCCTCGGTAGTGGATCTGTTTCCGAGTATGCCGTCCCTCGGAATCGCCGACTCACCCCTTGAGCTATAATCCCCTCCAACCAATGGCCCTAACCTCTGGCACGAAACTTGGTCCCTACGAAATCCAGTCCCCGCTGGGCGCCGGCGGAATGGGCGAAGTTTACCGCGCTCGCGACACGCGCCTCGATCGAACCGTCGCAGTTAAGATTCTGCCGGCGCATCTTTCTTCGAATCTCGAGGCAAAGCAGCGCTTCGATCGCGAAGCCCGCGCCATTTCTTCCCTGAACCATCCCAACATCTGCACCCTGCATGACGTCGGGCACCAGGACGGGACGGATTTCCTGGTCATGGAATACCTCGAAGGCGAAACCCTGGCGGACCGGCTCACGAAAGGACCGCTGCCGCCCGAACAGGTGCTGAAGTATGGGATCGACATCTGCGAGGGCTTGGAGAAAGCGCACAAGAGCGGAGTGATCCACCGCGACCTGAAGCCGGGCAACATCATGCTGACCAAGTCCGGCGCCAAGCTGATGGACTTCGGATTGGCCAAGGCCACGCCGGCCCAAGTGCCGCCTGTGTCCAGTTTGACCATGACGATCTCCGGGCCCTCGGCAGGTCAGCCTCAACCATTGACCGCGCAGGGCATGGTGCTGGGCACGTTCCAATACATGTCACCGGAGCAGTTGGAAGGGAAAGAAGCCGACGCGCGCTCCGACATCTTCGCCCTGGGAGCGGTGTTGTACGAAATGGCCTCGGGCAGGCGCGCCTTCACGGGCAAGAGCCAGGCCAGCATTGTCGCCGCGATTCTGGCGTCCGACCCGCAGCCCATTTCGGCGGTACAACCTATGTCGCCGCCCGCGCTCGATCGCGTGGTCAGAACCTGCATGGCGAAGGATCCCGACGACCGCTGGCAGACGGCGCACGACGTCAAACTGCAACTGCAATGGATTGCCGAAGGCGGCTCGAAGGCAGGCGTCCCCGCGCCCGTGGCGGCACGGCGACGAACCTCGCAGAAACTGGCGTGGATCGTGGCAGCTCTGGCTGCCGCAGCTGCCATCGCACTGGGTATTGGCTTTGTGTTGCGCGCGCGCGCACCCGCGCCCGTCCGTCCGTTGCGAGTAAGCATTCTGCCGCCAGAGCAGCACACTTTTGATCCGCTGAGCATTGCCCTTTCGCCCGATGGCACCAAGCTGGCGTTTGTGGCAACGGCCTCCGGCGGGGCGCCCCAACTGTGGGTGCGCCCCCTGGATTCGACAGCCGCCCAGCCGTTGGCCGGGACGGACGATGCCAGTTTCCCCTTCTGGTCGCCGGACAGCCGCAGTCTGGGATTCTTTGCCCAAGGAAGACTGAAGATCATCGATGCGAGCGGAGGAGCCGTGCAAACCCTGGCCGACGCTCCCCAGCCTCGCGGCGGCGCCTGGGGAGCAGATGGCACGATTCTGTACACCCCCGACACCACATCAGCGTTGCTCCGCATCCCGGCGGCTGGCGGAACACCATCACGCGCCATAGGCCAGGAAAAGGCAGCCTCAGCCGTCGGTTCCCCGCGCTGGCCTGGATTTCTGCCCGACGGAAGGCACTTTATCTTTTTTCAATTCGCACCTGACAACCAGGGAGGAGCCCGGGGAAGCATTCATCTGGGCGCGCTCGATTCGCAGCAGGACACAACCTTGGTGGGCTCGGATTACCGTGGCCAATACGCCAGCGGACATCTGGTGTTCGTCCAGGGTGGGAATCTGATGACGCAGAGCTTCGATGAGAAGAGACTGAAATTGGCTGGGAATCCTGTGCCCATCGCCGAGCAGGTCCGCGGTGAAAATCGGGGAGCGGCTGCGTTCTCACTCTCGAACGAGGGCAAGCTTATCTTCGCTGGCGGGCAGGCTTCTACTCTCGACCTGGCATGGTACGACCGCAGCGGGAAGAAGGGCGACACTATTGACAGCGGAACCTTCCAGGACGCCCACATCTCGCCCGACGGAAAGAAGGTTTCGGCGGCTCGCGCCGACGCTGCAGGACACCTGGAGATTTACATCTACGACCTGGCCCGCGGCACCAAGTCACAATTTAGCTTCTCGCAGTCGAGAGACGACGACCCCGTCTGGTCTCCGGATGGGAACACCATTGTTTTCGACTCCGCGCGCAACGGCAAGATTGACCTGTACACCAGGCCGGCCAATGGCTCCCGCCAGGAGGAATTGCTGTATCACGACGATCTGAACAAGTACCCCGGCAGTTGGTCCTCGGACGGAAAATACATCGTCTACGAAACCTTTGCCAACAGCCACTTCGATCTATGGGTGATGCCCATGTTCGGTGACCGCAAACCCTATGCTTTCCTGCAGGAAAAGTACAATACCCGTTATCCCGTGTTTTCGCCGGATACAAAATGGATGGCTTTTACGTCGTTCGAGGCCGGGCATGCCCAAGTCTACGTCGTGGCCTTCCCGAAACCTGGAGGCAAGTTCCTGGTGGGGGACGGCGCGGAAGCAGTATGGAGCAGCAACGGCAAAGAAATCCTCTACCGGGATGACCACTCGCGAATTGCCTCGGTGGAAGTCACTGCGCACGGCGACAGCGTGGAACTGGGTAAGCCGCAAATTCTGTTTCCCGCACAGCCCGGCCAATTCGAGGCCAGCGCCGACGGCAAGCGTCTGCTTATGATGCAAGCGCCAGTGGAGAATTCGTCCAGCCTGACCCTGGTGGTGAATTGGCCGCAGGAACTCAAGAAATAGAAGCCGCTCTTTCCTGCTGAACTCCTGGGCTTCGAGTCACCACGACTCCCCAATTGTCACCTGCCCGGAAACTGAGCCACTAGCGTCCCTTTTCAAGCGCTGGCCTTTGCCTTACAATGAATTAAATTAGCAATCTGGCGGGTCGTTTCCATATGATTAAGGATTCGCTGGCGACCTCTGCTTCGTCAGAAGTCCCTTTCGATTACGAAGGTCACTTGGCCCGGGGCGCTGGAAGTTTGTAGCATGAGAATGGACACTGAGAATCGAGTCATGCCCGGGATCGCTGTCGCCCTCCTTACCGAGGACCGCGAACAATCCGTCGTACTGAACAGCCGGGTGGAGAGCACGAACCTTGCCCGTACGGCATTGAGCCACGTCGGGTTCCCCCTGGGAGCGGGCGATGCCGTCTTGCGTCAATTGCAGGATCAGCGCGTCGAAGTCGTCCTGGTGAATATCGATCCCCAGAATCCGCAGCGAGCTATTCGCGCCATCGAACTGATCCACGCCAGCATTCCCGAAGTCACGATTTTTGCCGTCGGCGAGATCAACCAACCCACCAACATTGTTTCCGCCATGCGAGCCGGCGCGCGTGAGTTTCTGGATCATGCCGCCAGCCGCGAAGCCCTGATCGAAGCCTTCACTCGTTTCTCGGCCACATTGAGCCGTGCGCAGCGCAGTGCCAGCAAGGCCCGTGTGCTCACTTTTCTGAACGCCAAGGGCGGAGCCGGTGCCACCACCATGGCGGTGAATACCGCCGTCGCACTGCAGGAGACTCACGGGCGTGTAGTGTTAGTGGATTTCGCTCCCATCGGCCATACTGCCCTGCAACTGAATCTGCGGCCTCAATTCACATTGATCGATGCGTTGCAGAACCTGCATCGCATGGATAGTTCGCTCCTCGATGGCCTGATGACGCCTTATCGCAATGGCCTTCATCTGCTGGCTGGCGCTCAGCAACCGCACAACAGTGTCCCGACCGCGTCGGAACTGGCTCGTCTGTTCGATCTACTGGTAAGCCAGTATCACTTCGTCGTACTCGATTGCTCGGGCCGGCTGGATGGCACCACACAAATGATCTGCGACCTCTCGAATGCTGTGCTGCTGGTCACGCAGACCGACGTCGTTTCCCTCTGGAGCGCGGGCCGCATCCACGCCTTCCTGCAGGAAGGAGCGGGCCGCGATCGCCTGCGAATCGTGCTTAACCGTTACAAAAAGATTCCCGGCTTCACCGACGAGGATGTCGAAAAAGCCACCAACTGTAAGGTGCTCTGGAAGGTGCCCAACGCTTTCCAGGTCATCGGACCCGCGATTGACAAGGGTAGCCCGGTGGCCTTGCAGGGGAATCATGAAATCGGCCGCTCCTATCAAGGATTAGCCGCCGAGCTAGCCGGCGCGACCACGTCCGCCGAAGGCGCCCTCTCGCTGCTCTACCAGCACGACAAGGGCGACAGCAAGAAACGTGCCGCTGGCCACCTGGTCGTCTCGCCGATGCGCGCCGGGCAATAGATCCCACTTTTCGATCCTCGCAACTCTGGGTTTCACTTCTGCAATCTGACTGCTTGCCTCTACAATTTTTGGGCTTTGTTAGAATCAAGGTTCACCAATGACGCCGAAAACCGTTGCAATCCTTTATCAGATGATCGCCTTCCTGTTTGCGATCAGCGTGCACGAGTCCGCCCATGCCTGGACCGCGTCACGCTGTGGCGATCCGACGGCGCGCATGCTGGGGCGGGTGTCGCTGAATCCGATTCGCCACATCGATCTGTTTGGCACGATCATACTGCCGCTGGTCGCGGCCATCAGCGGCATCCCATTGCTCGGTTGGGCCAAGCCCACACCGGTGGACCCCCGAAATTTTCGCCATCCCGTGATGGACGACATTCTGACCTCAGTGGCGGGTCCAGTCAGCAACTTCATCGTTGCCACCGGGGCGCTCCTACTTCTTGGCGGCATCTCACTTTCATCGGCCTCCGGACACACTCTGGTCATGGGATTGCCGGGTGGTTCCGACGGCGCTTCCGATTCCGCCTTGACGCCCGTCGCTATGCTGCTGTATGCACTCATGATCATCAACATCGTTCTGGCAGTCTTCAACCTGATTCCCGTCCCGCCGCTCGATGGCAGCCACGTACTGCGGCATTTCTTGCCGGATTCAGTGGGGATGGTGTACGACCGCATCGGTATCTTCGCACTGCTGGCGCTGGTGTATCTGGGCGGAGGACTGCTCTGGAGCTTGATCCGTCCGTTTGTTGACTTCTACCGCTGGATGCTGGGCAAATTCTGAATGACAACTCCTTCCAAGAAACGCGTGCTGAGCGGAATGCGCTCGACCGGCAAACTGCACCTGGGAAACTACGTTGGCGCGCTCGAAAACTGGGTCCGCATGCAGGAGCAGTACGACTGCTTTTTCTTTATCGCCGACTGGCACGCGCTGACCACCGACTACGCGGACACGTCGCGGCTGAAAGAGAACTCGGTCGAGGTGCTGCTGGATTGGCTGGCGGCGGGCCTTGATCCCGCGAAGTGCGTGATGTTCATCCAGTCCCATGTGCCGGCGCATGCGGAATTGCACCTGCTGCTTTCGATGATCACTCCCCTCGGCTGGCTGGAACGCGTCCCGACATACAAAGAGCAGAAGGAAAACATCAAGGAAAAAGATCTGGGCACTTACGGCTTTCTTGGTTATCCCGTTCTGCAGTCGGCGGATATTTTGATTTATAAGGCTGATTTTGTGCCCGTGGGCGAAGATCAGGTGGCGCACGTTGAACTGACCCGTGAGATCGCGCGCCGGTTCAACGCATTCTACACGTATGCGCAGCCGATGGTGACCGACACGACTCACTTGACGCAGAGTCAAAGGGAGTTTCTGATTTCCAGTGGAACGGAAATAACGCCGGATACCGATTACATTTTCCCTAGAATCGTTTTCCCCGAACCGGCGGCCCTGCTCACGCCCGCTCCCCGCCTGCCCGGTACCGACGGCCGCAAGATGTCGAAGTCATACGACAATGCTGTCCTGCTCACTGATCCCGAGCCCGTGGTACGGCAAAAATTGAAGACGATGGTCACCGATCCTGCCCGGGTGCGCCGCACCGATCCCGGTAATCCTGATGTGTGCCCGGTGGGTGATCTGCACAAAATATTCAGCACCCAAGAGACGATCGCGAAAGTATACGAAGGCTGCCGGTCGGCCGGAATCGGGTGCATCGAGTGCAAGAGTTGGGTCGCCGATGCCCTGGTAAAGATTCTCAACCCGATGCAGGAGCGCCGAAAAAAATACGAGGACAATCCGCGCCTCGCCTGGGATATTCTGGAAGCTGGCTCGGCTCGTGCTCGCGATGTCGCAGGCGCCACGATGGACGAAGTCCGCAAGTCGATGGGTCTGGACTATGGTCCGAATGATAGTCCGAACTACGAGCCGGTGAAGGATTCCACGAAGTGACGGATTTGTCTCAACCCATATCAGAACCGTCGCCGGTCGAGGCTTCTGGGCATGGCGCGGTTCCGCCCGCGACCGCCGCAGCCAAGTCCGGGAAAGAAGATGCCAGCGACTTTCCCTTCTCCATCGCCCTCGGCGAAATCTACGAAGGCCCGCTCGACCTGCTGCTCGACCTGATCCGCAAGCAGGATATCAACATCTACGACATTCCTATCGCCAGGATCACGGCGCAATACCTCACTTATGTCGAGCGCATACGCGAACTCGACGTGAACGTCGCCTCCGAGTTCATCTACATGGCAGCGGTGCTGATTCACATCAAGTCGAAGATGTTGCTGCCGCGCGATCCGCTCGCTCCGGCCGACGCGCTGGAAGACCCGCGCAACGAACTCGTCAACCGCCTGCTCGAGCACGAAAAGTTCAAATCTGCGGCACAAATGCTCCTGCAGAAGCAGCAGATTGAAGACGCGGTGCTGAGCAATCCGGCGATCAGAGAGTTCATGGACGCCGAGGGCGCCGAGCCCGAACTCGCCGCCGATGTCATCGACCTGGTCAAGACCTTCCAACAGATATTGGACCGGGCGCGCAATCGGCCGATCCTGGAAGTGGACGAAGAGACCGTAACCGTCGGCCAGATGATCCAGTACCTGCGCCGCCGGCTCGCGCTCGAAGATCGCCCGATTCGCCTGAAGCAGATGCTCCGCAATGTACCGTCGCGACCGGCGCTGGTCTGCATGTTTCTGGCGTTGCTCGAACTGGTCCGGTTGCAGGCGATCCAGGTGCGGCAGGATCATGTTTTCGGCGAAGTGCTGGTGAGGAAGCATTCCCACTTCGAAGAAGTAATGACCGAACAAACCGCCGTGCGCGATGATTGGAAATGAAGAGGACTGGTTAGTGGAGTGACGGGCGTCTTGCCCGTCCTGAGGGATGCCTGCCGGGCCGGGCGAGGACGCCCGGCGCTCCATCGGCGAACGACAACTTTATGAGTCTCAAACCCCAACTCGAAGCCATCATTTACGCGGCGGAGACGCCCATTTCGCTCGACCAGATTTCTTCGCTGGTGAAGGAGTCGCTGCTCGCGGAAACTCCCGGAATCGAAGCTGCGGAAATCAAGTCGCGCATCCGCGCCACGCTCGAAGAACTCATCGCGGATTACTCAGGCGCAGACCACGGAATCGAAATCCGCCAAGTCGCTGGCGGATACCGCATGTCCACCAAGCCCGAGCAGCACGACGTGGTGCGCGCCTTCGCCAAGAGCCTGAAACCGCCTTTCCGGCTGTCGCTTCCGGCGCTCGAAACTCTTGCCGTCATCGCCTACAAGCAGCCGGTCACGGTGCCCGAGATCAGCGAAATCCGCGGCGTCGATTCCGGCGGAGTCATCGCCACCCTGCTCGACCGCAAGCTGATCACGACCGCGGGCAGAAAAGCTGTAATCGGTCGCCCGATTCTCTACAAGACCAGCAAGGACTTTCTGCTGCGCTTCGGGCTTAAGGACATCAACGAACTGCCCAGCATGGAGGAGTTCGAGAAGCTGCTGGCGGAGTCGTTCCAGAGCGACTTGATTCCAAGCGATGGCACGCCTGTGGAAGCATCTTCAAGTTCGTCGTCAACTGTAGAGGACGATTCTTTCGAAACAGTTTCTGGAACAGAAAGTGCTCCTGAAATTGCCGAGAGCACCGAGCCCGAACTCGCCACCGAAGAGGAAACCGAAGCGCCAGCCAGCATCAAACCGGAGTAGCCATCCATGCCTGCCGAACGCCTGCAAAAAATTATCGCTGCTGCCGGAGTTGCATCCCGCCGCAAATCCGAAGACCTGATCACGTCCGGCCGCGTGCAGGTCAACGGACAGGTGGTCACCGAGCTCGGTACCAAAGCCGATCCCGAACAAGACCACATCCGCGTCGATGGCAAACTGCTGCAAGGGCCGGAACGTTACACCTACGTCGTGCTCAACAAACCCAAGGGATATGTGACCACGGTCAGTGATGAGAAAAAACGCCCCACCGTGATGGACCTGCTTCAAAATGTGAAAGGGCAGAAGGTGAAAGGGCGTGTCTATCCCGTGGGCCGGCTGGACTGGGCCAGCGAAGGCCTTCTGCTGATGACCAATGACGGCGCGCTGGCCAATGCGCTGATGAAAGCCCCTTCCAACGTGGCGAAGACTTACGCGGTAAAAGTCGCCGGCCAGCCCGACGAGGTCAAGCTCGACAAGCTGCGCCGCGGAGTTTCCATCGCCGAAAAGGGTGGCCGCCGCGTGCGCACGGCCCCAGCAAAAATTCGCCTGATCCGCGAAGGCGATAACCCGTGGCTTGAAGTAACCATCATTGAAGGCCGCAATCGCCAGGTCCGAAAAATGTTTGAAGAGGTGGGGCACCACGTGGAGAAAATCCGGCGCGTGCAGTACGGTCCCCTCGCACTCGACGTGCCGCCGGGAGATTGGCGCAACCTTACTCTGCTGGAAGTCGCAAAACTAAAGACCGCCGCGTCGGGACCGAAACTTACCCTTCCGCCCAGCGTGCCCACTCCGCTGTACCCACCGAAGGTGCCATCGCGCTCATCGAGACCACCACACTCGGAGAGGCCATCCTTCGCAAAGGGCTTACCCGCACCGGCGCAATCGTCCAAGTTTTCACGCGCACCGCGAGCTACCGCTGCGAAGCCCTCGCGCTCACCGAAGCACAAGCGCGATTAACATTTCGCTTTCGCAATCATCGGCAGCCGGGCCGCGCCGTACAAGCCGGCATCGCTCCCGAGGAGCGCGCGGGTGATGATGGTCTTGTGGCCGGGGCCCGCCTTCACGTGCGCGGAAGCGCCCTGATTGCTGGCCGAAGGATCGGGCGGCGCGGTTGCGGCATACACCAGGGAGCGCCGCCGCAACTCTTCGAAGATCGCGGGCGAAAAAGTTTCCCACGCGCTCGACATTCCCCCGCCAATCACGTAAATCGGCAGGTTCAACGAATTCACCATCGACGAAAGCACAATGCCCAAACAACGGCCCACGTACCGGAAGATGCGGCGTGCATCTTCATCGCCTTGCATCGCGAGATTGTAAATCGACTTCGCGCTGAACTCCGGATCGGAGTGAGCGGCGCGCGCCAGTGCCGACACGCCGTTGCCCGCGATCGCGTCCCGTGCCATCCGGACCACTGCCGTCGCCGAAGCGTATTGTTCCAGGCATCCTCGATTGCCGCACCCGCAAGGGTGCCCGTCCGGTTCAACGGTTGTATGCCCAAACTCCCCGGCCATGCCGTTTGCGCCGCGCCAGATCGCGCCGCCCAGAACCAGTCCACCGCCAACGCCGGTTCCGAGGGTCAGCATCGCCATGTCGGCATAATCCTTGGCCGCGCCCAGCCATTGTTCTCCGAACGCCGCGACATTGGCGTCGTTTTCGAGGATCACCATGGTCTTCAGGCGCTGCCCAATGTCGGCGCCCGCTGGATAGTCGACCCAGCCCGGCAGGTTGGGCGATTCGCGCACCAAGCCAGTTTGCATGTCGATGATGCCCGGCACGCCGACGCCGATCCCCAGCAGTGTAGCGGAGTTCCTGTATTTCTCCGACATGCGCTGAATAGCGTCGCACATGTTGCCGATGACGTAGTCGCGTCCCAGGGAAACCTTGGTGTCTAGCGTGACTTTCTCGACGAGGCTGCCTTGCTCGTCCACGGCGGCAATGCGCATGTTCGTGCCGCCGAGGTCGACTCCAATTGAGAATTTATTCATGATGGATGACTCGGAAGTCTGTTTGAAGAAGCATTTAGCCCTGCCCTTTTTTGTACAGCGCGGATGTCAATCCGTCAATATTAAATCGTTATATTAGGGCTATTTTTGACACTTTGAACAGTAGTGACTGCTGCGCCCGGCGAGCACAATGCGCCGGATCGCGGTCCTGCACACGAGGCAAGGCTCCCCCTCACGGCCATAGACTCGGTGCTGGAACTGGAAGAATCCTTCTTCTCCATCCGCGTCCACATAATCGGAAATCGACGACCCACCCAGCGCGATCGCCTCGCGCAGAACTTCCCGTACCGCGGAATGCAGCTTGCCCAACTGCTCCCGGGGGATGGCCGCCGCGCGCCGGCGGGGACGGATGCCAGCTCGAAACAAGGACTCGTCGGCATAGATGTTGCCCACGCCGCGCAGCAACTTCTGATTCAGAAGCGCGCTCTTGATCGGGGTCTTGCGCCCGCGAAAAAGCGCGATGAACCCCTCCTCGCTCACCTCCAGCGGTTCCACTCCACCGGGATCGAAGCGGCCAGGTCGCAGATGAACGCTGAGCTTGCCAAACATCCGCGGATCGATAAACCGCAGTTCGCGCCCCGAAGCCAGCGTCGCGATCAGGTGAGTGTGTTTTTCAATCCCCGCCGCAGGTTCCGAAACCACCATGCGCCCGGTCATGCCAAGATGGACAATCCACTGCGCCGCATCGGGCCGATGCGGAGGCGCGTCTCGCCGCGTCTCGCCGCGAACGGCACTTCTGCCTTTCTTCGGATGTGCCGTTTCCTCCAGATCGAATACGATGTGCTTGCCCGCACGGTGCACGCGTACGATCCGCTTGCCCTCAAGTGTCGAGGCGATGACGCCAGCCGGTGACTTGAGCGGCTGCGGTCTGGAACCGATCCAGACAGATTCGACGGTGTCCCCCGCTATGCGCGTGTCAAGACCTCGCGCAATGGTCTCGACTTCGGGGAGTTCGGGCACGCTGTCAGGATACAAGATCAGCGTAGCTGGTCAATTTGGCTGCGGACATTTTGCCTGCGAGCTTCCGCTGAATTCAGGTTTGCTCCTCCACGGCCCGATTCGGTATGCTAGAGCGTACACACCAAGTAACGCCGATCGATCTTCATCAGTTTTCCAGTCTATTCAGCAGCGGCGCAATCCGTGTGTGCGACCATGGGGCGGGCTTCGGTTTGCGGCCGCGCAATGTTCCAAGTGGAGTTCGAATTGAGTCGAGGCGGAACGAGCAGAGGCAGAACTGCGGTCATTGTCGGAGCCCAGTGGGGCGACGAAGGCAAGGGCAAGATTGTCGACGTACTTACCCAGACCTTTTCGGTCGTGGCTCGTTACGCCGGCGGCCACAACGCCGGACACACGGTCATCACCAACGGAAAAAAATTCATCCTGCAGCTTGTGCCCGGCGGCATTCTGCGGCCCGGGTGCACCAGCGTTATCGGCAATGGCGTGGTGCTTGATCCGTTGGCCTTCCTGAAGGAAGTCGCTTCCCTGCGCGCTGCCGGCGTGAAAGTGGAGGGCAATCTTTTCATCTCAAACCGCGCGCAGGTCATTCTTCCCTACCATCGCATGATGGAATTGGGGTCGGAAAACGCTCCCGGTCGCGTGAAAATCGGAACGACTTCACGCGGCATCGGCCCATCTTACGAAGATAAAATGGGACGCCGCGGATTGCGCGTCGCCGACCTGCTCGACACCCCGCTGCTGCGCACGCACATCGAGAACGCCTGCCGCGAGAAAAACATGATCGCGCACGCGCTGTTCAACTCCGACCCGCTCGATGCCGACAAAATGTTCCGGGAGTACGCCGACGCGGCCGAGAAGATCGCTCCCTTTGTCCGCGACACGGCCCTTCTGCTGAACCGCGCTCTGGCCGCAGGCAAGTCGATCGTGTTCGAAGGCGCGCAAGGCACCATGCTCGACATCGATCACGGCACCTATCCGTTTGTGACCTCTTCGAGTTCCACTTCCGGTGGCGCCGCAACCGGAACCGGCGTGCCCCCGACAGCGATTGACACGGTCATCGGCATCACCAAAGCCTATTGCACCCGCGTGGGCAGCGGCCCGTTCCCGAGCGAACTGCTCGACGCGCGAGGAGAAGACCTGCGCAAACGCGGCAACGAATTCGGCGCCGTCACCGGACGTCCCCGCCGCACCGGCTGGCTCGATTTGCCTCTACTCCGTTACGCTGGCATGATTAACGGTATCTCCTGGTTGGTGGTTACTAAGTTGGATGTGCTCGACCACCTGACGGAGATTCCGGTATGCGTGGGGTATAAGGTGGACGGCAAGGAAACGAACGAAGTTCCGGCTCAGGCATGCGGTTATGAGAAAATCGAATGCATCTACCGCAACCTGACGGGCTGGGCCAGCCCCACCCAGGACATTCGGACGGTCGAAGCATTGCCCAAAGCCGCCCGCGAATACCTTGGCTTCATCGAAAAGGAAACTGGAGCACAGGTGGGAATGATTTCCACGGGCCCCGATCGTGAGCAGACGATCCTGGTCCCCAGCTTCATAAGCGAGTTGGGCCTGAAGAGCCCGGCGACGCAAGACTAACTCAACCGAGAGAGATAAAACGGAGCGACGGATGGTGGTGTTGGCCGTAACTTGGATGGCAAAAGTCGGACGCGAGTCTGAAGTGGCCGCGATCTTTGAAAAACTCTCGGCCGAATCGCGCAAGGAACCGGGCTGTCTCATGTATCAGGCGCATAAGCACAAGACCGATCCGCGCCGGTTCTTTGTCTACGAACAGTACAAGGACGACGCCGCCATCGAGGCGCATCGCGCCGCCCCGCATTTCCTGCAGATGGCAAAGAAGGATCTGCCCAAAATTGCCGACCGGATCGAAGGGCACCTGTACGAACCGCTAGGATAACTTTTGATCGATTGTCATCCTGACCCTGAGCGCAGCCGAAGGGGAAGGATCTCTTGTGGGCGTGTAGCCGCGGGCTGCTTGACCCTCACTTCGGCTGCTTGTCCACCATCAGCACCCCGCCCGAGGCGTAGCTCTCTTTCGACACTTCGTGGAACGCAACCACGACGGCTTCGCGGCGCGCACCCGCTTCTTCCACCATCGTGTCGGTAATGCGCTGCGCGATCTTGCGCTTCTGATCGGTCGTGCGGCCTTCGAGCATGGTGACTTGAACTAACGGCATGGAGTTCTCGGTTCCCAGTTCCTAGTTCTCGGAAAAACCCCCGTCATCAGATCAATCTCATCTGAGAACCGGGAACTGCTTTTACTGCGTCAATTCGTAACCCGCGAAGAAAAAACTCAGCTCGAAGCGCGCCGTTTCATCCGCGTCGGAGCCGTGGATCGCATTATGTTCAATGTTACTGGCCCATTTCTTGCGGATGGTGCCCTCTTCGGCACTGGCCGGATTGGTGGCACCCATCAGTTTGCGCAGATCGGCGATAGCATTTTCCTTTTCCAGCGCCAGCGCCACGATCGGTCCACTGGACATGAATTTGGTCAGCGAACTGTAGAACGGCCTGCTGGCATGGACGGCGTAGAACTGCTCCGCCTGGTGCTGCGAAATTTCCAGCATCTTCATGGCCAGAATGCGGAAGCCATTCTTCTCGAATTGTTCGATGATGTCTCCGACCGCGCTCTTCTTCACCGCGTCGGGCTTGATGATGGTCAGTGTGCGTTGCAGTGTTTTCATAAATTCAGTTGTCAGGTCCCAAGTAACTTAACTGTAGAGACGCGGCTTGCCGCGTCTCACGTCGCGTGCGCAGGAGACGGGGCAAGCCCCGTCTCTATACCTTCACTCCCAGCGCGGCCGCGAGCGTTTCGCCGATCTCAGCTGGCGATTTCGCGACCTTGAGGCCAGCCTTCTCCATGGCCGCAATCTTCTCGGCCGCGGTGCCCTTGCCGCCGGAAATGATCGCGCCGGCATGGCCCATACGGCGTCCGGGAGGCGCTGTCTGCCCGGCGATGAAGCCCACCACCGGCTTCTTCATGTGCGTCCTGATGAACTCCGCGGCCGTCTCCTCCGCGTTGCCACCGATTTCGCCGATCATGACTACGGCTTCGGTCTGCGGATCGCGGTTAAAAAGATCGAGCGCGTCGACAAAATTCGTGCCGATAATCGGATCGCCGCCAATGCCGATCGCCGTCGATTGCCCGATTCCGCGCTGCGTGAGCTGATGCACCGCCTCGTAAGTCAGCGTCCCGGAGCGCGACACGATCCCGACATTGCCCTCCTTGTGGATCTGCGCCGGCATGATGCCGATCTTGCATTTGCCGGGCGAGATGATGCCCGGGCAGTTCGGCCCGATCAGGCGCGAGCGCCGGTTCTGCAGAAACTCCCAGGCGCGCACCATATCCAGCGTCGGGATGCCCTCGGTGATGCAGACAATCAGTTCGATTTCAGCGTCGGCCGCTTCCATAATCGCGTCGGCCGCATACGGCGGCGGCACGAAAATAACCGTGGCATTCGCGCCCGTCTTGTCCGCCGCTTCCTGAACGGTGTTGAAGATCGGCCAGCCCTCGTGTGTCGTCCCGCCTTTGCCGGGCGTGACGCCGCCCTCAATCTGCGTGCCGTATGCGGCGCAGGCCTTCGCGTGGAAGGTGCCTTCGCGGCCCGTCAGACCTTGCACAATCAATCGAGTTCTTTTATCAGCCAGGATTGCCATAATTGCTCACTTTCAAAAAACTCTGTTCGCTGCTCGTCATTCGCTCTTCGCGCTCAGGCTGCTTGCTTCGCCGCAGCCACTACCTTGTCGGCAGCATCCTTCATGGTCTCAGCAATCGTGAAGTTCAGCCCTGATTCCCTCAGGATTTTCCTGCCTTCTTCAACATTGGTGCCTTCCAGTCGCAGGACTACCGGCAGCTGGATATTTGTTTTCCTCGCCGCCTCGACTACCCCGGTAGCCAGCATATCGACGCGCAGAATGCCCCCAAAAATATTGATCAGCACGGCACGTACACTTTTGTCACTCAGCAGAATCTCAAAGGCGTGCGCGACCTGGTCCGCGCTTGCGCTGCCGCCCACATCCAGAAAGTTGGCCGGCATGCCGCCCGCGTATTTGATGATGTCCATGGTGGCCATCGCCAGGCCGGCGCCATTCACCATGCAGCCCACGTTGCCGTCGAGCTTGATGTAGTTGAGGTTGTATTTCGACGCCTCCACTTCAAGCGGATCTTCCTCGGTGATGTCCCGCAGTTCGCGAATGTCCGCATGACGGAAGAGCGCATTATCGTCAAAGGTCAGCTTGGCGTCGAGCGCAAACAACCGGCCATCCGTGCAACTGATGAAAGGATTGATCTCCACCAGCGAAGCATCCGTTTCAAGAAATGCGCGATAAAGGCTGGTAAGGAACTGAACGGCAGGATTGATCTGCTGCGGCTTCAGACCCAAACTGAACGCGATCTTGCGCGCCTGAAACGGCTCCAGCCCCATGCCCGGATCGATGTACTGCTTCAGGATCGCTTCCGGCCTCTCGGCGGCCACTTGCTCAATATCCATGCCGCCCGCTGCCGATGCCATGAACACCGGCTTGGCTTCGCCGCGATCGACCAGAATGCCGAGATAAAGTTCCTTCTCGATCGGCAACGTCTCTTCGACCAGCAAGCGATGCACGATTCGCCCTTCCGGCCCCGTCTGATGCGTAACCAGTTTCATGCCCAGCATCTTGCCGGCGATTTCGCCCGCCTCTTCGACCGATTTGGCGATCTTCACACCGCCGCCCTTCCCGCGTCCGCCAGCGTGGATCTGCGCCTTCACCACAACTCCCGTAGCGCCGGAGCCCAGAAGATCCTTCGCCGCCGCCTCAGCTTCTTCGCGCGTCGCCGCCATCATGCCCCGCGGCACGGCGGCGCCATACTTCTTCAGAATTCCTTTTGCCTGATACTCATGAATTTTCATAATGATTCCTAAGTCGCGTACTGATCCGATTCCAAACCAGAAGAAACTCGCTTGCGGCTTGCACTGAAGACCAGCAAACTTTTGATTCTATAAGACGGAGGCACAATCGGCAAAGCCGGCGCAGCACAGCCGAGCGTGCGGATGATCACGCCGCGGGTTCAGAAATGTGCATCATTTGAACAATCGCCGTAGTCTGATTCGGATATGAAGCTCGTTTCGGTGAACGTCGGCTTGCCTCGTCTGCTTGCTTGGCGAGGCACCACCTTCAAAACCGGTATTTTCAAACATCCCGTGCAAGGCCGAATCATGTTGCGGACGACCAACCTCGATGGCGACCGCCAAGCCGACCTCTCCGTACATGGCGGCGTCAACAAAGCCGTCTACAGCTATCCTTCCGAACATTACGAAGCTTGGAACGCGGAACTTCCCGATCCAGCCCGCACCTGGGGAGACTTCGGCGAGAACTTCACCACTAAAGGCCTCCTGGAAACCGCCGTTTCCATTGGAGACCGCTACCGCGTCGGCTCCGCCGTGGTCAGGGTAACGACGCCACGGCTTCCTTGTTTCAAGCTCGCGGCTAAATTCCAGAGAGACGACATCATCGAGCGATTCGTGCTCAGCGGTCGTTGCGGTTTCTATTTTTCCGTCATCAGAGAAGGAGAAGTCGGCGTCGGCGACGAGTTTGAACTCCTCGGACGTGAAGATCCCACCCTCACCATCGCAGAAGTAAACCAGCTTTACACCGCGAAGTCACCCGACCGCGAGTCCCTGCAACGATCACTGGACGTCAAGATCCTGCCCGAAAGCTGGCGCGATCGCTTTCGCACCCGCCTGGCGGAGATTGATGGCAACGGGAGAACGGTTTGAAAGATATCTCTCCTCTGCTGTAGCTTGGATCTTGTGATCCTCGACGTCCTCCATCGCATCGCCAATCACCGCCAGTCGCTCTCCCGCGCAGAGGCGCATGCGGTGATGACCGAGATTCTCACCGGCGAATGCTCGGACGCGCAAATTGCGGCGCTGCTGGTGGCGTTGCACATGAAGGGCGAAACGGTCGAAGAGATCGTCGGCTTTGCCGAAGCCATCCGCGCCGCCGCCACTCCACTCGAACTTCACACCGACTCCGTCCTCGACGCCAGCGGCACCGGGCGCGATGCGCTCGTGGATACCTGCGGCACCGGCGGCGATACCAGCGGCACCTTCAACATTTCGACGGCGACGGCCTTCGTGGTCGCCGGAGCCGGTGTCCGCGTCGCCAAGCATGGCAATCGCAGTGTGACCTCGAAGTGCGGCTCTGCCGACGTGATGGAAGCGTTGGGCGTGAACATCCACCTGCCAGCCTCGCAGATCGCGGCCTGCCTCGAACAAGTAGGAATCGCGTTTCTTTTCGCCCCCGCCATCCATTCGGCGATGAAGTGTGTGCAGACCGCTCGCCGCGAGTTGCATCTGCGCACGGTTTTCAACCTGCTCGGTCCGTTGACGAATCCCGCGCGCGCCACCTGCCAGGTGGCCGGCGTCTATTCCGCGGACCTTGTCGAAAAACTTGCAGAAGCGCTCAGCATGTTAGGTCTGCGTCGCGCGCTCGTCGTCCACGGAAGCGACGGCCTGGACGAAATCACCATCACTGGCTCAACGCGCATCGCCGAAGTGCGCGAGGGACAAGTTCACAGCTATGAAGTCGAGCCCGAGGAATTCGGCCTGCAGCGCGCCACGCTCGACGAAATCTCCGGCGGAGACGCCGCGCGCAATGCCACACTGATCCGCGAAATACTGGCCGGGAAGAAATCCGCCCGCCGCGACGTGGTGCTGCTCAACGCCGCCGCCGCCCTCGTGGCCGCCGGACGGGCTGACCATCTGCGCGATGCAGTTCCGCTGGCCGCCAATGCTATAGATTCCGGCGCAGCGCTCGCAAAGTTACAGGCGCTTATCGCTTTCACGGCAGCCCACGCACAGCGACCCGATTGATAGGGTAAGTCGAAACTACCCGTTGAACGCAACGCTTTCACTTTTTTCGCAGTGTGCCAGTTTCCGGAGAGGTGCGTTCGCCGCCGAGGTGACTGGCATTGGGAGACTTTTTCTATACAAAATACTTGACTGATACAAGTCGAGATTTATCTTAGGAGGGGAAGTGGGGAGACCGCCTTTATGGAAGCATCTCATCCAACTGAACCAGAAGGCGTTGCAAATTCACCCTTTGGCTCGTTTAGAGGATCCCTCGCCGATGCGATCCGATTTTGGGAGCCGCGGCGTCTGGTCTACAACTTTGTTCTCACCGCGGTAGTTGTTATCTGGCTCATAGCGACTTGGCCCCATTTCCGCGTGGCATTGACCCTGTCTTCGCTCCTGCTCCTCTCTATCCTGGCGTTACTGGCCAATGCCTGCTACTGCGCCGCTTATTTCGTGGACATCCCAATGCAGCGCTCATCTCTTAGTACAATCTGGAGACACCGGCGTTGGGGACTGTGGTTACTGGGAACGCTATTTGCAATTATTCTGGCAAATTACTGGATTGCTGACGAGATCTATCCATTTGTTCGCTGAAAAGCGAGAAGGTCCAACGCTCGTCTGTTCAGTCCGGGGTTCAAACTACCCGATTTCAAAATTACAAATTCTCTAAACTGACGCGCTGCGACGTAACCTCAATAGTTTAGGAGTACGCTCAGTGACGCAGAAGCACGCCAAGTGACCTCAAAAGACAGGATCGGGACACCTTACGGGACACCAGATTTTTCTTCCAACCCTGCCAGAACGAAGTGGGCTAGTGGTTAAGACTGGCCAGAGCTAGGCAATCGTTCCTACGTCGTTAGGCGCTGTCCTACAGCGTGTCCTTTTGCGACCCAGCGACGGGGGTTTTGAGTGTAATCGCCTGATTACGTAAACCATCCAGACGCCTCTCCCGGCCTGGCTTTCCCCGTTATGGGATTACTTCCTGTTTGCCGGTCAACCGGGCACAACTCCATGAATTGCTGATTATTCCGGAGAACATTCCT
>JBEKYF010000051.1:0-29108 GCA_049511255.1 Terriglobales bacterium | reverse complement strand
CCTGGATGAAGACGTTCGGCAAACTCCGTCACCTGCACAAGGAAACGGCCAGAATTAACCGGATCATTGAAGAAGAGTTCGACCAGATCGAGACTGAGGATCAACAGTGATCCTGGACACCAATGGATTGTCAGCCGTCGCAGATGGGGATGCGGCACTGGAGCCGATCCTTCGCAAAGCAACTGAGGTCGCCGTTCCGGTAATTGTGTTGGGCGAATATCGATATGGAATTCAGCAATCACGCGACCGGCAGCGCTACGAACAATGGCTGACGGAAACGATCTACAACTACCGGGTACTCGATGTGGATGAAGAGACGGCCATCTCCTACGCTACTATTCGAACCGAACTCAAGAGAGCCGGAACTCCAATTCCTTCCAACGACGTTTGGATTGCCGCGCTCTGCCGTCAGCATTCTTTCTCCCTCCTAAGCCGAGACCGCCATTTCGATCTTGTTGGCGGAATCGAGCGGATAGATTGGTAACGTTAAGACACCGACAACTAGCGGTCTTGCGAGCCCGGCGATGAACCCGGCGAAGCGGGGCCAAGATTGCTTATGAGCAGGAGCCATCGGAGCTCTCCTTGCCGCAGTTTATTGGAGTGCGCTATCTCAAGCGGTTTGCAAGGCGGTCCTCGACACGGTTCTGTCCGGGGACGATGCTTTCTGGAAGTCGTGGAGAAGGTGGGCTCAACGCGCTGCTGCAGCGTATGGTGACCGAGCCACCATTCCCTACATGCTTGCGGGGCCCTGCCGCCCCGGAATTTCGCTGCTGGCCTATTCCTGTCCGTCAATATACACGGCCACCGATAAGCCTCGTCATTCGTAGGACGGGCAGGGAGCAGGGGAGTCGGCGGAGCGGCTCGGGAAGTGTGCTTGTAAAATAGACAGAAATGGCTGTGTCGGTTGAGCTGCATAACACAGGTGATCCTGCGGTTGGGCGAGAAGTTCAGGCGCTCGTTGAACACGCTCTGAGCGACAGAGCTGGAGACTGGCGGGTATCAATCGTTGGTTCTCGCGCAAACGACAATTGGGAAATGAAGATCGAGGGACCGAACGGGTTTGAGCGATCGTACACATTGGTGGGAAGTGCGGGAGAGCGCCAACCTATGGTGATCGGGAACGTGCTTCTGAAGTTGTTACCTGCGAAGATGCCCCAGCGGTGAAAAGGATCTCCCCTTCATAGTGTGAAGGGTCGTAGAAAGACGAATCGGCAACATCACGAGAGTGATGAATAATTTCCGATTTTTTCGTGTAAAATCACCTCAAGCACAAGTGTGTCGTAAGCCCGAAGAACTCGGGCTTTTTTCTTTTGGTGCCGAAATCGAAGGAAAGGCGTATCAGGCGGGCACTTTCACATGAATGACGCGTCGAATTCGAAACAATACCGGAAGGGCTCAAGATCGTCGCGAATGAACAACCGCATCGCGAGTGTGGTCGGAATTGCGAACCAGAAGGAGCTAAGTGAAGGCGCCACGAAATTTCCCGGCAAGGGACGCAATGACAAATGCGAACTAGTTCCGACCAGCGGGGAAGTGCTTCGCGATGGCAGTTTCTTGGAACTAGTCCGCGATTCTGCAACAGGCACGGAGCGGGTTCTGCACTGGAGCGGGGGACGGTCCAAGATCGCGCCCGAGCATGTATTCGAGGGGCGTTGTTATGTGCCAACGGAGGGCGCCGCAATCCTGCGGCACCTTCCGTCAAAACCAACTCCCTACGGTTCTACGGAGATCCTCTTCAACGATGTTTGCAAGTTGGCTGCTCGATCCTTGGCCGTTAATGAAGACGAAGCTGCGTTGCTGGCATCCTTCTGTTTTGCATCCTTTTTCTGCGAGTGTTTGACGATGTCACCGTGCTTGCTGCTATTCGGCCCTTTCTGCTGGGCTGCTGTGTCCGTCCTGCGTTTCCTGGGCTGCATGTGCCGTCATCCCGTACTACTGGCCGAATCCACATCCCGTGCTTTGCCCCGCGAGCTAAGACCGACCCGCCTGATATGCCAGCCCGACCCGCGCCTAAACCGGCTCTTGGCTGCGCTGCAGTTTTCCGGATTCGGGATTTCAGATCGAGGTCTCCGACAGGTCAGCGGTGCTGCCGCGATTTACGTTGGCGAGATGGAATTGAAATCGTTGTTTGTGGATGCTGGAGTTTGGATGCCCGTGCCGCCGATGCTCCGCTCTTTCTCCACGCAGGATGAAGAGCGGGAGGTCGCGGCGATCAATAATCTGCAAAATCGGTTGCTCATGTATAGGCTGCAAAACTTCGCGCAGGTCAGATCGTCCCAGTTCGATGCGCCCGAGTTTTGCGGTTCAACGCGAGAGATGGCGCGCGCGCTAGGGCGGTGCATCGTGGATGCGGTGGACCTACAAGCTAGGCTCTTGGATCTGCTAAAGGCTCGCGATGATGCCGAGAGGACAGAAGGTAAAGGCAGACTAGAAGCCGTTGTTGTGGAAGCTTTGGTCGTTGTTTGCCATGAAAAAAGGCCCTCCGTTCACGTGGGCCAAGTTGCGGAACTCGCGAACGCGATTCTCAGTAGGAGCGGAGAATCGGCTCAGTTGAGCCCAAAGGAGGTCGGCGCAAAGATGAAGCAACTCGGTTTCCGAACGACCCGCCTAGACTCTGCTGGACGGGGAATCTACCTCCTGAGCGAACGATGCGCCCTCATCCACAAGCTGGGCCGTGAATTCGGCGTTCCGACTCTTCGCGAGGGCCGGCCGGGATGTCCGCATTGTAACGCGAACTGATGCACATCGTGCACATTATGTACATGTTTGATCATTTATCAATGGAGGACTCATGAAAAATAAGAACGCGGTAGACCAAATTCTCATTCGGAGGCTGCGAGCGGCTGGTTGCCCGATGCCCGACGACTGCGAAGACGACCCGATGCCGGGCCTTGTGGCGGTAGTCAGCAGACCAGAGATAACGAGGGCCTATGTTATGCGCGGTTGGGCCGAGTACGTTCTCGCTTTGCAGATCACGAACCACTCCTATGACTGCTTGGAGGTGCAGAAATTCGAGGGTTACTCTCATTGGCCCATACGAGTGGTGGGCCCACGGATTTGCGGACCCGAAAAACCGGCGTACCGATTGCAAGGAAGCGGGAGAGCATTTCCTTACGAGAATGTTCTTAACCATCGAACTGGTCGAGCAGGCCTCATCAATCCCGGAGACTCAATGGAAGGCATCCTTTTGGCATATAGGTGCCGCCCTTATCCAGAAGAATGCCTTTCTGGTCTGATCCCGGCGGAACTTTCTATTGTGGATCAGCACGGCAGGCCACATGTCTCAGAGATCGAAGTCACGGTCGATCGCACGGCAATTATTAATCCGCTGAAACTGGCAGGCCGCCAGGGGCGAGGATTATTTGACCAAGCCAGAGTCGCGGTTCGCGAGCAAGCGCGTCGCTCAATGGTAGCCGAGATCTCGTCAGACATCCCGCATAAGCGGGCGACTCCTAAACCCGCAGCTTACCAGGCGATCCCGCAAAGAAGTTATGAGCGTCAGACTGAAAATCTACGGCCATAATGCCGTGTCGGCTCGGTCGGAAAAACAGCCTTTGCGCTACGCAGCCCACAGCTTTCTTTTCAACGGGGGTCCTGGCGAGACTACGACGGCGAATCGGCGCGCCTTCGACAAAAGATTGCAAATGCTGATGCAAATGCAGGAAAAGGACAAACAGGCATGGGAGTAAAGAAGCGGGGTGCGTCTATTTTCCCTAGAAAACTCGGTATATAGCCGCGCTTGCAGTGGTGCTAGCAACCATCGTACTAGCAGCGACAAAATCCTTTGTACGGCTGCTCGGGATGAAGAGTATGTCCTCGGCCGAGACTGGAATATCTGCAGTTTTGCCGCGCAGGAGGACCTTCAGTGGAACTGGTAGCTCTTGCAACCCGTTCGGGGTCCGCCGCAGCATCCTGGCGCGGCCCACAACGCAAGGTGCGTTGGTCCCCCCGCTGCGGCCACTACTTGCATGTCACGGCGCCGGTCGAGTTTAGGCAAAATGCAGTTTCAGGGAATAATTCCCGGCTGACCGTTGACAAGCTGCCAGGTTAAAGCTTAAGGTTCATTTAATAAAAGTGTGGTGGTGACGGCTTGCGCCGTCACCACCAAGGCCGTCAGTAACCGGAGTTGCTGTCGGCCAAACTTTTCTAACTGCGTCATTTCCGATTGTTCGCGTTCGCAGGAACATGGGATCGCTGGAAGGATCCGAGTGGGAACACGGCGGAAACCTGCGCGATTCGACCACGACGCCAAATGCTCGGACATCAGCCGCCCATGGCCGCATGCCAGTCATCCTGCTGCTAGAAACATTTGCCCACCGCAAGCCGGAAGATGTATAGTTCCTGCAACCAAATATTGCGAATTTCCTGCGCTTGGCAAAAAACTTCGTCTGGAAGAAGAGACGGAAAATCCGTCCTGCGAGCTTGGCCTGAAATGCCGGATGTTTCAGTCGGAAGGGAACTCTAATTTTGACGCTCCTGTTCTTTGGGTTATTCGCGTTCTCGCTGGCTCTGTCCTTTGTGGCTACGCGTGAAGTGCGAGACCTGGCAATCCGCAAAGGCTGGGTTTTCGTGCCGCAAAACGGACGTCATGTCCACCAAGCCTCGCTTCCACGTTTGGGGGGCGTGGCGATTTTTCTAGCCTTCTCGGTCAGTTTGAGCGTGTGGCTGGTGCTCTCCCTCATATTCCCCCGCCTGCTCGCTGGACTCGCTCCCACCACACTTCTCCATATCTATGTTCCTGCCTGCCTGATTTTTTGTCTCGGCATCTACGATGATCTCCGCGGCGCGGGTCCGTATTTGAAGTTTGCCGTGCAGGCGGTCGCCGCTGGGATGCTCTTCGCCGGCGGAATGCGCGTTCTCGATCTGCCGCTGATCTTCGGTTCCTACTCGCCGCCCTGGTTCGTCGGGTTGCCCCTCACGGTGTTGTGGGTGGTTGCGGTTACCAATGCCTTCAATCTCATCGATGGCTTGGATGGTTTGGCTGCCGGATCGGCATTGTTTTCGACGATAGTGTTTTTTGTCGTCGCGCTAGTCAATCATTCCTGGCTGGGCTCCCTGATGAGCGTGACCCTCGCCGGCGCCATCCTGGGATTCCTTCGCTTTAACTTCAATCCGGCCACGATTTTCCTGGGGGACTCGGGCAGCCTGTTCATCGGCTTCGTGCTTAGCGCGCTGGCTCTCGCCGGAGCGCAGAAAGCGCCGACGTTCGTGGCCGTGGCCATCCCGGTGGTCTCATTCGGATTGCCGATTCTGGAAACGTTACTATCCATCCTGCGACGGCTGATCAGCGGACGCCCGATTTTCACCGCCGATCGCGAACATATTCACCACAAGTTGTTGCAGATGGGTTTTTCGCATCGCCAGGTGGTGATCGTTCTCTACGCTGTCTCCGCGATCTTTGCCATGCTCAGCCTGTTCCTGCTTCGGCCGACCGGAAGTACGCTGGGACTTGTGCTCGTCGTTGTGGGCACCGGCATCTGGCTGGGCGTCCAGCATCTGAATTACCTGGAATTTGGCGAACTGCGGCGGGTGGCGCAGCGGACCATCGAGCAGCGCCAGATCTTCATCAACGATCTTGCCGTGCGCCGCGCGGTCGAGGAACTCAAAGTGGCCGGCGATTTCAATCAGGTGCGCAGCGTCCTGGTCGCCGCCTTCGAGGGCAACGATTTCGATGCGTTCGAATTGCAGCTCAAGCTGCTTCCTGGCGATCGAACTGCGCAAGGCAAAAGCAACGGCCACTTGCACTGGAGTAAGCTTCCTCACATAGCGGCAATTTCCGGCCAGCCTTCGTGGAAATTGACGCTGGACCTGGTCACAACTTCGAACCGGCACCGCGGCTTGCTCGTCGTCTACCGCATCTACAGCCACCGCCATCTTCAATTGGATGTCAACCTCCTGACTTCCGAATTTCCCGCTACCCTCGCCGACGCGCTTGATCGAGTGCTGACTATGCCTGAGGTTTTCGTGGCGGCTGCGCAAGGCGACACCCCGTTCCTCGCCGCGAACCTGTAAGAGCCGGTCGTGAACGTCGGTCCGGAGCGGCGCACAAGCGACATTTTTCATAAGTCTGGCGAGTTGAGAGTTGAGCCGTGGGTTCTCACTTTCGCCAAGGGCTGCTAACGGCTTTGAGTTAATATGGAGGCAACTATGGATCGGAGCACTCTCAGATTGCCGGATCCAGCTGCAGGAGCTCCCAGCGGAGAGCGGCGCCGCAATGTTCGCCAAAAGCTCCACACTCCGGTTTACGCCAGTTTCAACGGTCCGCAGACCGGCATGGTTGTGGACCTGAGCGAATTGCTCGACCTGCACGAAGACGGCTTTGCCGTCCAAACCAGTGAACGCCTGGAAATGAACCGGGCCGTAACCCTTTGCCTCGATCTGCCTGAAACCAAGAGTTACATTCATGGCAGTGGCCAGGTGATCTGGAGTGATGACGCCGGCCGCGGAGGTATCCGGTTTTCCGGCCTTCCTGAGAGTTCCCGGCAAATACTGAAAGAATGGCTCTTTGCCAACTTGCTGATCGCCTGCTCCAACCACGCTGCTCGAACCGAGCAACTCGCGCAGCGCAAGCATGACGAAGAGAATTTACCCGAGCCGGCGCCGGTCACTAAAACCCCCAATGTTGTCCCGATGCCCGATCAAAGCGAAGCGCTTTCTTCGGTGGAAGCAGTTCGCAGCGAGGTCGGCGCGATCGGTGACGACATCGATGCCGTTTTGCAGCTCATCACCGAGCGGGCCTTGAATCTGACCGAAGCCAGTGGCGCGGCCCTGGCATTTCTCACGGATGGCCAGATGATCTGCCGGGCGCGAGCCGGTGAACCAGCCCCGCCTCTGGGAGCCCCCGTGGACGTGAAACGAGGGCTGTCTGGAGAATGCGTTCGCAGTGGCCGCCTCGTCTCCTGCGAGGTTACGGAAAACGATCCGCGTATCGGTCCGGAAATCGGTCGCGCACTGGGCATAGGCTCGCTCATCGCCGCTCCTATCATGTCCGATTTCCGCGTGGTCGGCCTGCTGGAGGTTTTCTCTCCGTACCCGCACAGTTTCACCAAGGCCGACGCGATGGTTCTGGACCGGCTCGTCGAAATGATTCCCAAAAGCATTCGTGAAAAGGCCCAGTCTGAAAACATCCAGTCTGAAAAGACTCAACCGGAAACGCTGGGGCCAGAAGCTGTGTCAGGTGGGTCGCAGCCTCCTGCTTCGGAATTCGATTCGATCCATGCGACTCGCGAAGCCTTGTGGGAACAGGAGACTGAAGTCCCCGAGCAAGTCTCGCAGCACGTCCCCGAGCAAAGCATCTCAGAGCAACTCCTGGAGCACGTCCCCGAAGCTGCGCCCACAGCTCCGTCTCGCCTGCGTTATCGCGCACTGCTCGGGCTGACCATTGCGGTGGTGGTGATGGTCCTCGGCTATTTAGTCGGTCCCATGATCGGGAAGCGCAACTCATCGCAAGCGTCGCAGCGGTCGTTAGCCCAGGCGGCCTCGACGTCAGGGCAAAGCGCGACCGATCATAGCTCGTCCGATCGACGCCCGTCCGATCAACGTCCATCCGTTCAACGCGCGCAAGCGAAGTCCCTGGCAGACTTGCAAAAGCTCGCCGATCAGGGAAACGCGGATGCACAATGGCAGATGGGCATCCGCTACCATAACGGAGAGAACGTTCCGCACGATGACGCGCAAGCCATGCAGTGGTTCCTGCGCGCCGCCGAACAAGGTAATGTTGCCGCGCAGTCTGCGCTCGGCGCCTACTATTGGGCGGGGCGTGGAGTTCCTGAAGATTTGTCCAAAGCCTACTTCTGGTCTGCGATCGCGCTCGCCAACGGTGACGAGAACAGCAAAGCTCGACTCGAAGGGCTGGCTTCCCAAATGACCCATGCGCAGGTCTCCGCCGCCCGCCAGCAGGCCGAAGTCTGGATCCGCTCCCATAACCAACGAGCAAAATCCGACGCGAACTGAAGCCGATCTTCATTTCTGTTTCCCCCTGTGTTCCCTGCGCTCCCTGTGGTAAAGAACTCTCCCTCCATAACCCCCTCCGACAGCCGTAGAATAGAGTCGTGGCCACGTTGCGCGACATTTTGACGGCGGACGAGCGCGTCCGCGAAGGCGACCCCGCCCTTTGGGAAAAGCTGGATCGCAATCGCGTACGCTGCTATGCCTGCGGCCACTGCTGTCCGATTCCCGAGGGACAACCCGGTGTCTGCAAGGTCCGCTTCAACCACGGTGGCACGCTCTACGTTCCCTGGGGCTATGTTGCCGGAGTGCAGTGTGATCCGATCGAAAAGAAGCCGTTTTTCCACGCCCACCCCGGAGCCCTCGCTTACAGTTTCGGAATGCTGGGCTGCGATCTGCACTGCTCCTATTGTCAGAACTGGGTCACTTCGCAGGCGCTGCGCGACCCGAACGCCGTCTCACCGGCGATCGAGGCCGATCCGGAGCTGCTAGTCAAGGATGCGCTTGCCCAAGGCGCAGAAGTTGTGGTCAGCACATACAACGAGCCTCTGATCACCAGCGAGTGGGCGGTTGCAATTTTTCGCCGAGCCCGCCAGGTGGGCTTGCTCACCGCGTTTGTTTCGAATGGCAACGGAACGCCGCAGGTCCTCGAGTATCTCCATCCCTGGCTCGATCTCTGCAAGGTGGACCTCAAGAGCTTCGACGATCATCACTATCGCCAGCTCGGCGGACGCCTGCAGCCGATCCTCGACACCATCCGTAGCTTGCACCAGATGGGCGTGTGGCTGGAGATCGTCACCTTACTCATTCCCGGCTTCAACGACAGCGACGACGAACTGCGGCAGCTGACCGCATTTGTGGCTGGCGTTTCACCCGACATCCCCTGGCACATCACCGCCTTTCATCAGGACTACAAAATGACTTCGCCCGCCGATACGCGTCCCGAGGATCTGTTGCGCGCCGCCGCCATCGGTCGTGAGGCCGGATTGCGCTACATCTACGCCGGCAATCTTCCCGGGCGGGTGAAGGGTCTGGAAGATACTCATTGTTACCAGTGTGGCGAGATGGTGATCCAGCGCTATGGATATTCAATCGAAAAGTACAAGTTAACTCCGCAAGGCAATTGCCCGGCCTGCCACACGCCGCTCCCCGGCCGCTGGTCAAAGAATTTTGACGGCCAGATTGCGGCCTCGCCTTTTCTGCCCCGCAGACGTGGTTGATCTTATCCCGCTCGTGTGGGGACGGGCGCCCTCGCCCGTCCAAGCCGAGCGAAGCTCGGCAGCTGCCTGTGGCCACAGCAACTCTGGATTTGCCTTTAGCCGCTGCCGTCGGGGATTGGAATCTCCCCACGGACTGTTAAAATCCTCTCGCAACCATAATCAACATTAATGCGCGCGACAAAAACATTGCGCCTCGCGGTCTTGTTGTGTCCGATCTTATTGAGTCTGATCTTATTGTGTCTGGACCTGGGCTGCTCTCCGCGCGATTTCCTGACGCGCCGCCTCGCCGCCGATTTGATCTCGGCTTCCGAAGCATTCAAAGCGCCGCAATTGTTCTGGCTCAGGACCGGCATCGTTTCCAACAAGGATTTCAGTTCTCCCGACTCCATGGTGTTACAGCGCCGCGGATGGATCATCGGCACCGAGCAGAAGTGTCCAGCCGGAGTCGGCCCTTCGCCATGCTGGGACGTAGTGCTCACGCCGCTCGGAGTGGATACGATGCGGCCCCTGATTTCGAGCGTGCTTCCCAACAATGGCCCGATCGGCATTCAAGTCGCGCGCCGCGAACTGCTCGGCATTTCCGGCATCAGCAAGGCAGGCAACCTCGCCGATGTCGAGTTCATCTGGCGTTGGGTTTCCATCAATCAGGTGGGCGCAGCGCTCTACGACAGCGGAGTGCACTACCGCTCGACCGTCGGATTCCGTGGCTATGACGACGGCTGGCGTATCGTGGACCAAACCGTACCGAACAACCAGGCGCTGGATGAAGCGTTACACAACGCGCAACCGACTGCGCCATGAATGACCGAAGTCCTTTACGAATTGTCATCCTGAGCGAAGCGAAGGACCTGCTGTTCGCCGCAGACTGCAGATCCCTCGCTGCGCTCGGGATGACAAAATCTTAGAAACCCTAGGCGACGAACTTCTATGCGACGAACTTCTGTGGGACGAACTTCTATGGGACGATCAATGTTGCTTCTCTCCCTTGTGTCCGCTTCAATTTTTGCCCATGCCCAAACCGCAAAGCCCAAACTCACATTCGATGAATTCTTCAACTCGGTCAGCTTCACCGCGGTGAAAGTGTCGCCGGATGGCAATTCCGTCGTCATCGGAACGGAAAAGGCCGACTGGGAGCAGCAGATTTTCCGCAAAGAACTCTGGCTCTATCGGATCGCAGCCGGCGGCGGAAGCTTGACCCAGTTGACGCAATCCGGGCATGACAGCTCGCCGCAATGGTCGCCCGACGCCCAGTGGATCGCGTTTCTTTCGGAACGCAAAGTTGCCGATGCCAAAGATGAAGACGCAAGGGACAGCAAAGAAAAAGAAAAAGACGTCGCCCAACTGTTTCTGATTTCGCCCAGCGGCGGCGAGGCCTTTGCCATCACCTCAGGCACGGAAGAGGTTCACGCCTTTGCCTGGGCTGGCGATTCGAAGGCAATCATTTTCGCTACCCGCGAACCCTGGAGCAAGCAGCAGAACGACGATCACAAGAAAGATTGGAAGGATGTGATCCGTTACCGCGGCGATGAGCGCGGCGATGTGATTTTCCGCCTCAATCTCGACGAAGCCCTGGCGCGCCACGCCGCGCTCGGATCAAAAGAAATCCCCGACGCAGAAAAAGATTCCCGCGCCACACCCGGAGCAGTCGCCCTTGCACGCACGCCCCTGCATGTCGAGCAAATGAGCATCTCGCACGACGGCCACCGGTTGGCTTTCGTGACTTCGTCGGTTTCCGAACGTCAGGAGAAGGTCGAGGACATCGAACTCTACCTCGTCAACCTGGCGAACAATGCAGCCGAAGCCGCGCCCATCCGCCTGACCCAAAACGAAGCCGTCGAACTGAATTTGGAATGGGCTCCGGATAATCGCCATCTTTTCTTTCAGGTCAACCTCGGATCGCTGGAACGAAAGTATGAGGATCCGCAACCGCGCCTCTACTGGGTCGATGCCGGCGACACATCCGGCAAAAGGCCCGAAAAACGAGAAGTCCAGCGCTGGTTCGCCGACTACCCGGGCGAAGTCGTGCGCTACACGCCGCTTCCCGACGGCTCGGTTTTGTGCGCCTGCCGTTTGGGGACTGAGGTGCAGCTCCTATCCCAAGCGAATCCGAAAGCCGCTATTCTGAAACGCGAGGGATGGGCTGGAACCTATGAAGTCCCCGCTGCCGCGTCGCAATCGCAATCGCAATCTCAATCTCAAAGCACGCTCATAGCGTTTGCATATTCGGCAACCGCGCGGCCCACGGAAGTTTATATCGCCGATGGCCCCGACAAACTGGTGCAGGCGCGACCCATCACTTCCTTCAACCAGCTGTTCGCCGAGCGAGATCTGCCCATGGCCAAGCCTTATCATTGGACTTCCGACGACGGCACGCCGGTGGAAGGCATGTTGATGTATCCGCCCGGAAAGTTTGAGGCGAAGAACCTGCCTATGTTTGTGCTGATTCACGGCGGTCCGCAGGATGCCGATGGCAACCACTTCGAGGCAGATTGGTATCAGTGGGATCGTCTGGCCGCCACCGCGGGTTGGCTGGTTTTCGAGCCCAACTACCGCGGATCCACCGGCTACGGCGACAAGTTCGCGCTGCAGATCGTTCCCGAAATTGTTTCCCGGCCCGGCAAAGACATATTGACCGGCGTCGATGCGCTGGTGAAAGACGGAATTGCCGACGCGAATCAGTTGGCCGTGGGCGGCTACAGCTACGGCGGTTACATGACGAACTGGCTGATCACGCAAACCACTCGCTTTAAGGCCGCCGTCACAGGCGCCGGCGCGGTGGAGCACGTCGCCAACTGGGGCAATGATGACACCACCTTCGACGACGCCTATTTCCTCGGCGGTTTGCCGTGGGAAACCGCCGATCGCTATCGCAGCGAAGGCGCGATTTACCAGCTCAATAAAGTCCGCACCCCGACCCACATGGTCGCCGGCGCGGACGATATTCGGGTTGCGGTGCTCGAGGACTACCTGCTCGATCGCGCTTTGCACGAGCTGAATATTCCGAGTGACTTGCTGATTTTTCCCGGCGAGGGCCACGAACTCGCGAAGAATCCCTGGCACGGAAAAATCAAAGTGCGCGAAGAGTTGAAGTGGCTGGCAAAGTATGGCGGCGTGACAAGTGCGAACTAAGTTTGCCGGTGGAGTGCCGGGCGTCCCCGCCCGGCCACCTAGGGACTGGACGGGCGAGACGCCCGTCGCTCCACCCTTCCCTACCGGCGCGCAGCGGCCGTTTGCAGTTGGGCAACTTTCGCGTGCGGTGAAGTTTCCCGGTAGCGGGCGATGCCTTTATAGAGCGCTTCTGCAATTTGCTGGCGGTAAGTCGCGCTCTGCAGGTTGCGCTCGTCCGCCGGACTGCTCACGAAAGAAATCTCGGTAAGAATGGCGGGCATGGTCGTGCCCGTCAGCACGGCAAACGCCGAGTCCTTGATGCCGCGGTTGCGAATGTCTGGGCTCGTCGCGGCTAGGGTGGCGTAGAGAGAGCGCTGCACGCTCGCGGCGAGACGCTGCGATTCTTCGATTTTTTCGTGTAACGCGCCGGCCGATAACGATACCGTTGTCAGCTTCGCGAAGGTTCCATCGTCATGCTTTTCGACTTCCCGGGATCCCGGAGCCGAAAACAGATTCGTGTAGTAGGTCTCAACGCCCCGCGATGCCGCCGAGCTGCTGTAGTTGGCGTGAACGGAGACGAACAGATCGGCCTGCGCCTGGTTGGCGATGTCAGCGCGCTGATCGAGGGGCAGGTAGGTGTCGCCGTTCCGCGTGAACATTACTTCCGATCCCAATCGCGTTTGCAGCAATTTACCCAGACGCTGGGTCACGTCGAGCACGAGATCCTTTTCCAGCAATCCCTGCCGTCCAACCGTGCCCAAGTCCCAGCCGCCGTGCCCAGGGTCGAGCACGATTCGGAATTTCCCGGTTCTCGCCGGCAAAGGTTGGTCGGATGCCTTCGCCGCCAATGCCGCCATTGGAGCCGCTTTCAGCGGGGCCGGCGTCGCGTCCACTGGCGCGGAAGTCCGGTTCGGAGTCATGCGGTACGGATCCATGTGATTCGTAGCCAAAGCTCTCTCGCTGCCGCGCAGCTCAACCACCAGGCGATACGGGCTCGACTCCATGCTGACGGAGAAGTTCGATCCGCCTTTGGTGTCGAGCACGACTCGCGTTACGCCGGCGACGGGCTGCGCGATCCGCACACGCGTCAGCGAAGCATCCCCGACGTCCATCGTCTTCCCGTTCAATTCGTGCGACAGAACCGTGTCGTGCAGATCGAAGTAGATCCGCTCCGGCGACATCAAACGATGCACTTCATAGGGAACTTGGTCTTCCATATCAATGACCACCGTGCTTCCCATGGACGAAGACCAGTGACGCACCCCGGTGATTCTTGGCAGCGCCGCCAACTTGTTTTCCGCTACGGCGGTGAGTGGCGCCGCATCGGAACCGAGCTTCGACGGATTCATCAGATTGTCGGAGACTGCGGGACCATCCGCCGGAGGCACTGGCGGTGTCGTTACCGATTGCGGCGAGGTCGCGGTCTTGGTGGCTGCAATCTCTTTTGCTTCGGTCGTTGCGACCGCCGTCTTGGCATGAACCTGCATGCCCCACCACGCTCCGGCGGAAAATAACGCGGCCACCGCCACCAGACCGAGCACTACACTCAATCCGGGCCGCGAACTGCCGGGAAGAGAAAAGCCCTGCAGAAATGCTAAAAAGTGAGGCGGTTCGCTCGGAGCCGTCGGCTCATCGATCTCAAATGGGATCTCAAAGGGCTCGTCCGCGATGCTACGCGCAGGCAAATTGACCAAGGCCGCGGGAACAACAACCGGCTGCGCCAGCACTGCCAGTTCGGGAGGCGCCGCAGGCGGAGCTTGCTGCGTCGCGGGCACGCGAGACGGGGCTAGCTCGGTCTCTGCGCTGGTTCTGGTAGGTTCAGGAATTCCGAGCGCCGCCGCGTCGGCAACGACCGGCGCTGCCGCAGCCGGTTTCGCCCGCAGGACCTCGTCAGCCACATCCGACAGCCAATTGATGCGCCGATCCTGATCATTGGGCTTGAGCGCGGAAAGAATCAGCTCAGCAAACAGATCGAAACAGCGAATATCGTTATCGCTGAAAGCCCAAGCAGTTGTTGAAAACGCCTGCAGCACGCCCAGTTGCTCGCGCCGGCCGCGCAACGGAACCAGCACGGTAGAGCGAGTTCCTATCTGGCGTGCGAAGTCCAATTCGACGCGAACGTCGGTTTCACAATCATCCGAACGAAGAATGCGCCCCGATTCCAGACATTCCTGCAGAAACTCGGATTCGCCGATCAGGTGAACGCCGCGCTCGAGGGTGAGCGGTCCGGCAACAGCGCGGCACACCATCTCCGGTCTTTCTGCCTCTGATACCTCTGCAAGCGCGACCACGATACCGTCGGCCTGCGTAATGGCCTGAGCGCGGTCGCAGATTAATTGCAGCACTTCATCCAGGATGAAGCGTTCCGTCTCAAACAAGTCGCGATCGGAGCCGCCTGTGGCCATGCGCCGGTTCCGTATCTGCTCGTGGAGGTCCGAGAAAGCGAGTAGACCGCGCAAGGCTTCCTGGCGCGCAATCGATTCGAGGACGCGGTTGCCCTCCTGCAGCGGAGAGCCGGGGTCCCCAGCACGCCCGCTTTTGGCGTGATGGGGTGGAGAGCCGGGGTCGGCCGTCGCTTCCCAGTCAACTCGGGTTGGATTGGCACTCATGCTTGCACTGTCAGGACCACAAGAAACCAATATTAATCGTATCCGCGGCTCGTCGGAAGGCTCATTGCCGCTTTTGGTTCAACCGGCGGCTCCGGCGACTCTCACCGGCGAACGACAGCCACAACTCCAATTTCCAGCGTAATAGTCTTTTGGGCGGTACCGCAATGTCCTTTAGTACACGTCCGATTGCGTCTTTGGGATGCGCAACCGCCGCGGCCGGAGTGGGATAGCCCGCGCTGCGACCCTTCAGATTTGCCCTCGGCCTCGATTCGTCCTATCGTTAAGAAGCAGCCCCCAAAAAGAGCCCCGGAGATGTGATGACCGACCCAGTCGAGCAGGAAAAACCAGAAAAACTCAGGAAATCCAGCTGGTGGTGGCCCGCAATCGTAGCAAGCAGCCTGGCTGGCGCGGCCGTGGTGCTGTTCCGAGGCTGCTGGCACGGCAAGATGAGCTGGCCGGTTGGCGTGCAGGGATATTCCTACCAGGTTTGCCTGAGCTGCGGCGCCAAGCGGCTGTTCGACGAGAAAACCTTCAGCGCGTATGGCCCGTTCCGCTATGACCTGAACGAACTCATCGCTTGGGATAAGTCCACAAAACCGAAATCCCGTCCCGTGGCGGATGTGCAGCGCCCGGCATCATAAGTCCGACGTCATCTTCCAAAGCCCACCGAGGCTCTCGGCCAGGGCACGTCTTCACTGACGACTGAGAGCTGACAGCTTTTGCATCAAGCTAACGACCAACGACCAACGACCCTTCAGGCTCCGACCGGCTGTCCCTGGCTCTTGTACCACTCCACCGTACGGCGCAGGCCGTCCTCAAAGTTCACCAGAACCTTGTATCCCAAATGCTTTTGCGCCTGCGTGATGTCCGCCAGTGAATGTTTAATGTCCCCACCACGCTCCGGACCGTACTTGACGCTGCCCTTGTAGCCAGTCAGTTGTTTCAAAGCGTGGAAAGTTTCATTCAGCGTGGTCCGCTGGCCGGTCGCGCAGTTAAAAATGCGCCCGGCACACTCCGCCGCCGGGGCCGAGCAGGCCAGCAGATTGGCCGAGACCGCGTTGTCAATATAGGTGAAATCGCGGCTGGTTTCGCCATCGCCAAAAATCGTGGGTTGTTCCCCATGCAGCATTTGCATACTGAATTTGGCGAGTACGCCGGAGTATGCCGAAGAAGGATCCTGCCGTGGCCCGAAAATATTGAAGTAGCGCAGGCAGACGGTTTCAAGGCCATAGCAACGGTAGAACGACACCATATAAAGCTCGCTTGCCAGCTTGGCCACTGCGTACGGCGAGATCGGGTTCGGGTTCATTGCTTCATGCTTCGGAAGTGTCGGTGTATCCCCATAGGCCGAGGATGAGGCGGCATACACGACCCGCTTCACTTTCGCATCGCGCGCCGCGACCAGCACATTGACCGTGCCGTCGACATTAGCGCGGTTGCTGCCGAGCGGGTCCAGCACTGATTTCGGCACGGACGGAATGGCCGCCTCGTGCAGCACGTAGTCGACGCCAGCGCACGCCTTGTGCATGGCATCCAGATCGAGAATGTCAGCTTCGCGGAAGTCCATCCGGTTCAACACTGCGGTCAGGTTCTCGCGTCTGCCAGTGGAAAAGTTATCGATGCCCCGGACCTCGTCGCCGCGTTCCACGAGAGCGCGCACCAGCGAGGACCCGATGAAGCCGGCAGCGCCCGTCACGAGATATCTAGCCATATCTTTTTAATGATAACGGATGGATTGCCTACCCAGCACAAGACGCCCTGTCACCAGAGTAACTGTCGTTTCGGAGCCCGCCAAACGGGCCGCCAGCGAATCCCTGGAGGAAGGATTCAGCGCCGGCGAACCCGTTTGGCGATCTGGTGGAACTCGTCGCGGGAGAGCAGCTGGTTTTTCCGAAAGAACTCGGTAACCCCATCGAGAAGAGTTTTCGGGTCGACCGACTGCAGGGTATCACTCATGCTATTCTCCCGAGCCGATCTGTCATTGGAGACGGCCCGGTGCCCAGCCAGTGCGTCGAGGAGTTGCTTCAGTTGCAGTTCTTCTCCCGGTTCGATTTCCGCGAAGCCAATGCCCATGCCCAGGAAAGGATACGAAGTACGAACCGTGCCCCGAGCCTGAATCTGGATGCCGAACGACGTGAGTACAAGATCCACTTTCGTGTCGATGGGAAACGTGGTGTGCATTTCCACATAGCATCCGTGCAGGCTGATGTCGGTAAGAGTTCCCCACATGGTCACGTCGCTGCCCTGGGCTCGAAACTTCGCGCTGCCCGAACAACGAAGCCGGGGGCTTTGCCGCAGCTCTTTCCACGCGAAGCTGTCCGCATCTGTTGGCGCTCCGCCGCCGCCCTTTGCAACTGCATCAGCGGGCGCGCTTCCGGCCACCTCTCCTTTGAGCCGGCGAAGGTAGTTCACGCTTTCGTCGCCGTCACTGGAGTCTGGCGACAAGCCGGGTTGTCCGGGATAGATATGCGGGTCCACGAGCGCCTCCGACAATATGCCTCTCTTGGTGGAATCGGAAGATTGAGGGAAAACTTTAGACCGCCGGGAATTGCGACCCCGCGGATGCCGACGGGGGTGCCGACTGGGGTGCAGACAAAGAAGCGCGAATCTCGCTCCACAATTCCTCTTTGCCGGCTCCAGTCTTGGCCGAAAATGCCACCATGGGCACCCCGGCATATGCTTGCCCGAGCGTGTGCATCGCCTGCCGCAACTCATTGCCAGACAGCCGGTCACACTTTGTGGCCACAATCACATGCGGCCGTCCTTTGGCCGCCAGGAATTCCAGCAACTGGCCGTCGCTTTCCTGGGGAGCAATGTTCGAATCGACCAGCACCAGGCACAACGCCAGGCTTGGGCGTTGGTACAGATACGGATCCACAAACCGGGCCCAGTCTTCGGAGATTTCGCGCGAAACCTTGGCGTAGCCATATCCCGGCAGGTCGGCGAACAGCAACTCGGGCCGGGGCTGCCCCGCCCTCCGGACTTCATAAAAGTTAATGCTTCGCGTGCGTCCCGGAGTATTGCTGGTGCGGGCCAGCTTTTTGCCCACCAGAGAATTGATCACGCTCGATTTCCCGACGTTCGACCGTCCGAGAAAAGCGATTTCCGGCACGCCGGGAGGAGGGAAGTGCATCAAGTCGCTCGCCGACAGCATGAAATTCGCCAGAATCCGCATACAGACAGTTTCCAGTGTTTGGGGCGCGCATGGCAAGTGCCGCAGAAAAAATAAGTTGGCTACAGGCCCAGTGGACGTTTGGGATGCACGTCCTGCTCCTTGATCGGATGCAGTTTGTGCCAGAGTGCGAGTCCGCCCGCGATGACAAGTCCAATAAGAACGCTGATCAGAAAGAACCAGCGATAAGCAGGCAGCGCGATCAGCAGAACTGCTACTACAAGAACCGCGACGATTAGACCCGCCGATCCCTTCAGACTGAATCTATAGCGGCTGCCAGATTCCGGCTCCATGGTCCTATTTTAGCGCCGCTTGTAGAGACGGGGCTTGCCCCGTCTCCTGCTGCAAATCAGAGAGATTGGCGGTGCGAGCGGAGACGCGGCAAGCCGCGTCTCTACGGGGTAGGATGATTCGGGATTCGCAGTTACGTTATCCCGCGAGCTTGCTGAATCTACTGCCGAGCCGTGGGAATCTCCGGGGCCTGAGGTGTCGCGATAGGGGCCATGGTCTCCGCGTCCGATGGCATCTGCGGCAGCGGGCCTTCGAGCGCAACGGCCAGCACCTGGTCCATGTTGTCCACGAAGTGGAGTTTCATCGCGGTGCGCAGGTTCTCCGGGACCTCGGCTACATCCTTTTCGTTCTCCTGCGGCAAAATTACTTCGAATAATCCAGCGCGATGGGCGGCGAGAAGTTTTTCCTTCAATCCGCCGATGGGCAGCACTTTGCCGCGCAGCGTGATCTCTCCGGTCATGGCGATATCGCGGCGCACCGGAATCCGGCTCAGCGCGCTGGCCAGAGCGGTGGCGATGGTGATGCCGGCCGAGGGACCATCCTTCGGAATCGCTCCTTCCGGCACATGCACATGAATATCCAGGGTGCGGTAGAAGTCGCGGGCCAATCCGAGCCGAGCCGCCCGCGAGCGAATGTACGACATGGCAGCCTGCGCCGATTCCTGCATCACATCGCCCAGTTGGCCGGTTAACGTGAGCTTGCCTTTGCCGTCCACCGCCATGGCTTCCGTACTTAGGATGGAGCCTCCCACCTCGGTCCAGGCCAGGCCCGTCACCAGACCGACTTCGCTCTTCTCGTGCGCCAGGGTGTCGCGGAACTTCAGCACGCCGAGCCAGTCGCCAATCTTTTCCGGCTGGATCGCCGCCGTGAAGCCCGCGCCTTCCTTCACCACCTTGCGCGCGACTTTACGGCAGATGTTGCCAATTTCCCGCTCCAGGTTTCGCACTCCGGCTTCGCGCGTGTAGCCGCGAATGATCTGCCGGATGGCGTCGTCGGAAAACTGCACGTTCTTCTCCGTCAACCCCGCCTGCAACATCTGCTTCTTTACCAGAAACTGTTTCGCGATCTCGACCTTCTCTGGTTCCGTGTAGCCGTGCAGGCGCAGCACTTCCATGCGATCCTGCAGCGCGGGCGGAACCGTGTGAATCACGTTCGCGGTGGCGATGAAGAAGACCTGCGAGAGGTCGTACTCGACGTCCAGATAGTGGTCCACGAACATGAAGTTCTGTTCGGGATCGAGCACTTCGAGCAGCGCCGCCGAGGGATCGCCGCGAAAGTCCATCGACATTTTGTCGACTTCATCGAGCATGAACACCGGGTTCTTGGTCCCGGCTTTTTTCATCATCTGGATGATCTGGCCGGGCAGCGCTCCGATGTAGGTGCGGCGATGGCCGCGGATCTCCGCCTCATCGCGCACGCCGCCGAGCGACATCCGCACAAACTTGCGGCCGGTCGCCTTGGCAATCGACATTCCCAGCGAAGTCTTGCCGACGCCGGGAGGTCCGACGAAGCACAGAATCGAGCCTTTGGGATTTTTTACCAACTGGCGGACGGCGAGAAATTCGAGGATGCGTTCCTTGATTTTCTCGAGGCCGTAATGATCTTCATTTAGCACCTTCTCGGCACGCGAGATGTTGCGGATTTCCTTGGAGCGCTTCTTCCACGGCACCGCCAGCAGCCAGTCGAGATAGTTGCGCGAGACCGTCGACTCCGCCGACATGGGCGGCATCGCTTCCAGCTTTTTCAGTTCCTGGATCGCCTTGTCGCGGACTTCTTTCGGCATGCCCGCGGATTCGACCTTCTTCTTCAGTTCGTCGAATTCGCTCTTTTCGCCGCGGCCAAGTTCTTTTTGAATCGCTTTGATCTTTTCGTTGAGGTAATACTCTTTCTGCGCCTTCTCCATCTGCCGCTTTACCCGCGACTGGATGGTGCGGTCCATGTTCAGCTTTTCGATTTCGACGTCGAGCACGTCGCCGATCCGGTTCAATCTTTCAGCGGGATCGAAGATTTCGAGCAGCCCCTGCTTTTCTTCGATCGAGAGCTGCAGGTTGGCGGCGATGGTGTCGGTCAGCTTCGCCGGATCTTCCATGCGCACGGCCGCGATCATGGTTTCGTAGTTCAGCGACTGGCAAAGCTTCACATATTGCTCGAACATGCCGGTGACGCGCTGCATGCCGGCTTCAATCTGCGCCGTCGTCTCGGTGGCATAGCGGGCGACCCGCACGGTGGCCTGCAGAAAGCCTTCAGTCTCGACGACCTGCAGGATCTTGCCGCGCTCGATGCCTTCGACCAGCACCTTGATGTTGCCGTCGGGCAGTTTCAGGCTCTGCACGATGTTGACGATGGTGCCGACCTGGAAGATGTCTCCGGCCTTGGGCTCGTCGATGGAGGCATCGTGCTGGGTGGCGAGGAATATCTTCTTATCGCTGGCCAGAGCTTCTTCGAGCGCACGCACGCTCGACTCCCGGCCCACCACGAACGGAGTCATCATGTAGGGGAAGATGACCACGTCCCGAATGGGCATCATCGGCAGTTTCTTGCTTTCGAACTTTTCTTTAGGGTTCGACAACGCAGTCTCCCGTCTCTGGTCCTCTCTTACTGGGTGCCCATCCCAGCGTCGCGCTTTTTGCGACGCTAGGGTGGGTTCTAGCTTGCCGCTTTCTCGATCATGGCTAGCGAGACGTTCCGCTTCTCCACCATCTCGCGGGTCACTTCAAATTCCTTAACCTTCTTCTGGCTGGGCAGGTTGTACATCAGCTCCAGCATGAGTTCTTCGAGGATCATGCGCAAACCGCGAGCGCCAACTTTACGCGCCATTGCCTGGCGCGCAATCGCCCGGTTGGCGTCGTCGCTGAACTTCAGCCGCACGTTTTCGAACTCGAACAGGCGCTGGTACTGTTTCACAATCGCGTTCTTCGGGCGCGTCAGAATCTCCACCAGCGCGTCTTCGTCCAGTTGCTGCAGCACTCCCATCACCGGCAGGCGCCCGACAAATTCGGGAATCAGCCCGAACTTGATCAGATCCTCCGGCTGCGCTTCCGAGACGAGCTCAAAGTTGCGCAGCGAGATCAGGCCCGCTTCGGTCTCCGTATCCTCACCGATGCGGAAGCCCAGAGCCTTCTTGCCCACGCGCCGCCCGATAATTTTTTCCAGGCCTACGAAGGCGCCGCCACAAATGAAGAGGATGTTCGTGGTATCGACGGGCGTGAATTCCTGGTGCGGATGCTTGCGCCCACCCTGCGGCGGCACGTTCGCGATTGTCCCTTCCAGAATCTTGAGCAACGCCTGTTGCACGCCTTCGCCCGACACATCGCGCGTGATCGAGGGGTTCTCGTCCTTGCGTCCGATCTTGTCAATCTCGTCGATATAGATGATGCCGGTCTGGGTGCGGCTCACGTCGCCTTCGGCCGCCTGCAGAAGTTTCAGAATGATGTTCTCGACGTCCTCGCCGACGTAGCCGGCCTCGGTCAGCGTGGTCGCGTCCACGATCGCGAACGGCACATCGAGCATGCGGGCGAGGGTTTGTGCCAGCAGCGTCTTGCCCGTTCCGGTCGGACCGATCAGCAGAATATTCGACTTGGTCAGTTCCACGCCGTCGCTGGTGCGCTGGCGGTTCATGTAAATGCGCTTGTAGTGGTTATAGACGGCGACAGCCAGCTTCTTCTTGGTCTGCTCTTGTCCGATGACGTACTCGTCGAGGAACGTCTTTACTTCCTGCGGCTTCGGCAGTTGGTTCGGGACCGCAGCCGCGGGAGTCGCGGTGCGGTCGTCTTCGAGGATCGAGTTGCAGACGGCTACGCACTCGTCGCAGATGTATGCCCGGGGATAGTCGCTCGGCGACGAGATCAGTTTCGCGACCGCGTCCTGCGATTTGTGGCAGAACGAACAGCGCAACATCTCGTCCGAACCCGATCTGGTTTTCACTCGACCTTACTCCTTTTCTGGTAGCCCAGCCGCGGCTGGATTCCTGCTCCAGGTTGAGATGCGGCAAGCCGCGTCTCTACATTGCTTCACGAACTGCCGATCATACCCTCTATTTCGTCTTATAGATGATATCGTCAATGATTCCGTATTCCTTCGCCTGCTGCGAGTTCATGATGAAGTCGCGCTCCACGTCCTTCTCCACTTTATCCAGCTTCTGGCCGGTGTGCTTGGCCAGTAACTGATTAGTAATCTCCCGCATGCGCAGAATTTCGCGGGCATGGATGTCAATGTCGGTCGCCTGCCCGGAGAGCCCGCCCATCGAGGGCTGGTGAATCAGGATGCGCGAATTCGGCAGCGCCAGCCGCTTCTTGGCTTCGCCCGCCGAAAGCAGCAGCGCCGCCATCGAAGCCGCCTGGCCGATGCAGATCGTGGTTACGTCGTTCTTCACGTACTGCATCGTGTCGTAAATCGCCATGCCCGCCGTGATCGAGCCGCCCGGCGAGTTGATGTAGAGCTGGATGTCTTTCTCCGGGTCTTCCTGCGCCAGGAACAGCATCTGCGCGATTACCAGGTTGGCGATATTGTCATCAATCGGCGTGCCAATAAAGATGATATTGTCGCGGAGCAGACGGGAATAAATGTCGTACGCCCTTTCGCCCCGGCCGGTCTGCTCGATCACCATCGGTACCAGCATCATTCGTGGATCTTTCTCGCTCACGTTCACCCTTTCCACACTCCTGCCCTAAAGTCGGTTTCGTCAGCTCAGGGGAGGATCGAAATGCCCGCGTTTTGTCTTTACTATCAACTACGCGGACTGACGATACAGAAAATCGAGGGTCTTCTCGTTGCGGATTCTTGTCCGGATTCTATCGAGGCCCCCATCCCGTGTCAAACGAGCGCGCACTGCTTCCGACGTCTGTTTTGATTGTCTGGCCAGCGCTTCCAGTTCGTGATTCAACTCGTCGTCGCTGACCTGCACATTCTCTTCCTCCGCCACTCTTTCGAGCAGCAGCGCAGCCTTTACATCGTGAATCGCCTGCTCGCGCTGTCCCGCGCGCAGACGGTTCAAATCCATTTTCTTCATCTGCTCGGCGGTCAGACCCTGCGCCGCCAGCGCCCGCAGTCCCCGCTCCAGCCGGATGTCAACCTGTTGTTCGATCAACGAATCGGGAACTTCAAAATCGTTCCGCTGAATCAGTTCTCCCACCAGCTTGTCCTTGGCGGCATGTTCGGCTTCATGCTTGCGCTCGGATTCCATCTGCTCGCGAATCGCCTTCCTTACATCGTCCATGGTCTGGAATTCGCCCAGTTGCTTGGCGAACTCGTCATTCAGTTCCGGCAGGCTCTTCTGTTTGATCGCCTGCACCTTCACCGCATAGGTGAACGTCTTCCCCGCCAGACGCTTGTCCTGCGTATCTTCCGGATAGTGCACGTCGAAGGTACGCTCATCTCCGGGGCTGGTCCCGCGCAGGTGTTCGGTGAATTCCGGCATGGTGTTCTTGCCGGCGATTTCGACCAGCACTTCATCCATGTGAACCGGCTGGCCTTCGCCGGACTTCGATTCGCCAGTCTTGCCTTCGTGGGATTTTTGTTCGGCCTTCGGATTGCCGTCGAGCGAGACCTGAGCGAAATCGCCATCGGCGAGGGCCCGGCCCTCCACCGGATTGAAACTGGCATGGCGCTCGCGCAGATCGACGAGCGCCTGCTCCACATCCGCCTCGGAAACCGCGATCTCCGGTTTATCGGCGCGCAACTCTTTGTAGCCTTCCAGCTTGATTTCCGGCAGCACCTCAAAGGCGGCTTTGAACCGCAGCGGCTCGCCCTCGTGCAGGTGCAGGTCCGTCACCCGCGGCTGCGATACTGGATGAATGCCCAGCCTCTCGGCCTCCTGCCGGAAGTACCGTGGGATCAGCGCCTCGACCATGTCGGTCTTGATTTCTTCGGAAAAACGCTGGCGGATAATCGACGCCGGAACATGGCCGCGCCGGAAGCCGGGAATGCGCGCCACCTTCTGATATTTCTGGATCAGTGAATCGGTCTGCCGGTTGACATCCTCGACCGGAATCTCAACCTGAATCTCGCGTTTGGTTGCGCTTTCTTTGGTCTCAGTGGGGCTCACGATTACCTTTCCAGTGCGGCTGCGGCAGCAGAGTCGGGAGGAAGTTGCTCCGCTGCGACGCTAGCGCCGCAAGCTTGAGTGTAAAGACTCTCGAAGAGCAACGTCAAACGGCGGAAGGCGATGTCCCACCCACCAAAGTAACGAGCGGAGGAAATTTTGTAATTTTGTAATTGGGTAATTTTGCAATTTGAAACCAGTTGGGTTGAAATTACAAAATTACCCGATTGCCAAATTACAAAATCCACGACGAAATACAATGAAGACGAATGCCTGTCTCCAATTGGCTCAAGGTTCTAAACGCCGAAGTCATCGCTTGCAGGCGCTGTCCGCGTTTGGTCGCGTATCGCGAGCGAATTGCCCGCGAGAAGCGCCGCGCTTATCGCGACTGGGAGTACTGGGGCAAGCCTGTTCCCGGCTTCGGAGATCCCCATGCCCGAGTCCTGGTGCTCGGACTCGCTCCCGGCGCCCACGGCTCCAATCGCACCGGCCGCCCCTTCACCGGAGATGCCTCCGGCAACTTTATGTACCCGGTGTTGCACGAAACCGGATTTGCCAGTCAGCCGACGGCGACGGATCGGAACGATGGGCTGGTTCTGCACGATCTTTACATCACCGCCGCCGTTCGCTGCGCGCCGCCCGGCAACAAGCCTCTGCCCGGGGAACTGGCCAACTGCGCTCCCTTTCTGGAACGCGAGATCGAGGGACTGAAAGATCTGCGCGTCATCGTTGCCCTGGGAAGAATCGCGTTCGAAGCCTATCTCAACTTCCTGAAGCGAAGAAAGCTGATCGCCAGCAAGCGGGATTATGAATTCCGCCACGGCGCCGAATACGCCTTGCCCCATGGGCCCGTCCTCTTAGCTTCCTACCATCCCTCCAACCAGAACACCCAGACGGGCAAGCTAACCAAACAGATGTTCCGAAAGATTTTCAAGCGAGCGCGTGAACTGGCCGATGAATCAACAGGGCGGCGGTAAACCGACACCACTTCAAAATCCGACAAACACCGGTTCCGGTTCCAGCAGAATCCCCCACGCTTCCTGCACGCCATGCTGGATTTCATCTTTCAGCCCGACCATGTCGCTCGCCTTCGCGTCTCCCCGATTGATCAGCGCCAGCGCATGCTTGTGCGAGATCCCAGCCGCGCCCACCGCATATCCCTTGGAAAAACCTGAGTGCTCCACCAGCCATGCTGCCGAAACTTTTTTTTGCGCATCGAGAGCGGGATAGCTGGGAATCTCGAGCCCTTTGGCTGCGGCGCGCGCCGCCAGGTCTTTGAACTGCGCCTCGCTGAGCACGGGATTCTTGAAAAACGATCCGGCGCTGCGGCAATCGTCGTCGCCGGGGACAATCAGCATACCCTTGCTTCGCCGTATTTCGCGCACTGCCTCGCGCGTTTCGGCGAGCGATGGCGGTGTCTTTCTTTCGGCAAAGTGCTTCTGCAAATCGGCATACTTCAAACTCGGAGCGCCGCCCCTCTTCAACCGGTAATTCACCCGCAGGATAATGTACCGCCCGCGTTCCGTGCTGTTAAAGATGCTGGCGCGATAACGGAATCCGCACGCCGGCTTGGGCAAAACCACAATTCGGTCTTCTTTCAAATCCGGATTGCGCAAATCGAAAGCCCGCACCGATTCGATCGTATCGGCGACCTCCTGCCCGTAGGCGCCAACGTTTTGCACTGGTGTGCCTCCGACGCTGCCCGGAATCCCGCTCAGGCACTCGACTCCGGCGCAATTCTGCGCGACCGCCTGGGCGACAAAGTCATCCCAGTTGACGCCCGCGCCCACGCTGAAGAGCACGGCGTTACCCATGGCGTCAGTTGTACGTGGACTAGTAATGCCGCCGATCGCGATCCGGATCACCAGTCCCGGCCAACCGGAATCGGCGATGACGAGGTTGCTTCCCCCGCCCAGCACAAACAGCGGCAAGTCGCGCGTTTTCGCGAACTGCGCCGCCTCGCGAACGTCGTCTTCTCTCTTCAGTTCCGCAAAATAGCGTGCCGCCCCGCCCACCTGCAAAGTGGTGAGCGGCGCCAGCGGAACGTTTTCCTGAATCGTCATGAGGCTACTTCGCTCTATATGAAATTGAGCATCTCACGTCTGCCTGCGAAGGCATATTGAGAACGCAGTTACATTTCGAATCGCTGCTGCGAATCAACCTCTAATGAATTGTCATCCCGCCCGGCTGGAGGTTGTGCCCTCCCCGGTTTATGCCAGCGCTGAATAGAGACGCTGCTTGCCGCGTCTCTGGCCTTCGGTGAGCAAGCCGGAGAACGCGTTCACTGGTCCCGTCCATCAGGGAGCCGGCCCGTTCATTCCATCACAATTATAAGTAAGCGGCATCACAGCGCAGACCGGCTGGATTGGCGGATCATAGACAGAAGTCGGTGCTAAAAGCCGGCGACCTCGGCCGGATTTCGGTTCCGGGAGGAAGGTGGCCGGATCGAATCCAAGCCAGCGTTGGCAAACATGTGGAGTCTTTGAATGACCACAGAACGGGATCTGACCGCAGCCTTAAGCCATGATCTGACCGAGCCGCTTACCTTGGCGCAGAGAGAAGCGCTGGAGCGCGCGGTCGTCAAAATTGTTGCGTTGGGCGCAAACGTAGGAGTCAGTGTGGATCAGATGATTGAGTTGCTGAAGTCGGGCTTGACCGTCGGCGAACTGCTGGATTACCTGGCGGCTCGTTCCGGAGAAGTTGCCTGAAGTCGAGCCGCAGAAGTAGCCCTCCCGGAAGCGTCCCGTATTCTCACGCTTTTCGGAGTCCGGGGGTTTACGCGTTTGCCGACAGGCTTGCGATTGAGTAATCTCTAGCGGTGCCGTCTCGCCAGGAAATCAGCATCTCTGGAACGATGCTCGTCAGGGATCCCAACCAAGCGTCCTCCTGGCAACCGCCGCTGTGCGCGTTGATTTTTTTCGGGGTGATCGCGTTCGGCTCGACGGCTGGAGCATCCGCCCAGGAAACGCCGAAGGCGCAGACTCAGACTCAGACCGGCGCTTCATCGGCCGACCAAGCTCCTGCCGACCAGGTTCCCGCCGACCAGGTTCCGAATGCCCCGTCGAAAGTGCCGGGCATGGCGCTGTACAATCTGCTGCAGAGGAAGTCCATCGTTTTCCCGGACATCGCTGCCAGTATGGAGAGACTTTCGACGGGGCAAAAATTTAAGCTGTTCGTGGACAACAGCGTCTCCGTGCACACGCTGACCTGGGCGGCTCTGGGTTCGGCGTTCGGCCAGGCGATTGACTCTCCAACTGGTTTCGGAAAAGAGTGGGGTGGGTATGGTAAACGATTCGGGTCCTCCTTGGCGCGCCAGGCGTCCAGCAATTTCTTCGGGACGTTTGTGCTTGCGTCGACGTTGCGCCAGGATCCGCGTTTCTATCCGGAGATCAAACCGGGCTTCTCTCACGCGGTAAAGTATTCAGTGCAGCGGGTGTTCGTTACACGCAACGATGACGGGCGCGACGAAGTAAACTGGTCCGGGCTGACAGGTCCGCTGATGGCGGAAGGACTGGCGAATGTCTACTGGCCGGATCGCAACCGCACCGTCGGAGATACTTTCTTTCGCTATGGTCTGGATTTGGCGACTCGAGCGGGTGGAAACATGCTCCGCGAGTACTGGCCGGTATTTTACGGGAAGATCAGCCACGCGCCCCGGCCGACCGCCGGACACAACTGACCGTCCAGGAAAAAGACTGGCTTTCCTTTTCTGCACGCGCATCTAAGTGAAGAACAGCGGTCGCGGCAGAACTGTGGCTGAACTATGGCTTTACGAGCGTGGCTTTACGAGCATGGCTGAACGTGGCTGTACGACCGCGGCTCTACAATGATGGCTCCAGGAAACAGGAGATCGAGATTGAGGAATCGGATACTGTTGTTATTTGTCTTTTGCGGGCTCGTCGCATCGGCTTCGGCACAATCAAATTTCAATCGTTATACCTTTAACGCCGGCGGCGGACTGGGCATCGGCCGCGACGAGGTCGCCGCCTTTGTCGGCAACTCTCCTCAATTCACGGTCGGAGGCGGCATGAACTTTACCCGCATGTTCGCCGCGGATGCCGAATACATGTACTACGACCTCGGCTTACGGCCCAGCGTGAGCCAGAGTCAGAGCCTGCCGGACGCCAGCGGACATATGCAATCGATAAGCCTCGACGGCATCGTCAACGTGCCCCGCCATCTTGGCAGATTGGGCGCATACGGAATCTTTGGCGTAGGCTTTTATCGGCGTAGCGTTTCGTTGGCGCACAGCCAGCTGCTCGAACCACCCCTAACTTGCCAGCCTACATGGACCCGCTGGTGGGGCATTAACTGCATCAACGGCGGGGTTGTGACCCCGCAAACCATCTCCTCGTTTTCCAAGGATGCGGGAGGCTTCAACTATGGCGGCGGAATCACTTATCGTCTGAACCATCTCCATCATTCCAAGCTCTACATCGAATACCGCTATCATCGCGCTTATCAAAGCGACGGCCAGACCATCGTTTCGCCCATCACGGTTGGGCTGCGCTGGTGAAGACTTCGGGCTTTTTCTGACGAACGAGATTGCACTGCTGGGCTGATCAAGCGCGGCTCACCCCGTATGCATCCAGCACATCTCGCAGCGTCACGATGCCTTCCAGCTTGTGGACATCAGCACGGCTCACCACCGGCAGGATTTGAATCTGGTTTGCGCCCATGCGTTCGAGCGCCAGATCAAGCCCTTGGTCAGGATGGACGTG
>JBEKYF010000050.1:0-29485 GCA_049511255.1 Terriglobales bacterium | reverse complement strand
CGGAGATGCCGGCGCGCATCGAGGAAGTCAAGCACGCCAAACAGGAAGGCATCGAATTCCAGGTGCTTGCCGCCCCGCTCGAGTTCCTCGACGATGGCAAGGGCTGGCTGGCTGGCGCACGTTGCCAGCGGATGGAACTCGGCGAACCGGATGCTTCGGGAAGACGCCGCCCGGTTCCGATTGAAGGGTCCGAATACGAAATTCCGCTAGCCGTGGCCGTGATCGCGATTGGAACCACCGCGAATCCGATCGTGCAAACCACGACGCCCGGCCTGGCTACCACGAAGAAAGGTTACATTCAGGCCGACGAGACCACGCAGAGGACATCGCGCAAGGGAGTGTTCGCCGGTGGCGACATTGTGACCGGCGCCGCAACTGTCATCCTGGCAATGGGTGCTGGGCGGCGCGCGGCGAAATCGATCCATGAGTATTTGACCAGTCCTGGCGACTGGTAAGAGCTTGAGCAGTAAGAGCTTAAGTGCTAAGCGCTTGATGTGACGCGCCTCACTATGGCTCGTGCGTAAGGTCACGGCCTGAGGAGCGGGGAGGGCTTCTAATCGAAACTGGTGGGCTGCGCGCCGGACCAGAATTTGGCCCCCGGGAGTAAGTCCGGTGCGGAAGTGGGGCGGACAAGAGGGAAGATGTCCTGGGAACTTGATTACAAGCTTAAGTTGCGAACCCCCGACGAGGCGCTGCGCTGTGTGCAGTCGGGAATGCGTGTCTACATTCAGCCGGGTTGTGCCGAACCTGAGACTCTGGTAGAAGCGCTGATGCGCCGCGCTCCCGTTTTGCAGGACGTGGAAATCGTTCACATGTTGACCATGGGAGTGGCCCCTTATGTGGCTTCGGAGATGGCCGGGCATTTCCGGCACAATGCAGTGTTCATCGGCAGCAATGTGCGCGAGGCTATCAACGATGGCCGGGCCGACTACACGCCCATCTACCTGAGTGAAATTGAAGAACTGTTCGAGAGCGGGGCCATGCCGATCGATGTGGCCTTGCTGGAACTCTCTCCTCCGGACCCGCACGGCTTCTGCAGCTTCGGTGTGGGTGTGGATACTTCGCTCACTGCGGCCAAATGTGCCCGCTACGTGGTGGCGCAGATCAACGATCAAATGCCGCGCACTTACGGAGACAGCTTCATCCATGTATCTGAGCTCGATATAGTTGTGGATTCCTCCCGTCCTTTGTGCGCCATGGAGCCGCCAAAAATCACCGACATGCATAGAGCCATCGCCCGCAACGTCGCGGGTTTGATTGGGGACGGAGCCGTGCTGCAGACTGGCATCGGCGGAATCCCGGATGCGGTGCTGCCGTTTCTCATGGATCGCAAGGATCTCGCGATTCACAGCGAACTGGTCTCTGACGGCGTGATTTCTTTGATCGAAGCCGGCGTGATCACGGGTGCGCGCAAGAACTTCAAGCCGCGGAAGATCATCCTGGGATTTGCTCTGGGCACAAAACGGTTATTTAATTTCCTGGACAACAATCCAATCTTCGAATTCCACCCCACGGCCTATACCAACGATCCCGGACTCATTGCCCGTAACGACAATATGGTGGCGATCAACTCCGCGCTGCAGGTCGATCTCACCGGTCAGGTGTGCTCCGATTCGATCGGCAACCAGTTCTATAGTGGCATTGGCGGGCAGGTGGACTTCATTCGCGGAGCATCGCGCTCGAAGGGTGGCAAACCGATCATCGCCCTCTCCTCGACCGCCAAGAATGGCGCGATCTCGCGGATTGTGCCCATGCTGAGCCCGGGCGCGGGAGTGGTTACTTCGCGGGGGTTGATCCGTTACGTGGTGACCGAATACGGGGTAGCGTATCTGCACGGCAAGACCATCCGGGAACGGGCGCAGGCGCTGATCGACATTGCACATCCCAAATTTCGGGAAGAACTTTATCAATACTGCGAGAAAAGCAAGTGGCTACAGCGGCCTTTGGTAGCGGCTGAATCTGATTTCCAAATTCAGCCAATACCCGGCCTTTAGCCGGGAGACAGTGGTAACGGGGTGAAAGGTAACGAGGCGAACGAGAACGAGGTAAATCATGGCAGGGCAAGCGCGCGGTAAGGTGACGGTCGATGTCGAGGAATGCAAGGGATGCGGGCTGTGCGTGGAGTCCTGTCCGCCCAAGTGCCTGGAACTGGAGCCGGAATTGAATGCTTACGGGGTTCATCCGGCGCACTACACCGGGCACGACTGTACGGGCTGTGGAATCTGCTTTTATTGCTGCCCGGAACCGGGCGCAATTACGGTCTACCGCATAAAGGCCAAAGCAAAGGCGTTGGCAGTGGCGACAGCGCAAGGAGTCGAACATGCGGCAGCTCTGTAAAGGAAACGTGGCGGTGGTGAAGGGCGCGATCCTCGCCGGGTGCCGCGCGTACTACGGATATCCGATTACTCCAGCCAGCGAAATCGCGGAGGCCGCCGCGCTCTACTTCCCGCAGGTCGGCGGAACATTTATTCAAGCCGAGAGCGAAGTCGCCGCTATCAACATGGTGTATGGAGCAGCGGCGGCTGGGGTCCGCGTCATGAGTGGATCCTCTGGGCCGGGCATCAGCCTGATGCAAGAGGGTATGTCCTATCTGGCCGGCTCGGAACTGCCGTGCGTGATCGTGGATGTAATGCGTGGCGGACCGGGACTGGGCAACATCGCGCCGGAACAAAGCGACTACTTCGCCATGGTGAAAGGCGGCGGCCATGGGAACTACCGCAATATCGTGCTGGCTCCCGCATCGGTGCAGGAGATGGCCGAGTTCACCATGCTGGCATTCGACCTCGCTGACAAGTACCGCAATCCGGCGGTCGTGCTGACCGACGGCTTCGTCGGGCAAATGATGGAGCCACTCGAGCTTGAAGATCGTGAGATTCAGCCGCCTGAAAAACCGTGGGCGGTGAAGGGAACGCCAGAGACGCGGGCCAATTTCATCAGTTCCATTTATCTCGAAACCGATGAATTGGAAGAACATGAGCGCAGAATAGAAGCCAAGTACATGCGCGCGCAAGCAGCCGAGCCGCGCTGCGAGCTCTGCCACACTGAAGACGCCGACGTGCTGCTGGTCGGGTACGGTATTGTGTCCCGAGTATTGCTTTCCACGGTCGAAGCGCTGCGCAAGGAAGGCGTGAAAGCGGGGCTGTTCCGACCTATCACGCTGTGGCCCTATCCCTCGAAGGCGCTGGTGGAAGCGGCGGCTAAAGTGCAAAAAGTGTTGGTCGTCGAATTGAGCAACGGACAAATGGTGGAAGATGTGCGCCTGACGCTGAACGGCAAGGTACCGGTGGAGTTCTACGGCCGGGTAGGTGGGAACGTGCCCTCGGTCGCGGAGTTGCAACAACAAGTGTTGACACGCATGGCCGTAGCGGTCTGAGACCAGTTCCGGCGCGGATCTGGTCCGAAGAGGACAATGAAAATGGCAAAAGAGAGCGTGATCAGCGTAGGGGATCCAGAAGTGAAGGCCGAAGTTAAGTCAGAAGTTAAGCCCGAAGTTAAGTTAGAAGATAAGCCCGAAGGCAGTCCCGAAGCTGGTGGCAATGTTAGCAACAACGGATACGAACTAATCCACTCGAAGTCGCCGGTGTTCTTTGACCTGTACGAGCGCAAGGCAGAGCTGCAGCACCAGACCCACTACTGTCCCGGCTGCGGACACGGAGTGGTACACAAGCTGATTGCCGAAGCGTTGCAGGACCTCGGGCTGCAGGAGAAGACGATCTTCGTGAGTCCGGTCGGCTGCTCGGTATTTGCTTACTACTATTTTGACGTAGGAAATGTGCAGGTCGCGCACGGCCGCGCGCCGGCCGCGGCCACAGGAATCAAACGGTCTTGTCCAGATAAGATCGTCATTTCCTATCAGGGAGACGGCGACTTGGCGGCCATCGGCACCGCTGAGATTGTGCATGCCGCCAACCGCGGCGAGAAGATCACTGTCTTTTTCGTGAACAACGCAATCTACGGGATGACCGGCGGACAGATGGCACCCACTACTCTGGTCGGGCAGAAGAGTACAACTTCTCCGTGGGGCCGGCGGCCGTCGAACGAAGGTTTTCCGATGCACATGGCGGAACTTCTCGCCACACTGGAAGCGCCGGCATACATCGAACGGGTGGCGCTTTCGGACAACAAGAACATCATGAAAGCGCGGCGGGCAATCCGCAAGGCACTCGAAATCCAGCGGGACGGCGCGGGTTTCTCGTTTGTCGAAATCTTGTCGCCGTGTCCGACGATTTGGGGCAAAGACCCGGTGGAGGCGCGGCGTTGGGTTCTCGAGAAGATGATGCCAACTTTTCCGCTGAATGTTTTCCGCGACCGGCGGCCGGTAATTCCTGTGGGAAATGAGCCGCCGCAACGTCCAGTAGCGGATGTTCTTGAAATCACTCCGAAAGCGGGAGCGCACGACACTTCCAAACGGAAACTCGCCCATCGCTTCAAAGACGTTAAGCTCAAAATCGCGGGCTTCGGAGGGCAGGGCGTGCTGCTGTTGGGACAACTCCTCATCGAAATGGGCATGCGCGAGGGGCTGGAGGTGAGCTGGCTGCCGTCCTATGGCCCGGAGATGCGTTCGGGCAGCGCGCACTGCGATGTATGCTTGGCGAAAGAACGGATTGGGTCGCCCCTGGTTTCGCACCCCGATGTGCTCGTGGCCATGAATGAGTACTCGCTGCGGAAGTTTGCCCGCGAAGTCGCGAGTGGCGGAATCATTCTTTACAATGGCGCCAGCCTCCCTGCCGACTTTAATGCGCCGGAGGTGGAAGTGGTCTGTATTCCGGCTGCGGAAATCGCCGACAAACTCGGTTCGGCGAAGGCAGCCAACATAGTAATGATGGGGGCGCTGCTGGAAGAGACCGAGTGTCTGGCTCCGGGAACTGCATTGAGCGTACTCGAAGACAAAGTGAAAAAACTCGATCTGCTGGAAATTGACCGCAAAGCGCTCGCTGCAGGCCGACTGTTTATCGACGAACAGGCGCATATTGGCGCGGTGAGCCAGCCGGACGGCTTCGCCTAGCATCTAAGCTGATGGAGAGCCGGGCGTCCCCGCCCGGCTGGACGGGCGAGACGCCCGTCCCTCCACCAAACGACTTATCGCGCGGTCGCGGTAATAGGTTTTCGGAGGGTCTGCAATGTCGACTGCATGGACGGCTCGTTACGCGCTGCGCACCAAGGGCATCACCAGTTCTCAAATTCGCGAATTGTTGAAGGTCACCCAAAGACCGGGAATGATCTCCTTTGGCGGCGGCCTGCCCGCCCCCGATGTCTTCCCCGTACAACGCTTTGAGGAAGCCTGCCATAAGGTACTTACCGAGCAGGCGGCTTCAGCCTTGCAATACGGGGAAACCGAAGGTTACCAGCCCCTGCGCGAACTGATCGCGAACAACATCGCGCGTTACGGGATCAAGGCGAAGGTGGAGAACGTCCTGATCACTTCCGGCTCGCAGCAGGCGCTCGACCTGATCGGCAAGCTGTTTATCAATCGTGGGGATCGCGTGCTGGTGGAAGCGCCGACCTATCTCGGCGCACTGCAGGCTTTCAACGTGTATGGCGCGGAATATGTATCGGTTCCGATCGATGAAAACGGCCTCCGCACCGACCTGTTGGAAAAGCCTCTGCGTTCGGGCCCCAAGTTCATGTACGTACTGCCAAACTTCCAGAACCCGGGCGGAACCACATTGTCGGAGGGGCGCCGCCACGAACTGGTGATGCTGGCGGACAAGTATGGCATTCCGATCATCGAAGATGACCCGTATGGCCAGTTGCGTTATGAAGGCGAGCACCTCCCGTCACTGGTAGTGCTTGACCGCGAGAACCTGCGCCGCGACGATGGTTATTCCATCGGCAACGTCATTTACCTGAGTACATTCTCGAAGACGCTGGCTCCCGGGCTTCGTTTGGGATGGATCGTCGCTCCGCCTGAGGTCATCAGCAAGTTGACGCAACTGAAACAGGGAGCCGACCTGCACACTTCAACCTTCACTCAGTTCGTGGCCTACGAAGTTGCGCGCGATGGATTCCTCGACAAACACGTCAGGCTGATTCGTCAGGTCTATCGCGAACGCCGCGACGTAATGCTTCAGGCTCTGAAGGAGTTCTTCCCGCCCGCAGTGACGTGGACGCATCCTCAGGGTGGGCTGTTTCTCTGGGTAACTGTGCCCGCGGGACTCGACATGCAGGCGATCCTCAAGTCGGCGCTCGAACAGAATGTGGCCTTTGTGCCGGGCGATTCCTTCTATGCCAACGATGGCCGCGAAGGCTCTCGCCACATGCGATTGAACTTTTCCAATGCCACTCCGGAGCAAATTCGAGAGGGCATACGGCGATTGGCGGCGGCCGTGAAGAGCCATCTGCCAGCGACGACGCCCCGAGCAGAGCTGCCACTCGAAGTGTAGAAGTCAGAATGGCGTAAATGGGTCGGTCTAGTGCGCCGGGAAATAGGGTCGCGAGAACGTCTGATTAGCGGTAAATTATGAGCGAGTATGGGCGCGTTTCGCACGCGCCCAGAGTCTTTGGTTCATAGACTGCGCACGACAAAAAGAATCAACAGAACTACGACAATTGTTCCTAACAAACCGTAACCTAACATAGTCCCTCCTGGTCTTAACTGAAATCTAACCAATTATGCTGAAAGATGGTGAGTTCCGCTGGTCAGTTTTGCTCACGGGATGCTGATTTGGGGGAATTTAGGTGACGAGTTCTAGCCGTCCCAACGATCGCTTCAGCGGGAAACTCGTGAGCGGCAAATCATGAGGGGGTAGTCGCTTTGACTACCCCCTCATCACTTCCTCCCAAGAAGCCACTCTACTCCAGCACGAAAATATTCTTGCCGGCGCACATCTCCTTCAGGATCTTCGGCCACACCGTCACGCTGACTTCCCCGAGATGAGCTTTTCGGAGCAACAGCATCAAGGTACGCGACTGTCCGATTCCACCGCCGATCGAGAGCGGAATCTGGTTGTTCAGGATCGCCTGGTGATACGGCAGTTTCATGAAATCCAACTGCTTGGACATCGTGAGCTGCTGTTTCAGCGTCTCGGCCGTAACCCGAATGCCCATCGATGTCAGTTCATGGCGCCGCTTAGTAACCGAGTTCCATACTAAGATGTCGCCATTCAGCCCGTGCGTGTCTTTGCCGGTCTGCTCGTGAGTGTCGGTGATCCAGTCGTCGTAATCGGCGGCGCGCATCTCATGCGGATAACCGTCCTTCAACGGCCAGCCAATCCCAATAATGAAGACGGCGGGATACTTCTGCAGCACCGCGGTCTCGCGCTGCTTGCGCGGCAGGTCGGGATACATGTCGAGAATTTCCTCGGCGTGCAGGAACGTCAACTCCGCCGGCAGATCGGGATAGCGAGAGTCTTTCAACTGCGGGAATAGCGATTGCGCGAACTTCTCGGCTCCGACGATCACTTTCCAGATTTTGCCGACAATCGCCTTGAGAAATTCCAGGTTGCGCTGCTCGGCGGTGATGACGCGCTCCCAATCCCACTGATCGACGTACGCGGAATGATCGTGATCGAGGAAATAGTCCTTGCGAACGGCGCGCATATCGGTGCAGATGCCCTCGCCGACTTTGCAATCGAATTGCTTGAGAGCGGCACGTTTCCACTTGGTTGCGGCTTGCACGACCTGCGCATCGACGGGATGCAGGTCGCGATCGTTCGAGATATGGAACTGAATCGGCGTGCGCGACCCGTCGCGATCCAGCATGTCGTTGACACCGCTCTCCACATCCACGATGAGCGGCACTTCGACCATCATCAGGTTGAGTTCCCTGCACAGGTTGTCCGCGATATAGCGTTTCACCTGGAAGCTGGCATGCTGCGTCTCTTTCGGGGTCAATAACGACCGGTAACCCTGCGGCAGGATTTTTTCCAATTCCTTGTAATCGCCGATTCCCGGTCCAGCCAGGTCGGCTTTCTTGTCTTTGGCATTATTCAGCACAAGGGGGCTCATGCGATATTCTCCTTTGCAGACGGATTCGGTGCCAGCGCGCCATCATCACGCGGTCTATCGAAGTTTTGGATTAAGGAAAGGGGTAGCGCCGGAGGTCACAGGATGTGCGGCGTTATCTTTGGCTGTACGTTTGAGCTTGGACTGCTCCAGGATTACCGCGACTGTCAGCAGAATTCCAATAACGCCAAATACCGCCAACGCGAGCAGAGCCATCATGAGGATCGGCATAGCTTTACCTCGCTACTGCCATCGATTTTCTCTCCCGATTGCGTGAAACGCTGTGACTACAGTCACTTGCTGCTGTGATCCAAGGACTTTCATCCTCGCGCACTTGAGTCACATCTCCCGATCGGAGTCACCGATCAGGGTGATCTGGATCACTGCGGTTGTTTCCTCTAAACGTTGAAACTCTCAATAGGCAGCGATCGAGTTGCTGAGTTCTGTTACGTTCAGGTCTTTGGAGGGTTGTATCGGTGGTTACTTTCGCAACACACAGATGACTGCGAGAAGAACCGCTGATTTCATTAGGTTGCAAAACTTCACAAGGAGAAGAAACGAAATCATGAAGATGACAAAGCTGGTGATGCTGGTAATGACAATCGCGGTGGCCCTATTCATCCTGATCCCCAATCTGTCATGGGCTGAGGACGGAGCCGCTCTCTACAAAGCAAAATGTGCAATGTGCCATGGTCCGGATGGGGCTGGCAAGCCCGCGATGAAAGCTCCGAGCCTGATTTCGGATGAGGCGAAGAAGAAGTCCGATGCCGACCTGACCAAGGCCGTGGCGGAAACGGCGAAGCACCCAGCCGGAGTGAAGGGTCTAGCTGCTGACGACGTGAAAGCTGTCGTTGCCTACATTCGTAGCCTGCAGAAGTAGTCGCTGACTGTAATCATTGGCTGTTCCTCTTTGTGCATTGCCGCTGTCACTAAACGTGTGGGCAGCGACTGAGGAAGGCGTTAGGTGAGTATGGGGATGTCCGGCTCAATTCGGCGGACGGAACGGAAAACTGGCCGATCCGTAGCTAGCCGGAAAGCTTCTCCCCGGTTCGCCTTCCCGCAAGGAACAGTCCCCCCGAGTCCGGGTGCACACCTCTCCGGACTCGGTTCTTTCTTTATATTCGGCCCGCCAAAGGTGTTCTGTACCGTTCCCAAGTCCGTTCCTTCACAGCATACCTTCTACTTCATTCCACTGGAACGAAAGTCCCGCTTGGGAGCAACGAGGAGCAATTCCCATGAGTAAGGCCCTGCTGTATGACGCAACGATATGCATCGGTTGCAAGCAGTGTGAAGCTGGCTGCGCGCAGCAGAACAAACTGCCGTACGACGACAAAGTGGCGGCGGAGTCGGTGCAATCGGAACATAAATTTACGGTCGTTCTGACCAAGGACGACAAATTCATGCGCCGGCTATGCATGAACTGTGAGGAGCCCGCTTGCGCGTCGGTCTGTCCCGTTGGCGCCATGCACAAGACGAAAGAGGGTCCGGTCTTATACGACGTCTGGAAGTGTATCGGATGCCGGTATTGCATGGTGGCCTGCGCGTTCAGTCAGCCAAAGTACGAATGGCACTCGCGGAATCCGCGGATTCGCAAATGCATTATGTGCCCGGACCGCATAGCTGCTGGCAAACAGACGGCATGTGCCGAGATCTGTCCGACTGGGGCCACTAAGTTTGGAGAGCGCGATGACCTTATCAAGGAAGCGCAGGACCGTATCCGTCAGAATCCATCTACCTACTTGCCTCGCATTTACGGCTTGAACGAAGTTGGCGGAACGTCGGTCCTTATTCTCTCCAGCATGAAAGTTGAAGACTACGGTTATCCAGCCACCGCAAAAATCGGCGACACCCCGATGCCGGTATACACCGGGCAAGTGATGGAGAGAATTCCGGACTTTATCCCGGTGTGGACGTTGGTATTGGGAGGCATTTATTGGCTTTCGCATCGCCGCGAAGAAGTAGCCGCTGCTGAAGCAGAAGAAAAGAAGCAGAACGGGAGTGGAAAATGAAGTTCAAGCTGACCTTTTGGAGAGTGGTATTCATTGTGATCATGGGCCTGGGCCTGTACTCCACAATTGTTCGCTTTTTCTACGGCTTGGGCGCGGTTTCAAACATGACTGACCAGTTTCCCTGGGGGCTCTGGATCGGCTTCGACCTCCTGTGCGGAGTCATGCTGGCAGCGGGCGGTTTCTGCATTGTTGGTGCGGTCTACCTGTTCAACGTCGAGCGATTGCACAGTGTTATGCGCCCTGCGGTGTTGACAGCGTTCCTGGGCTATTGCCTTTTCATCGTTGGACTCTTGTTCGACCTTGGCCGCCCCTGGTACATCTGGCATCAGCTCATCTACATGAACCCGCACTCAGTCATGTTCGAGGTCGGCATATGCGTAATGTCCTACACCACGGTGCTCTTCTTCGAATTCCTTCCCAATGTGCTCGAGAAATTCGATCTGAAGGGTCCGATCAAGTGGATTAAGAAGATCTACCCAGCGCTGATCATCTTGGGCATCCTGCTCTCCACCCTGCACCAGAGTTCGCTCGGATCACTGTATCTGATCATGCCGAGCAAGCTGCATCCGTTCTGGTACACGCCCGCGCTGCCGTTCTTCTTTTTCGGATCGGCGATTGCGGTTGGTTTGGCCATGACGATCTTCGAGTCCACGCAGAGCGCAAAAGCCTTCGGCCGTCACCTTGAACTGCCGGTTCTGGTCGAACTCGGCGGCGCCCTGCTGGTTGCTCTTTGGGTCAATGCCCTGCTGCGCTTCGAGGACTACTTCCATCGCGGCTTGCTGGGACAGATCATTAAACCCAGCTATGAAGCGTACTTTCTGTGGCTCGAACTAGCGCTGGCCTTTGTGATTCCGATCACCATGCTCAGCTTCAAGAAGGTCAGGCTGTCGCCCGGCGGATTGTATCTAGCCTCCGTCTGCACTGTGCTCGGATTCATCACTAACCGCCTCAATGTCAGCGTCATCGGCTTTGAGACTTACGTCGGGCATCACTACGTGCCGAAGTGGACGGAGTTCTCAGTGACCCTCATGATTGTCGCGCTGGGCTTCGCCCTGTTCGGGCTGGCAGTGAAGTACCTGCCTATCTTTCCCGACGTACGAGTTCCAGTGAAGGAGCGTCCCCGAACCGAACCCGCGCCCGTGGTTGCTACACCGGTGTTAGGCCATGCAGGAGACTGACCCAATTCGCGGCAATCTGGGATGGAAGCGGCTGACTCACAGCATCAGTGCAAAGTTGATCGGTTCCCTGTTGGCGGTAATGGTCGTGATCTTCGCACTTCTCGGATACTTGAATATCCGATTGCATCGCCAGCACCTGGAAGCAGCCACGCTGGCCAGCGCCGAGCGCGTCAGCGATGTAATCAAGCACAGCACCACGTACTACATGCTGCGCAACGATCGCGAGGGGCTCTATCACGCGATCCAAACCATGGCGGACGAACCCGGCATGGTCAAGGTGCGCATTCTTGACCAGCAGGGGCGTGTCAGCTACTCCACGGACCCGGCGGAAGTCAGCCACGTCCTCGATAAGACGGCGGAGGCCTGCTATGGCTGCCATACCCAATCACAGCCGCTGGCGCGCCTGAATCGCCCCGACCGCTTTCGCATTTATCGCACTGGCGGGCAACGTGTGCTGGGAATTATCACTCCCATCGAAAATCAACCCAGTTGCTCCAACGCCGAGTGCCACGCGCATCCTGCCGGCCAGCAAGTTCTGGGCGTGCTGGACACAAATCTTTCGCTCGCGAAAACGGACGAGCAACTTAAGGTCAGCAGCGCCCGCATGCTGTATTACACAGCGGGGGCATTGCTGATTGTTGCGGTATTAAGCTGGTTATTCGTGTGGCGAGTGGTCGGCAAACCCATCAAGGCGCTCGAGAAGGGCACGGAACATCTTTCCCAGGGCGAGCTTGGTTACCAGATCGAGGTGCAATCCCACGACGAAGTGGGTGATCTGGCGCATTCCTTCAACGGCATGAGCCTGCAGTTGCGCGCGGCGAACGAAGAAATCGTTACCTGGGCAAAGACGCTCGAAGATCGCGTCGAGCAGAAGACGAAGGAACTCAAGCGCGCCCACGATCACATGCTGCACGTGGAAAAGATGGCTTCCATCGGCAAGATGGCGGCGGTGGTGGCGCACGAGGTGAACAATCCGCTCTCTGGGATTCTTACCTATGCCAAACTGCTGCGGAAGTGGGTAGCGTCTGGCCAAGTCGAACGTGAAAAACGCGAGGAGGCGATGCAATGTCTGGAACTGATCGCCTCGGAAAGCCGGCGTTGCGGCGAACTGGTCAAGAACCTGCTGACTCTTTCGCGCACCGCGCCCATGAACGTGCAGTCGACCGACCTGCGAACCGTGATTGATCGTTGCCTGTTGCTGGTGCGGCATCCACTGGAGCTCGGCGGAATCCAGTTGCACCTGAACCTGGCAGAAGACGTGCCGCGTGTGCCATGCGATCCGGCGCAGATGGAACAAGTCTTCCTGGCATTGATCATGAATGCAATCGATGCCATGCCCCGGGGCGGCAATCTCTGGATCGAGACTGCGCTGAGTAACGATGAGACGGAAATCAAGATCCAGGTGCGCGACGACGGAGCGGGCATCGCTCCTGACGTACTGGCCCAGATCTTCGAACCTTTTCTGACGACAAAAGAAAGTGGGCACGGAGTCGGGCTGGGCTTGGCGATCAGTCGCGGCATCGTGGAGCGGCATCACGGTCGTATCGAAGTCGAATCGGAGCTGGGACGGGGCACGACTTTCACCGTAACCCTGCCCAATCAAGCCACGGACGCTTCGCTGGCGGCCACCGGCGGGAATACCGCGATGAAGGTGAGGTGATTGAAGTGAGCACACAGGGAAAACTGCTGATCGTGGATGACGAACTGAGCGTGCGCGACTCGCTCGGCAAATGGTTCCGCGAAGAAGGCTACGAGGTAACTACGGTAGAAAACGCCAGCGACGCACTTACCCGGCTGGCGGAACAACGCTGGGATGCGGCGCTGGTGGATATCAAGATGCACGGCACTGATGGGATCGAATTGCAGCGCCGCATGCACGAAATCGATCCCGAACTCATCGTAATTATCATGACCGGCTATGCCTCGGTCGAAACCGCGGTCACGGCGCTGAAGAATGGCGCCTATGACTACGTGACCAAACCCCTGGACCCAGACGAGATCGCGCACCTGGTGAAGAACGCGATAGCGCATAAACGGGCGGCCCAGGAGAACGTACTCTTGCGCGAGACCGTTGCCGAAGTCGCGCGTCCGGGGGACCTGGTCGGCCAGAGCGGCCCCATGCACAAGGTCTTCGACGCCATTGAGACGGTTGGTCCGACGGACGCTACGGTGCTGATTACGGGGGAGAGTGGCACCGGCAAGGAACTGGTGGCGCGTGCGATTCATCACGCCAGCCCGCGAAGATTTCATCCTCTGGTCGTCATCCACTGCGGCGCTCTGACGGAGACGCTTCTGGAAAGCGAACTCTTCGGGCATGAAAAGGGCGCGTTCACCGGCGCCCAGTACCGCAAGAAAGGCAAATTCGAAATCGCCGAGGGTGGGACGGTGTTCCTGGACGAAATTGGCGACATCACCCTAAAGACGCAGACCGACCTGCTGCGGGTACTGCAGGAACGCGAGATCACCCGCGTGGGCGGCAACCAAATCGTCAAGGTGGACTTCCGCTGCATCGCCGCCACCAACAAGGATCTGGAAAAACTGATCGAGGAGGGTAAGTTCCGTCCTGATCTTTTCTACCGGCTCAACGTCTTCCGCATCGAACTGCCGCCGCTGCGCGAACGCCGGGAGGATATTCCGCTGCTCGTGAACCATTTCGTTCAAAAGTTCTCTCTGGCTATGAACAAACGCATCACTCGGGTTTCACCCGCGGCCATGAACCTGTTGCAGGAGCAGCCCTGGCTGGGGAACGTTCGTGAACTGGAGAATGCGGTGGAACGCGCCATGGTTGTGGGGCAGGAGCCGGAACTGAACGAACAGGATTTCATCTTCAAGCCACCAAGCTCCCCCACCGGCGCGGGCAAGAAGCTGGAGGACATGGAGCGTGCCCACATCCTGCGGGTGGTAGAGGAATGTGGAGGCAATCAGAGTCATGCCGCGGAGATCCTCGACATCGACCGGGTCACTCTCTATCACAAGCTGAAGAAGTACGGCTGGACTCGCACCCCGGTTGAGACACATTGAAGCTGGCTCGATGAAGCTGCTACACCTGTTGCCGATCGGGAATGTGGATGACGGGCTGCTGAAGGATCTGCGGCCCGCCGTCGAAGAAACTTTCCGCGTCTCCTGTAAAGTGCTCCCGGTGCGGTTGGATCCGGAGTTCGCGTTCCACGGAGAGCGGCAGCAGTACCACTCGTCGGAAATCCTGCATCGCATGCAGAGTTTTCTTACCGCGGACTCCTGGCGAATGCTGGGGGTTGCGGCAGTGGATCTCTACATCCCGATTCTTACCTTTGTTTTCGGAGAAGCACAGATGGGTGGCCCCTGCGCCGTGGTCTCAGCGCACCGGCTGCGCCAGGAACTCTATGGCCTTCCGCCCGACCCAAAACTCTTTCGCCAGCGCGTGATCAAGGAAGCGGTCCATGAACTCGGCCACACTCTGAACTTGACTCATTGCGAGGACTACCGCTGCGCCATGGCCCCTTCCCACGCCGTGGAGTGGATTGACCTCAAGGAAAGTACGCTCTGCACCACCTGCCGAGCCGCGGTAACGCCGACGACGCAGGTCTCGTCTGCACGAATCTTCTGAACGAATCTTCTGAACGATACTTCTGAACGACACTTTTGAAATCGCGAATATCCGCAGATCCTTCTTGGGTAACTCCTGGCTTCCGACTGTGTTCGCCGGGTGGGGCCCCCCTCCCCCCCCTTTTTTTTGGTAAAATCTTGGTTTAAAAGGACTTAGCTGCAAAATATAGATAACAAGGCAGTTAGAGGCCAGGTTCGGGATATGGCCATTGAAAACAAAGGGGTTACTACTTACTAAGTCGGCAAAATCTAGATTTCAAAGAACTTAGCTAACATGGCGACTTATCGCCGCGTTGGACTGCTGCCTGTCTCTTATTCCTACTTTATTACTTTTTATTATAACTCACGATGTCAACTATTATTGTAGGCTCAGCAGGCTCACATCCCCCCGTGGAACCGTCCGAATGCGTGGGCAAGCATTAGCGACATGATCAGGATGCCCGCCCCGAGAACGAGCACGTGCTGGGTCTTGCGCAGATTGAAACTGCCGACACGACAGACGAGCAGGTAGCCGATGGCAAGGTTGAAGAGGCCCCATAGGACATTGACCGTAGAGGAGGACAAGCCTACCCCCGGTGGTGATGCGAAGGGGCTCTGGAAGGCATGCCCCGAGATCCCATTGCCGAGATGGGGCAGGGTGTTCGCGAGGAATGCGCCCCCGAAAAAGTACGCCACGTAGTGGTACCAGCGCATGGTTGCTCCCTTCTGGCTGTCAAACCATCATACTGCGGGACCCTCCAAGTTAAGAAGGGCTGGGTGGGCCAGCCGCCGAGAACAGATGGGAGTCGTGGTGGGTATAGAAAGTCAAAATCCCCGCCCTGTGTCTGCAAAGAACGCAGACACAAGGACGGGGCACCCTCGGGAGTCGAGGTGAATGAAAGGGTGGGCCAGCCCCCGGGGAGAGTTCCCTGACGCATCCTTGACACTGAGAAAGATGCAGGGGTCCTTCGACTCCGCCGGAACTTCACTTCGTGAAGTCCCGGCTGCGCTCAGGATGACACAGCTTTTACAGCTTGTGTACGGCGCGGTTGAAGCCGCGCCCCTTCAAAACAGATTACGAATGGCTTGCGGCATCGCTGAAGCGATGCCCTGATACGAATCTCACCTGTACTGGCCGTAAACGCCACCGGCCGCCCGGTGTTGAATCCGGGCGGCCGGTGTTTCTGCGGTCCTCGTTTCGGCGGCCGGCGAGGCTGGTTCGTCTCGCTGGCCGCGAGTTTGACTTATGACAGGAAGAACTCTTTCGCCAGCGGCAGCCACTCCTGATCTGGGATCTGGGTTGAGATGTCATCCATGGCGACTCCACCATCCTGGGCCAGCGCACCGAGCGCCATCGGCATCCGGCGCTGCAGGCGGCTTGCCGACTCTTCTGTCCACCAGCGCGCCATTGCTCCACCCAACAGGTTCTTGAAGCTTGTCTTGGCATCGGGCGACTGCACCGTCACCAGCCAACCTTCTCCGTAGGGATCGCGGAGTGCCAGCTTGGGATCTTGCATGAGCGCCTGGTTGATGTCAGACACGCTGCCCTCGATTGGCGAAACCATATCGACGGCGTAGTCATCGCGATAAAGTGTGCACATCTTCTGGCCTTGACGAATCCACTGGCCGCGTTGTGGCAGATTGATGCTGTCCACCTTGCCGGCCAGCTTGGCGGCAAAATCATCCATGCCGACCCGCACCAGGTTGGGGCTCTCGCTCAATGCCCAGGTGTGACCGGGGTGGTAGCGCAGATTTTCTGGGACCTCGAAGCCGCCGACCAAGGCCGGCTGCAAGCGTGGCACTTCGGCATACTTTGCTGGGGCAACCTGCAACGCTGGTTGCACAATGGCGCGGCGGCTGCGGAAATAATCAATCAGCAAGAAAGTTGCGAAGAAGAAGAGAACCAGTAGGACTGTCATAAGTCACCTCGTCGGAGGGCCGTCTAGCGAGCCACTCAGCACTTTTCTAAAGGCAATCGCCGTGCCAAGACGAGGCGGATTGCAATCAATCCATCTGAGCGCGGCGATCTCCTGTGAAATAAAGGGGATAGGCGAACTGCAAATTCTGGCCGCGGGCTATTGCGATGAAATTGTCAACAGCGCTTTGTTGGAAATCGCAACAGGCCAAAGCTTGTGTTTGCAGGGCTTGGAGGCGGACGACGAGAATGACGGCTTGCAATCAATGGCTTACGGGGGTTACGAGCCGGCCAGCGCGGTGATGAATCTCACAACATCGAAAGTTGAAAAATGCAACGGTGAAAATGCGCAATTTTCCGAGGATATTTTTGACCTGCAGATCCCTCGCTTCGCTCGGGATGACAACAATTCAATCCAGACTTTATTCCCGCGAATACTGCGTCTCCAGTTCGACATCCGCGGTGATATCGGCGGCATTCGGAGTGGCAGTTAATGCAGCGGTTCCGTACTCCAGCCCTCTTTCGAACGCCTTCAGGTTTAGTTCTTTAAAGTTTGGCGGGACAGAAGCCGCGATTGCCTGGCGCACGGCACCGGGGTCCAGCAGGTTAGTGATGGCGGTGAAGAATCCCACCATCACCGAATTCAGCACCATGCGCTTTCCGAGTTCTTCGGCGATGCGGGTCGCTGGGATGCTGTAGACCTTGATTTCCTTTTTGATTTCTGAAACTCGCACCATGTCCTGCTCGACGATCATGATGCCGCCGTCTTTCAACTCGGAGCCGAAGCGCACATAGGCTTCTTGCGACATAACGAGGAGGATGTCAGGCTTGGTGACGTATGGGTACAACACGGGCGAATCGGAAAGGACGAGCTGCGCGCTGCAGGCGCCGCCTCGGGCTTCCGGGCCGAAGTTCTGTGTCATGGTGGCAAAAGCGCCTTGATAAATCGAGGCAGCCTTGCCGAGGATGATGGCCGAGAGGATCACTCCCTGGCCGCCAAAGCCAGCGATACGAATTTCAGTTAGCTGCATACCATCTCCGCTTGTTCGACGAATCTCTCACCCAGTGATTCCTGGTATTGACCTCGCATCATGGTTTGGTAGTCGGGACGGTCGCGGTCCACGAACTTGCCGACAATGATTTCTCCGGTCATGGTCATGCCAACTTCACTGGTAGGCGCACCATTCCGGACTTTGCTCTTCTCTTTATAGTACTTCATGGCATCGAGACCATCGCCCAGCTTGTTGCGGCGCTGATAAAGCGTGGGACAGGGCGAGATCACCTCGATAAAGGAGAAACCCTTCTTCTTAAAGGCCTCACTGATGGAGCGCGTCAGTTGGCGGACGTGAAACGTGGTCCAGCGCGCGACGTAAACCGCGCCCGCCGCCTCGACCAGGTGCGGCAAGTTGAACGACGGCTCGAACACACCGTAGGGATTCGTGGACGTGGTCGAGTGATCGGGCGTGGTGGGCGCGGTCTGGCCGCCGGTCATGGCGTAGATCAGATTGTTCACGCAGATGACTTTCAAATCGATGTTGCGGCGCGCGGCGTGGATCAGATGATTGCCCCCGATGGCGGAAAGATCGCCGTCACCGGAATAGACGATGACGTTCAGATTTGGGTTGGCGAGTTTCAACCCAGTCGCGAACGGGATGGCGCGGCCGTGGGTGGTATGGAAAGAATCGAGTTTAACGTAGCCCGCCACGCGCCCGGTGCAGCCGATGCCCGAGACTAGCGCGAGGGAGCCCAAATCAATTTTCGATTCGATGAGGGCGCGGGCAAAAGAGTTCACGGTGGTGCCAATGCCGCATCCCGGACACCAGATGTGAGGCATGCGATCACTGCGCAAGAAGGGCTCGACCGGGTTGACGAGGTCGTTGGTCAAACTGCCTGGGATCAAGCTTTCTGACATCGGCTGGCCTCCACGATTACCTTGAGGATATCTTCGGGGTTGTGAACTCCGCCGCCCGCGTGCGACACGGCGAAGGTCTTGGCCTGACCGGCGGCAGATCGCTCCACTTCACGCACCATCTGACCCAGATTGAGTTCGGGGACGACGAATGCTTTCACCTTGGCTGCGAGTTCGCGGATCTTTTTCTCGGGGAACGGCCAGGCGGTGATCAGGCGCAACTTACCGACGCGCAGACCCTGTTTACGAGCGGCCTCGATGGCGCGTTGCGCCACCCGGGAAGTGATTCCGTAGGAAACGACCACCACATCGGCGCCCTCGAGTTGTTCTTCCTCGAACATGGCAATGCGGTCGGCGGCTTGGAGAATCTTGTTTTGCAAGCGGCGAACCAGCTTGTCCTGGGTCGGCGGAGTCATGTCGGGATAGCCGCGCGGGTCGTGAGTCAAGCCGGTGACATGAAAGTTGTAGCCTTCGCCGGCGTGCGCCATTTCCGGAACCAGGTCGCCGTTGGTTTCATAAGGGAGGTACTCGTCAACCGACTTGTGAGTATGGCGGCGCGGTACGACTTCGATCTGGTCAGCGGGAGGAATCACTACCTTCTCGGTCATGTGGCCCACGACTTCGTCCATCATGAACATCACGGGCACGCGGAATTCTTCGGCCAGGTTGAAGGCTTTGATGGTGAGGTCGAAACACTCCTGCGGAGAATTGGGGCAGAGGGCGATGATCTCGTAGTCGCCATGCGAGCCCCAACGCGCCTGCATCATGTCGGCTTGCGCGGGGAGCGTGGGCAGGCCGGTGGACGGTCCTCCGCGTTGCACATCCACGAACACGCACGGCGTTTCGGTCATGGCGGCGTAGCCGATGTGTTCCATCATCAGAGAAAAGCCGGGGCCGGAGGTTACGGTAAACGCTTTGGCACCGGCCCAGACCGCGCCTTGCAGGGTGATGGAAGCTGCCAGTTCGTCTTCCATCTGGATAAACGTTCCGCCCACGGTCGGCACACGCGAGGCGAAACGCTCAACCACTTCGGTGGAAGGAGTGATGGGGTATCCGGAGGCGAACCGGCTGCCGGCAGCCAGCGCGCCTTCGCAGCAGGCGTGGTCGCCGTCCATGAAGTGTATGCCGGTGAGCACACCATGAGGGTCAGCCTTCATTTGTCACCTCCCTTAGCGGGAGCTACCTTGGTAGCGTAAATGGCGAAGTCGGGGCAGTACATCCCGCACAAATCACAACCACTGCACTTTTCCGGATTTACGACATGCGGTGGGTGGTAGCCTTTGGAATTGAAAGCGGAAGAAAGCGCAAGCACTCTGGTGGGACAAAACTCCACACAGAAGCCACAGGCTTTGCAGCGCTCGACGACAATGGAAACGCGTCCTTTTGCCATGGGATCTAAACTCTCAACCTCTCAATGTGGTCGAATACTCCACGAAATCTGACGTAATTATGCGGTGTCGGGAGGTATGGTTGGTGTGACAGCAATCACAGCTGTACGTGACGCACGCACTTTGAGCGCGGCGCAGCATAAAAGACGCAAGATTAAGATGAAGGGAGGCGGCGATACGCGGGCGCGACGGTTTTTCTCATCGTGACACGAGACACAATCCATCGTGCCTTTGGTCACAGCAATCGAGAAAGAGGTGGACTCAAATAAGAGTTGGTTGTTCGCGGCTGTTCAATAAGGGGGCTGCCATGTTTGAAGCCGAAGTTGAGATGGAAAAACGCTCGTCGTTCATGCCGCTGCTGCTCATGATTTGTCTGGTAGTGGCGATCGGGGGCTTGATAACCTACGTGATACTGCAAGTCCGGGGGAAAACGCCTCTGAGCGCGCAGGAGGCGAGCGGGATAGTAGCAGCGACGCTCCAGGGGCCAGGTCCGGCCGTCATCCACTTCAGCACTGGTCTCGTGAAAAACGATGAAAAACTACCGGATCCTAATTATCGATTATTGGAAAAAGCAGGAATTGTTAAATTGTCCAAAGCGCCACCGGGCAGCGCGCTGGTCTCGGTCACCCCCGAAGGAGAGCGCCTGCTGACCAGTATCCCGGGTTTCAAAAAAGAGAAAGAAGCGGATGGCACGTTCTTGTATCAGGCTCCGCTGGCGCAACGGCAACTAGTGAGCATCGCCAGCGTGACCATGAATGGAGCGGACAACGCGGTCGTCGAATATAACTGGAAATGGGTGCCCAATCAGTTGGGGGACGTGTTCGACGCGGGCGGCCCACTGGTGAAAAGCTTCAATCTTTGGGAACGTCAAACTCTGATCAACAAGTATGAAGTCGATTTCTATCACGGGGACCCGACGAAATCCACGCTTGCTCTCGCGCGGAACGGCCGGGGATGGAAAATCTCGACGCAATATTCGACGCAATAGCGGGCGGCGAAGCGGAAGGGAGCAACGTCGCCGGTTTTCGGTTTCTGAGTGCGCTCGGAGTTTCAGAGAGCAGCGCCTTGGTTTGAAAGGAGAAAATGTGATGTCCATAAAGAAACTGATTTTGATGTTTCTTGCCCTGATCGTATTCACTTGCATGGTCGCCGCGCAGGACCAAACGCAGGGCCAAACGCAGAAAGTCATTAAGCATGTCCCAGTCCAGTCCACGTCGCCTGTATCCGGCAAGGAAATGTACACGGCATACTGTGCCGTTTGCCATGGAACCGACGGCAAAGGTGGAGGCCCGGCGGCCAGTGCGCTGAAGGTTCCTCCCACCGACCTTACCCTGCTGAGCAAGAACAACGGAGGAAAATATCCCGCGCTGAAAGTCTCAGCCTCCATCCGCGGCGAATCCGCTACTCCCGCGCACGGATCCAAGGAGATGCCGGTGTGGGGAACGTTGTTTTGGAGTATGAGCCAAGGACATGAGGGTGAGGTGCAGGAACGCGTGACGAACCTTACCCACTACATCGAAACTCTGCAAGTGAAGTAGTCCTCTGCTGAATTCGTGGACCGGACGCAGGGCCGGTCGGGGCACAAGCGCTGGCTTGTGCCCTCTGCTCGTCTGTCGCAGAAGTAACCGTTGCCGTTCGGGGACAAGAGAACCAGCGCGACAACTATGGCAGGGCTGGGTTTGGGCCCCCCTACGGAAAAGCTCAACCACACAGGGGCGTCGCGGGCCAAGGACCTGTGCACCTCTCGCCCGGGCTGGCCAATACTCCTAGAAATCCGGATTGTGAGTTTCGCCAGACAGCTGACCCGTCGGATTGTCATCGCGGCGCTTTTCACTGCCTTCATGTAGGGCGCATGCTCGAAGGCTGAAGGATTGGAACCGTGGACGGTGGCGGGCAGAGAGATGTGAGGGGCATCACAATAGCGTGTGTTTTGCAGCACAGCCAAGCGTTTCATCCAGACGGACACTGACTTCAGACGTGGCCGGCTCGACTGGCTCGTGGACTGTGCAAGATGCGACCCACGCAAGCGAGCCGGACCCGAGGGACGTCATACAGGGCGTCACAGGAGGCTGGTTCATGCTCTCACCGTACGGAATGGAGATTGTAGAAAGCTGCATTACATGCAAGCTGCGCACCGATCGTATCTTCTGCGATCTGCCTGCTGCCGCGCTGCAGGCTTTTGAAAACATCAAGTACGCAACCGCGTATCCTCAAGGAGCGGTGCTGTTTGTACAAGGGCAGACACCGCGCGGCATCTTTGTGCTCTGCAAAGGCAGTGTGAAGCTCTCTATTAACTCCCCCGGCGGGAGAACGGTAATTGTGAAGCTTGCCGAGCCCGGAGAGGTTCTGGGTTTGAGCGCCACCATCTCCGGCAAACCCTACGAAGTGACGGCGGAGACGATCGATCCCTGCCAGGTCAATTTCGTCAAGCGCGATGATTTTCTTCGCTTCCTGAAGGATGATGTGGAGGCCTGCTTCAAAGTGGCCGAGCAGTTAAGCGAAAAGTATCACAATGCTTGTAAGGAAGCGGGTTCGCTGGGACTGTCACACTCCGCGGCTGAGAAACTGGCTAAGTTGCTTCTGGAATGGACCTCCAAGAACGGAGAAGGCGCCAAAGCGGAGCCCCGGTTGAAGCTTAGACTCACCCACGAGGAAATCGCGCAGATGATTGGAACTTCGCGAGAGACGGTTACCCGGCTGTTTGCTGAGATGAAGAAGCGTCAAATCGTGCAGTCGAAAGGCTCGACCCTGGTGATTCGGAACTCGGCGGCGCTGCGCGAACTCGCAAACCACAACTAGCCGCGCGTTGAGCGCCGGTTGGCGTGCGTGCGGGCGGCGTGCCTGCGAGATGCCTCGCGAAACGTTGATCCCGCCTTACTGCCCACATTTAAGAAGATTTACGTCTCGTGACCAGGATCACAATTTCGAGTGATGATAGTCACCGCTGGGGGTTTGGTTCTCTATTATCGTTGCGCCTAAGGTGGGCGACAGAACCTGGTTCAAGTGAGAAGGAAAATGCACATGGCTTCGCTAAATGGCAATGGGCAACATTCGAGTCAAGTGAGCAAAACCAAGCCACGATTGATTTTCTGGGAGTTGACCAAAGGGTGCAACCTCCGCTGCATCCATTGCCGGGCCACCGCTACGGAGCTGAGTTCTCCCTCTGACCTCTCCACCCAAACTGCACGCGATATCATCGATCAGATTGTTGCGGTGTCCACTCCCATCCTGGTGCTTAGTGGTGGCGAACCGCTCTTTCGTTCGGATATTTTCCAGTTGGCGCGTTATGGCACGGACAAGGGTCTGCGCGTGGCGCTCGCCACGAATGGCACGCTAGTTACCAAGCACGTCGCGCGCATGATCGTAGATAGCGGTGTGCAGCGCGTTGCCATCAGCCTGGACGGCGCCGATGCGCTTACCCACGATACTTTCCGCGGCATTCCTGGCGCATTCGATGCCGCCATTGCCGGTTTTCGCAATCTGAAGAATCTGGGCATGTCGGTGCAGATCAATACGACCATTGCCCGCCACAATGCCCATCAGCTTCCGAAGGTGCTCGAACTGGCGAAGTCGCTGGGAGCGGACGCGCTGCACACCTTCCTATTGGTGCCGGTAGGTTGCGGCGTGGACATCGCTGCCGAACAGATGGTTCCGCCGGAAGAGTACGAGCAGATGCTGAACTGGTTCTACGATCGCTCGCTCGAAGGTGGCATTGAGATGAAGGCAACCTGTGCGCCACACTACTTCCGCGTGGTTCGCCAGCGGCGGGCTGCAGAGCACCGTTCCGAGGCCGCCGCCGCGGCCGCTCACGCTGCACCGCCAACAACCGAAACAGCGCGGGAGTCACCAAGCATCGGCGCCACAGAGATGGTGATGCCCGGCTCAACCGGCATCGAACTGAAGCCTCACGGACATGGACAGCCAGTGGGGCACCCTGGAAATCATCCCTCCGACATGAACGCCATGACCAAGGGATGCCTGGCCGGAACCGCGGTGTGTTTCATCTCTCATCAGGGCGAGGTCTATCCCTGTGGATATTTGCCGGCCTTGGCAGGAGATCTGAAGAAACAGGCGTTCGCCGACATTTGGGAAAACTCGATGGTGTTCAACGAACTGCGCGATACCAACAACCTGCAGGGAAAATGCGGCTGCTGCGAGTTCCGCAACATTTGCATGGGTTGCCGCGCACGTGCTTTTGCCGCCACCGGCAACTATCTGGATGAGGAGCCGTTCTGCGTTTACGAGCCGCAGGCGAAAGGTTTGAAGAAGGAGAAGAATAAGGATAAGGAGACTACGCCGGTGGAAGTCACGCGCTAAAGTCTTTCACTGTGGAAATCGGTAGAAAATCGTTTTTGTTTGCCGTGAGCCTCTGCGCCCGATGGGGCCAAAAAACGCCCGCTTAGCGCGATATCCCGCAATCTAGGCTCTTAACGCGCAATTCCCCGCTCCCTGTAATTTCGCTAACTCACTGAAACTAAAATGGATCGCTGCCCGGGCGAGATGGCACGCCGGGTGCTTTTCCTATGGAGTGGTCGGCAGGAGATTGAAATTTGGAACCCGCTCTCATGGTGGTTGGTCTGAACTACCGTACCGCCCCAATGGCAGTGCGGGAGCGTTTCTGGATCAGCGAAAACCGGCGCTTTGAAGCTCTGGCGCAGTTGTCACGGTCAGAGGGCATCGAAGAAGTCATTGTCATGGCCACCTGCAACCGCACCGAGTTTTGGCTTTGGGCTACCGATGTCACCCTGGCCGCCAACTCGGTGATGCGGCTGCTGGGCGCCGAATATGGACTCAAGCTGTGCGAATGGAAGCACTTCTACCGCTTGCTGGATGAAGCGGCGCTCCTACATATCTTCCGAGTCGCATCCCGCCTCGATTCCATGGTGGTCGGCGAGCCCCAGGTCGTTTCCCAGGTGAAAGAGGCTTGGAAGCAGGCGCAGAAGGTGGGGGCAACGGGCCGGTTCCTCGATGCTGTGTTGCAGAAGGCGCTCGCGGTCTCGGAGCGCGTGCGCAATGAGACGGCCATCGGTAATGCGGCGGTTTCGATTCCTTATGCCGCCGTGGAACTCGCACGCCAGATTTTCGGCACGCTGGAAAACAAAAAAGTGCTTCTGCTGGGCGCGGGCGAAATGAGTGAGCTCGCAGCCCGCGAGTTGCTCAACCAGGGAGCCGGTTCGGTCCGCGTGAGCGTCATTAATCGCAGCCTTGAGCACGCGGTGGAACTGGCGGCGAGGCTCGGTGGGCTTGCGATCCCGTTTGAGGAACGCTGGCAACCCATGGCGGAGGCTGACATCATCATCAGCTCGACTTCCTGTCCGCACATTATTCTCAGTCGCGAGGAAACTGAATTCATGGTTCGTGGGCGCAGCGATCGGCGACTGGTGATCGCGGATCTCGCGATGCCCCGCGACGTTGACCCCGCGGTGCGTAACATTAAGGGCGTTTTCCTGTTTGACCTTGACGACCTGGAAAACGTGCCCGATTGCAATGCGGGCGAGCGTGAGGCCGCCGCCGCCGAAGCACACAAGATTCTGCAAGCCGAGGCGCAAGGCTTCCGTGGCAAGCTGATGGCAGAGCGCGTCGTTCCGACCATCGTGGCACTGCGTCTGCGGCTGGACGAGATTTGCCGGCAGGAACTGGATTCCTTTCGACAAGAGAACGGACCTTTCTCCAAGGACCAGGACGAAATGTTAAATGCCATGATGTCCCGGATGACGCAGAATATCGCAGGGTCCCTGGCCCGTGAACTCAAGGGGCTTCCAGAGAAGACGGAGCAGGAACGGATGACTACTGCGTTGCGGCGGCTGTTCCACCTGCAAACAGCCGAATCGGCGATTCCCGGCACCAGACCCTGAAAGGCGTAGCGAAAATACGGCCAAGAGCGCGCACCGATCACTGGTCGTCAATGGAGCCGGACTGGGAGCCTTCTTCATCTCCACGAATCAACCCAAATTTCTTTAGCTTGTAACGCAGCGCGTCGCGGCTGATGTCCAGCAGCTTGGCGGCGTGGGTCTGGTTGCCATTGGCTTGGCGCATGGCAAGCTCGACCATGGCGTGCTCAACCTCTTCCAGAGATGTGCCACCCTCCGGGATATAAAGCCGCGGGAGGGTGCGGCCATTGGACAACGTCTGTCCACCGTCGGCGGGGGAAGTTCGTTCAAAGACAGTGCGGCCACCCGATTCGCCTACGGAAAACGGCAGATACTCTGGTCGGAGGAACGGCTCGTCTTCCAGGATCATGCCACGCTCGATGGTGTTCCTCAGCTCGCGAACATTGCCCGGCCAGTTATGACTGAGAAGAAGACGGCGGGTCTCGTCGGTAACGCCACGAACCGCCTTCTTGAATCTGCTGTTGTAGCGCTCGATGAAGAAGTCCACCAAAGGCATGATGTCTTCTTTTCGGTCCCGCAGCGGCGGAATAAAGATCGCAATAATGGCCAGCCGGTAGTAGAGATCCTGACGAAACTGACCATCGCGCACCGCCTTTTCGAGATCGCGGTTGGAGGCTGCGATCACCCTTACATCCACCTGCATATCGCGGATACCTCCCACGCGGCGGATGACCTGGTCCTCCAGCACGCGCAAGAGTTTCGCTTGCAGCAGAGGAGAGAGTTCGCCGATTTCGTCGAGAAACAGCGTACCGCCATCGGCGGCCTCGAACAGACCCTTTTTCATTTGCTTGGCATCCGTGAACGCGCCTTTTTCGTGGCCGAAAAGCTCGGCTTCCATCAGCGTCTCCGGGATAGCCGAGCAATTAATCGCTACGAACGGTTTCTCCTGGCGTGAGCTTTCGTAGTGGATGGCCTTTGCGATAAGGTCCTTGCCGGTACCGCTTTCACCTTGAATCAGAATGGTGGTGGCTTCGCTGGCCGCAACCTTGCGGACGAAGTTCATGAGCTCGGTCATTTTGGGTGAGACGCTGACCACGCTGTCATAACCGGATGCGCGGCGCACCTCGCCTCGCAAGGCCTGGACTTCGGTGCGCAGGCTGGTGGCCTCGAGCGCGTTCTTGATGGCCACGTGAAGCTCGTCGAAATCGATCGGCTTGCCCACGAAGTCATAAGCTCCGAGCTTGAGTGCGGCTTTGACATCGTCGATTTGCGGATCGGCCGTGATCATGATGACGGCGCGGGCGTCGCCATTTTTCTTGAGTTGATCGAGCACTTCGATGCCGCTGAGGTCGGGCATGCGCACGTCGAGCAGGACGAGATCGGGCGATTCATGCTGCGCGAGCTTGAGCGCAGGTTCTCCGGCGTCGGCCTCGATCACGTGGTAGCCCCACTCCTCGCACTTCTGGCGCAGCGACCAGCGCACCAGGCGCTCGTCGTCCACGATCATAATTTTCTCTGTAGGCATCCCCTGCTTTAATTTACTACGAAATGGAAGCGGCTGGCTTTGTGGGTTTGACGAAGAAGTTCTCAGTTCCCGGTAAGACCTTCGTCCTCCGATTCTTTAGGTTTTATTGAGAACTGATTCTATAAAGCAAGTCAGATCCTGCCCGGAGCATGTTCCCGGCGTTCGACAATTGATGCCCGCCATTCTCCGCTCATTGCTGGGAGCCGGCGGACGTCATTTCTTGGCGGTGACCTGGTCTGCGATTTTGTCATACTCGGCCTTCGGCATGATGTGCCGTGTCACCACTTCGCCGGGTTCGTTATAGGGACGCCCCGCAATCACTCGGTCTGCTTCTGCCGCAGTCACGCCCGGCAGACTCAGCAACTGGTCTTTTGTAGCAGTGTTCAAATCGAGTGGCTTGTCGCGGCTCCAGCCCTCGCGTATACCCGCCGCCACAGCCTGGGCATCACGCTTCAACTCCGCCGTTGCTTGCGCGGTTTGCTCCTTCAAATCCTTCGAGTTTTTTTGTTGCGTGCAGCCCGCGAGGACAGCTAGCAGCAAAATTATGAAAACGTGCCGATATTTAAGGAAGTCCATTTTGATCAACTTCTTTCCGCTATCCTGGGCTGATTATCTCAGCCCTGTCAGGTTAGCCATTCTCGTGGGGACGGGGGCCGTCCGCGGCCGCGACGCTTATATAGAAAGATCGAGCGTCGCGACCCCGACGAGGGGTAAGCGTCTGACCAACACATCTGTTCGACAGGCCGGGTCTGTGTTGAAGTGTCCGGATGACCACAAAAACAGGGTTGTCAGCGCCCAAGCGACGTACCCGTGCGGAAGTTCAGCAGTTGGTGGCCGAGTTTGTGAGCAGCGGTATGCGGCGGAGCGAGTTTTGCCAGAGTCGAGGTTTGAGCTTCAGCACACTGGATCGCCATCTAAAGAAACTGCGTTGGAAGAGAAGGCGTAAGCCAATTTCCTCGGCCGGTCGTTTGGTGCCGGTGGAGTTGGCGGCCAGGGAATCGCCGAAGCACCACGAACCGAGTTGCTGGCTGGCCGTGGTGCTGTCGGGCGGGCGCCGGATCGAGGTGCATCCTGGTTTTGATACGAGTACGTTCGAGCGCCTGGTGGGCATCCTGGAGCGGGCCTAAGCCGTGTTTGGACTGGGCCCAGCCACACGGATCTTTCTGGCTGCGGGAGTCACCGACATGCGCAAGGGGGGTTCGAGGGGCTGTACGGTCTCGTCCGCGATCGTTTGTCCTGTGAGCCTCTGAGCGGGCACCTGTTCTTGTTCTGCAACGGCCAGCGCAATCGGCTGAAGGTCCTCGTCTGGGACGGAAGCGGACTCTGGGTCTGTGCCAAGAGGTTGGAGAAAGGTCGTTTCACTTGGCCGCAATCCGGTGATGCGCAGGGCAAGGTCATCCTGAGTCACGAAGAGCTTTCGCTGTTGGTGGGTGGGATCGATCTGGCCAAAACCAAGCACAAGCGATGGTACCGGAAGGCTTCCCCCGAGGGACACGCTGCCGCATAAGTCGCGTGGTTGTTTGAACCTTTCGATTGACTCTGGTAAATCATTAACTCATTGTGAGTTTAGCTTCCATTCCTTCAGCACCAGCCGATCTGGAACTCATCGCACAACTGAAGAGCCGGCTGCAGTATGTGGAACTGAGGATTCGTGTGCTGGAAGAGCGTCTGCGGCTGATGCGGATCGAGAAGTATGGTGCGGGAGGAGAAAAACTTTCGCAGGCGCAAATGCAATTGTTCGAGTTTGCGCCTGTCGTCAGTGAAATGATCGAGCAGGCGGAGAGCGAGCACGCGCCAGTGCATGGCTCGACCAAGAAATCCGTCAAGCATCCGGGTCGCCAGGAGTTGCCGGCGAATCTTCCTCGCGTGGAGCGGATTCTGCCCTGCACATTAGATCAGCGCGTATGCAAACGCTGCGGAAAAGAAACAGTGGTGATCGGCTACGAGGAGAGCTCCCAGTTGGATGTGGAGCCGGCGAAGTACTTCGTACTGGTCACGAAACGAGAGAAGCGGGCTTGCCGGTCGTGTGAGGATCTCGGCGTCGTCTCAGCGCCCCTGCCGCCACGGATCATCGAGAAGTGCCTGGCGAGTGACCATATCGTCATCGACACGGTCATCAGCAAATATTGCAATCACACGCCCCTGCATCGGCAGAGCATGATTCTGGAAAGAGACATCGGCTTGGAAATCAGCCGAGCGACGCTCGACGGCTGGGTTTTGAA
>JBEKYF010000049.1:0-29831 GCA_049511255.1 Terriglobales bacterium | reverse complement strand
GAGAAGGCGCGCTTCTACTCGGACGAAGAACGCAAGGAGCGCGAGAACCTGCGCGCCCTTCGCGAAAAATACCACCTCGATGAATCCTCCACCGGCGTAGTCGGTCGGGAGGACATCGAGGACGTGGTATCGCGCTGGACCGGCGTTCCGATCACCTCGATCAAGGAAGAAGAAACGCAGAAGCTGCTGCGCATTGAAGAAGAGCTGCACAAGCGCATCATCTCGCAGGACAAAGCCATCAGCGCCCTGGCTCGCGCCATCCGCCGCTCGCGTGCGGGGTTGAAGAGCCCGAACCGCCCGATCGGGTCGTTTCTGTTCCTCGGACCGACCGGCGTCGGCAAAACCGAAGTGGCCCGCACCCTGGCGCAGTTCATGTTTGGCAGCGATAAGGCGCTGGTGCGTTTCGATATGTCGGAGTTCATGGAGAAGCACTCCGTTTCGAAACTGATCGGGTCGCCTCCCGGATACGTGGGCTATGAAGAGGGCGGCCAGTTGACCGAACGCGTCAAGCGGGCGCCATATTCCGTCGTTCTGCTCGACGAAATCGAGAAGGCGCACCCTGATGTGTTCAACATTCTGCTGCAGGTTTTTGAAGACGGCCAGTTGACCGACGGCTTGGGCAACACGGTCGATTTCAAGAACACCATCGTGATTATGACGTCGAACATCGGGGCGCGGCACCTCATGAAGCGCGAGGGCCTGGGCTTCCAGTCGTCGAAAGACGAGATGGTTTCCGCGAAGGTCGAAGACCTGGTGAAGGGCGAGGTCAAGCGCACCTTCAATCCGGAATTCCTGAACCGCGTGGATGAAATCATCCTCTTCATGGCGCTCAGCGAAGCGGACCTGATCCAGATTCTCGAACTGATGGTCAGCCAATTGAACCAGAATCTCGCCCAGCGTTCGATCACAGTGACCGTAGCCGACGAGGCCAAGAAGTGGATTCTGAACCAGACGTTGACCGACCGCAGCTACGGAGCGCGTCCGCTGCGTCGCGCCTTGCAGAAGTACATCGAAGATCCGCTATCGGAAGCCCTGATCCAGGGCACGATCACCACACGGCCGGCGTTCATCGAGGTCTTCCTCGAAGCCAACAAGCTGTACTACCGTCCGGTGGATGCGGAGAAAACCGAAGGGGTGCTGCTGTACGAAAGCTAAAGCTTAGCCATCAGAATTCAGCCATGAGCCGTCAGCGAAAGCTGGCGGCTTTTCTTTAGTGCTAGAAGCGGAAATACAACTCGCGATTGCTCTGTGACCTAGATTTCCTGGAGCGAAGCGCACATGAGGCGTTGGAGCAGGAATCCTACTGCGGCTTTTGATCTCCCGGTTTCGGCTCCGCCTTCTGCACTTCCTGGCCTTCGTAGGTGATCCTCGATTTTGATCCGAAGCGTCTGTAGTTTGTGTACTTGATGATCTCGCGGATCTTTACGCCGCCCATGGAGAACTGGAGCGTGTCTTCGGCGCGCGTATAGGTGGGGAACCAGTACTGGCCGTCAATCTGTTCGCGCCAGGTGGTGAACTTGGGAAACAGGTTCTCGTTGCCCTTTTTCTTCCGGATGTCGGGCACGGTCTTGCCGTAAGTTTCCACGATCTGAAAATCGTGGTTGTCCACCCAGATTCGGCCCTGGAAATAGCGTTTCTTGCCGACGATCTGTTTGGGGGCAATATCGAAAACATAGGTGTTCAGTTCGTCCTGCTTTTGCTGGCCGACGTACAGGATGTCGTATTCCCCGATTTCATCCGAGGTCAACACGAACGGAAGGCGGTTCTCGATGTCGTCAAAATCTTCCTCAGTCATCTGGATGCGTTGCAGTGTGGGCTGCGGCGCGAAGACCACGTTCTTGATCTTGCGTCCCTTATCGTCGAAGGTCACGTCGAACACTTGCTGGTAGCTGCCGTCCGGAGTGTCGCCGTCTAGCGTCATGACTTTGACGTCCTGCCGGTAGGTGTACTGATCACGCGCTTCCCTGAATAGTTTCTCCTTGGCGGCGAAGCGCTTGATGACTTCCTCGACCGTGATCCCCTTGGGCTCGGATTTGTCGAGGGGGCCTTCCTGCGCGTGTGCCATCTGGGGCAACAGGATGATCGGCAACAGGACGCTAAGCAGGGCGGCCAGAGAAAGAAGCAAAGGGAACGTCAACCGCGCAGGTCGGGACAGGAATCTCATAAACCCTATTCTAACGAAAAGGGAGCACAGACAAATTAACGGCAGCTTCCACCCCCAGAGCCACCGTGCAAACGGCCTTTCGGAGGGGTGGAAGACTGCAGTTCTGCCTGCTTCATTCGATGCGGCCGGCGTCTGAAAGTTAGCTTGATTTACTTTTCTTTACCTTCACCTTCGCGCGAATTGCGCATGGCCCTTGCCATTCCCCACTCCACCAATCCTGGAAACAATTGGTACAGCTTTATGACCGGAATCATGGTCCAGGGTACGACGACCTCACGCTTTCCTTTGCGATACCCGCGATAGGCCGCTTGCGCCACTCGCCCAGCCGTGATCCCTTGAACGGATTGCGGGCGGACGTTGAACTGACGGTTGGCCACCACGTGCTCGCCGAAATCGGTGCGCACATAGCCCGGACAGACCGTCAGTACGTTGATGTTGTCGCGCTTCAACTCCAGCCGGGCGCCCTTTCCGAGAGCGTTCAGGGCGAACTTGCTGGCGGAGTACAGAGCCATAAACGGCACCGGAATGTGTCCGGTGACGCTTGAGATGTTGATGATGGTCCCGCCGCCTTCTTCACGCATGGCGGGCACTACCGCCTGCATGCAGGCGATGGTGCCGAAGAAATTGGTTTCGAACAATTCGCGGCAGGCGGACGTTTCCATGTCGGCAACGGAGTCGCGGATGCCTACGCCCGCGTTATTGACCCACACATCCACGCGATCAAAGTGGTGCAGCGTGAGTGCAAGCGCGCGGCCGATTTCTTCGCGATTGCGAACATCGCAGGCCAGGGCGAGCGTGCGGTCGGTGTGGCCGACCCGGTGGCGGGCCGCCTCGGCGCGGCTGGCATCGCGCGAAAGCAATACCACGCTGGCCCCTTCGTCGGCAAAAACCTTGGCAATGGCTTCCCCAATTCCCATGGAAGCCCCGGTCACGACTACGACTTTCCCGGCCATCTCCATGGCGACCCTTGTATCGCGTAGAGTGCGGCAAGTCAAACCCAAGTTCTCAGTTGTCAGTTCTCAGTTCTCAGTAAAACCCAACGATCAGTGCTTCTACTGACAACCGATAACTGAAAACTGAAAACCTCTTATGGCGTAAAATCGTCAACACTGGAGGCGCCGTGAGTTCGCTGTTGCCCATCTTCCCGCTCGAACTGGTGCTGCTGCCGGGCGTTCCGCTGCCGCTGCACATCTTCGAACCGCGGTACAAGGAGATGATCGCGGAATGCCTGGAACAGAAAAAGCCGTTCGGGGTGGTGCGGGCGTCTTCCGATGGAGTCGCCGACATCGGCTGCACGGCCGAGATCATGTCCGTTACCAAGAAATATGACGATGGCCGCATGGACATCCTGACCCGTGGAGTCGAGCGGTTTGAGGTGATCGAGGTTAACGAAGATCGATCGTTTTTGCAGGCCGAGATTTCGGTGGTGGAAGACGAACCCGACAAGCCGGCAGCAGAGATGGTGACGCAGGCAGTGCGGTTGCACGCAGAGATCGCGAAACTGGCCGGGGCAGAGCCCTCCGGACCCGACGAGCACGCCTGCAATCTTTCCTTCTTGCTCGCCGGATCGCTTCCGCTTGACCTCGACTTCAAGCAGAGCCTGCTCTCGACTCTGTCGGAAGCAAAACGTCTGGAGGCGGTGGTCGGCTATCTTGAAGCCATTCTGCCCGGTCTGCGGCGGGCGTCGAAGGCGCGGTGGAACTGAATGTCTTGTGGAACGACGGGCGTCCTCTCCCGTCCGGTGTGTCCCCGTCAGCATCGTGGCCGGGCGGGGACGCCCGGCTCTCCACCGACTCTTCTGAGAGCTAAGAGCTGACAGCGTTCCTCAGCGGTATAATCCGCGTAAGGCTGTTTCCTTTTTGGGGGTTCCACCTATGAGTTTTGCCCGGACTCTCGGCGAGTTGCGCCAAAGTCCTTTCACCGAACAGCGTCTCCGGTCGCGGCGGGTAAAAGATGAGCTGCGCGAGAACCTGATGTCGCGGTTGCGCGAGGGCGGCACGATATTTCCGGGCATCGTTGGGTATGACGACACGGTGGTGCCTCAGATCGTGAACGCGATCCTTTCGCGGCATAATTTTATTCTCCTCGGATTGCGCGGTCAGGCAAAGAGCCGAATTCTAAGAGCGCTGACTGCGTTGCTTGATCCCGAGATGCCGTACGTCGCGGGTTGCGAGATCCACGACAATCCCTATGCCCCGATCTGCCGGCGCTGCCGCGAACTGGTCGCGAAAGAAGGAGACGCCACGCCGATCGCATGGCTGACGCCCGACCACCGTTACGTAGAGAAGCTGGCCACGCCCGATGTCACGATCGCGGACCTCATAGGCGATATCGATCCCATCAAAGCGGCGCGTGGCGGGCACGAACTGTCGAGCGAGTTCACCGTGCATTATGGATTGCTGCCTCGCTCTAATCGCGGAATTTTTGCGATCAACGAGTTGCCCGATCTGGCGGGGAAGATTCAGGTCGGACTGTTCAACATCATGCAGGAAGGCGACGTGCAGATTAAGGGATATCCGATCCGCCTCCCACTGGATGTCGCGATTGTGTTCAGCGCCAACCCCGAGGACTACACCGCGCGCGGCAAGATCATTACGCCGCTGAAGGATCGCATCGGGTCGGAGATTCGAACGCACTATCCGGCGACGGTGGAAGAAGGCATCGCGATCACCACGCAGGAAGCCTGGCTTGATCGCGATAACGGTGGCGAGGATGAGCGCAATGGTTCGCGGCTGCATATTCCGAAGTACGTGCAGGAAGTGATCGAGCGAATCGCTTTCGCGGCGCGCGACGACAAGAAAATCGACAAGCGGTCGGGAGTGAGCCAGCGGCTGCCGATCTCGGCGATTGAGAACGTGGTGTCGAATGCCGAGCGGCGCGCGCTGACGCATCGGGAGAAATTTGTCGTGCCGCGGATCAGCGATATTTACGCGGCGCTGCCGGCGATCACGGGCAAGTTGGAACTGGAGTACGAAGGCGAGATGAAGGGCGCGGATTATGTGAGCCGCGAATTGATCCGCACAGCGATCGCACATGCGTTTGATACTTATCTTCACGGCGTCAGCCTAAATCAGGTGGTGCAGTGGTTCGATCTGGGCGGCGAGATTCAACTCAGCGATAATGCCGGAGCCGAGGAAGTGCTCGAAGGCCTGAGCCAAATTCAGGGGCTGATGGAAAAACTCGGCAAGCTGAACGTGAACAAGAAAGACAGCGCCGAGATGCAGGTGTCCGCGGCGGAGTTCGTCCTGGAAGGGCTGCACGCGCACAAGAAAATAGGGCGCAACGAGGAGCGCGTGTTCATGGCGGGCGAGAAGCCAATGAAGATCGCGGAGAAGCAGCCTCCGTTTGAGCGCGACGAGCCGGGGTTCGGACGGAAGCGAGGGTTTAACTAAGTCAGCTCTTAGCTCTTGGCCTTTAGCTTTTGGCTTCGGGCTCGTTGTTCGTCGTTTGCTATCCGCAGGGCGGGCATGCTTCGTTTGAGAACCTGACTTGCGTTTGATTCCGATAGCCGAGAGCTAAGAGCTAACAGCCAAAAGCTGTTTTTATGAAACGCATCCGCTACTCCAAATACGTTCCCGATCCTGCGAGCGAGATGAGCATGGAGGACCTGCTCGGCGCGCTTTCGGACTATTTTCTGCAGAGCGGGTTCAACGACAACTTCTGGTACGAACTGCCCGAGGGCGAGCAGACGCTCGATGATTTGCGCCGTGCGCTCGAACAAGCGCTGCTCAATGGCGAGATGTTCGACGAAGAAATGCGCAACCGGCTGCAGCAGATGCAGATGGAGGGCGAGCTTGATGAACTGATCGAGAAGCTGATCGAGAGAATGCAGCAAGAAGATTACATCTCCATCGATCAGCCCCATGATCCTGCGAAGCAATCGAGCGTGGGCGGCGGACAAGTTGGCGACGCGCAGCAGGCGAAGTTCGAGATCACCGACAAAAGCCTCGACTTCCTGGGATTCAAAGCCCTGCGCGATCTGCTCGGGTCGCTGGGCAAGTCGAGTTTTGGACGTCACGACACGCGCGACATGGCGACGGGCATCGAGGCGAGCGGCGCTTCGAAGCACTACGAGTTTGGCGACACGTTGAACCTCGACATCACGGCGACGCTTTCATCCGCTATACAGCGCGAAGGGCTCGGGCTTCCGCTGAATCTCGAATACCGCGACTTGCAGGTGCATCAGGGCGAGTACCAATCGTCGTGCGCGACGGTGCTGATGCTCGACTGTTCGCATTCGATGATTCTGTATGGGGAGGACCGCTTCACTCCGGCAAAGAAAGTCGCGATGGCTCTGTCGCAGCTGATCCGGACACAGTATCCCGGAGACTCGTTGTCGCTGGTGCTGTTTCACGATTCGGCGGAAGAAGTTCCGCTCTCGCAACTGGCGCGGGTGAAGGTTGGGCCGTACTACACAAACACGCGCGAGGGTCTGCGCATGGCGCAACGCATCCTGCAGCGGCAGCGCAAGGACATGAAGCAGATCGTCATGATCACCGACGGCAAGCCCTCGGCACTCACGCTCGAAGACGGGCGCATTTACAAGAACGCGTTTGGGCTCGATCCGCTAGTGGTGAGCCAGACGCTCGAAGAAGTTTCGAAGTGCAAACGGGCGGGCGTGCTGATCAATACGTTCATGCTGGCGTCGGACTATGGGCTGGTGCAGTTCGTCCAGAAAGTGACTCAGATGTGCCGGGGCAAAGCCTACTTTACGACGCCGTACACGCTCGGCCAGTATCTGCTGATGGATTACATGTCGCGGAAAACGAAGACGATTCATTAGCGGGCTCCCACTTCTCGAAAAGCGCGAGGGGCACCCGCCAGAGGTAAGATTACGGAAGTAACGCCTCATGTGCCGCCTGGGCGCAGTTTTCGGTGTAAGATCGCTGCAAGATCTTCCGTACGGAGACGTTATGAAACGAATTGCTGCTTTCATGCTGCTGATCGCTTTGAGTTTTGCTGGGTCGATACCGGCTAACGCTCAACGCATGAGTGTCGAAGAAAATGCGCGCCAGTCCCGGAAGGCGGCCAAGAAGCAGCAAAAAATGTTAAACAAGGCAAATAAGAAACAGCGTAAAGCAATGAAGAAAGCCGCGAAGGCGCAACGCAAGGCGAACAGGAAGGCGAACCGTCGCGCCAGATAGCCTCTCGCGTTTTCATAACGATTCATCACAAAAACATAGTGACCGCCCGCACATCTGCCTGATCCATAACGCGCTACACTGATTCCACTCCCAGGACCTCTCCCGGTCCGTTTCCCTCCAGAAAGAGACTCGATATGCGTGCGTCAAGACGCGTGTTGGTCGTTTCACTGGCTTGTTTGTCGAACTTCTGCCTGTCGAGCTTTGTAACCGCGCAGCAATCGGATCAAGCCGTTGCTGAGCGCGTTCTCGGTCCGCAATGGAAACAGCTTTCGCGCCGGGCCGGAATGATATTCGCGGGCACGGTGCTCACCGCCGCGACGAAAACTGCAGCAACCGATCGGGCAGTTCCAGTGGCGACTCCGGCGGTGCAGTTGAGTTTTCGCGTAGACGAGGCGATTGCCGGGGTCAAGCGGGGACAAGTTCTCTCCATTCATGAGTGGGCGGGGGCATGGTCCATGCATCGTCCGATGAGCAAGGGCCAGCACATTTTGATCTTTTTATATCCGCCGAGTCGATTGGGCCTTACCAGTCCGGTGGGTGGATCACTCGGCCAGGTTGCTCTCGACCCGAGCGGGAAGAACGTGTCTGAGTACATGCAGAAGCCGGCCGCAGCGGTTAGCCCGCGAAACGAGCCGTCTGCGCGGCCACATGTGCCCGTCGATGCCCGCAACGTCAGCGTTGTTCAACTGGAGCGGGCCATCCGCAGCGCCCGAGAGGAGTGAGTCATGCGCTGGCAAATTCTGGCGGTTGCTGTCCTTCTTTTTTGCAGTGCTGTTGCCAGCCGCGCCGGAGGCCCGGCTTTTGTCGCAGGCTCCGGCTACGATACTGGGGTCGAAGGGCAACCCCTGATCTGGGCGAATGGCTCGGTGCAGTACTTCACCAACCCAGGGGACCTGAGCCCGATCTTGACCGGTGCCCAGGCCGATGCTTTTGTTGCCGCTGCCTTCAGCACTTGGACCGGCATTTCTGGTGTGGCCCTCACCGCATCGCACGGAGGTCATCTTGCCGAGGATGTGAACGGCAGCAATATCGCGGTCGCCGCCGACGGAACGATCACCGCCCCTGCGGACATTACGCCTTCAGCTACGGGCACTCCCGTCGGAATTGTTTATGACTACGACGGGACGGTCACCGATGCGCTGCTCGGCGAAGGCGCTGGGGACTTGGCGGATTGCTTCACCAACGCCGTCTACGGCGGACCCGACAACTTCTCCACCGGCGGGAACATCGTGCACGCGCTCGCGGTGATCAATGGAGTTTGCGCGGCAACCAGTGCGCAATTGCCCGACGTTCAGTACCGGTTGGTGCGCGTGCTGGGGCGCATTGTTGGTTTGGGGTGGTCGCAAGCCAACCTGAACGTGTTGACGCGGAACCCGCCCCCAACCAGCGCCGATTTTGCGGGGTTTCCGGTGATGCACTTTGCCGATCCGATTTCCTGCGTGCCCATCAGCACCTGCTATCCCGACGCGTCCGTGCCCAAAATGGATGACATCGACGCGCTCGCGCGGCTTTATCCAGGCAGCGGGAATCTGCAACCGGCGGGGAGAATTTACGGCAGCTGTACTTTACCGATGCATCCGGGAATGCGGCGCAGCCGATGCAGGGCGTCAACGTGGTGGCCCGGTTGATCGACGGAACGGGCATGCCCTCGCGGCAGTATGTTGTGACTTCCGTTTCTGGATTCGCGTTTTGCGGCAACGCCGGCAACATCATCGATGGATACGTAGACGCAAATGGTCTTCGCTACGATCGGTGGGGCTCCAATGATCCTTCGCTCGAAGGTTTTTTCGATCTGGGCCAACTGACGATTCCGACCGGGCAAACCATCGCCGAGTATCAGTTAAGCGTGGAAGCGCTGGACCCGGTCTGGTCCCTGGGCGTCGAACCGTACGCTCCCACACAGGTGACGCACTCGGGTTCGTTCGCTCCGGTTGTGGTCACGGTGTCGAGTGGATCGAATGCGGAGCAGGACATCCTGATGTTGCAGGATGAAATCGCGCAAACGCATCCCGGCAGCGGGTCGACTTACGCGAGCCCAGCCGCGCTTCCGCCGGGAGGTGGATGGGGATCGTGGATCTCCGGCTACGGCAGCACCGATTGGTTCGAGTTTACAGCGCAGGCGAACCGGACGGCCTCGGTCTCGGTGACCGCCCTCGACGAAACGGGCCAGCCGACCGAAACCAAACTGCTGCCGGTAATCGGAATCTGGCAATTGAGCGACGAGAGCCAAAATCCCGCGCCCGCGTCCACGCCCTCGGCATTCAACACGACGACCTGGGGAATGAGCCGCCTGGATGCGCAGTTCAGCGCATCAGACACGTACCGAGTGGGGATAGCCGACTACCGCGGGGATGGTCGTCCGGACTACTTCTACCAGGCCAGCCTCCTTTATTCGGACACGGTTACGCCGGCGCGGCTCAGTCTGGCTGGCGGCGCGACCACTCTCAACGGCACCGGATTCAATGCGGGACTGCAGGTGAGCGTTGCTGGCAACAACGGCAACACTCTTTCCGCGTCTGCGAGCCAGATCGAGGCGGCGATACCCCCAGGCACGCAGGACGGAATGGCTACGATCCAGGTCACAGATCCGGTGAGCGGTGCTTTTTCCCAAATGACCGGTGCGCTGACCTATGGCGCTCTGGCCACGGATCTTTTGCTTCTGCTGCAAGGTGCGGAGCCGGCAACTCCAGTTGGGTCTGCAGCCGCCAATGCCATCCGCGTGCGTACGGTTGCCGCCGATGGAATTACGCGGGTGAGCGGGGCAACGATTGCATGGAGCGCAAGCAACGGCTTGCAGTTCTCGGTGTGCAGCGGAGCTTCTTCCTGTTCGGTACTGAGCGATGAAGCGGGAGAATCTTCCAGCTGGGTGACTCCCACCGCGACCGGACAGAGCACGATCACGATCGCTCTGGCGCCATTGTCGTACTCGTCGCCGCAGTCGCAACAGGCCACGGTGGTGGGAACCTCGTCCGCGCTCGACCTGGTTGCGGTGACGCCGACGCGCTGGGTGGGGCAAGGCGCGACACTCGCGGTTCCGCTCACGGTTGAAGCGCTGGACCTGGGCGTGCCCAAGGCGAATGTAGCGGTCAACTTCGCAATCACCAAGGGCGCGGCTTCGCTTTCGGCGGGCAGTGGAACCACCAACGGCTCGGGATACGCCACCATCACCGCACAGCTCACGAATCAAAACGCCGATGTACAGGTGAGTACTTGCGTTGCGCCAAGTAATGCGCCCTGCCAGACTTTCACTTTGTTCTCCACGTCGGCTTTGCTGTGGACGCTGGAGACGGTGAGTGGATCGCCGCAGGTTGTGCCAACCGGGCAGTCCTTTCAGCCGCTGGTCATGCGAGTGGCCGACGGCTCGAGCGCTTCGAACCCGGTGATGGGAGTAACTGTCACCTTTGCGACCACGCTGGCGCGGGTCAGTCCAGACCCGGGAGGCCCACCGGAAGGCGACTCCGTCGCCGGGGAAAGCAGTGTCGGGGAAAACGGAATGCCCGTTCTCCTCGGATCGTCGCAGGCGCAGGTCGTGAGCACTCAGGATGGTCTCGCTTCCATGGTGCCCTCTGCCGGAAGCGTGGGCCCGTGCGATGTGTTCATTGCGGTGAGTGCGGGCCAATCGACCACGCAGTTTCAAATGGAGAGCGTGGCCGCGATAGTTACCGGGCAGCAGAACAACAGCCGCGCCAAGGCTCGGACTGGGCAGCGCGGGCCGCAATTTGGCGCGAAGACTTCCGCGCGACAAGGCTTGCCGGACGCGCTGTTCGCGGTGCCGGAAGGTGCTTCGCTGGATGAGCCGATTGCCAGCCAGAGTGCTTGTTCGGACGCGCGTCAGGATAGTGTCACCAGCGCTGCCTCTAGCTCCGGCGCCAGTAGAACCTCGGGGGCCGGGGATGTGGGTTCTTGTGAGTCGGCCTCCGAGTCGCCGGGGATCGAGGCTCCTCGGGTTCCGGCTGAGCCCTCAGCTATGACGCCAGCGGACTCGACGGAGCGCGACAATGGTGGCGGGGCGGCACAGCGGCCCACGGAGACTCCTGCAGCGAGCAATTCCTCAGCGAATCATCCGTCAGCAAACGATCCTTCAGTTGGCAATCCTGCCGTGAGCAGGCTGCTTGAAGACAAAAGAAGCTGCCGTTTTGCGCAGAGTGAAGGCGGAATTTTCTTCGGAACTGCGATTGGGGGTCTGCCATAGGACCCTTGCCGGGCTGCGCTCGGCTGGACGGCCGGGGGCGGCCGTCCCTACGCGGGCTTGGACGGGCGAGACGCCCGTCCCCACACGAACCTGCCCCCACACGAGCTACTTCTTCGTCCACTGATCTACCCAGTCGTTGACCGTTTTGTACCAGAGCTGTGAATTCTGCGGCTTCAGCACCCAGTGGCCTTCGTCGGGGAAGTAGAGCATCTTCGACGGCACGCCCAGGCGCTGCAGCGTGGTAAAGAGCTGGAAGCCTTCGCTCACGTCGAGGCGGTAGTCGAGCTGTCCGTGGATGACGAGCGTCGGGGTCTTGAAATTCGTCGCAAACAAATGCGGAGACCACTTCCGATACAACTCGCGGTTGGTGTAGGGCGTGCCGCGGAATTCCCATTCGTTAAACCACAGCTCTTCAGTCGTTCCCCAGTCTGACTCATTGTTGAACGTGCCATCGTGAGAGACGATGCACTTGAAGCGGTCGGTGTGGCCGAGCACCCAGTTGGCCATGTATCCGCCGAAGCTTGCGCCCAGCGCGCACTCGCGGTCTTTGTCGATGAACGGGTAAGTCTTCTCGGCGTAGTCGAGGCCCTTCATCAGATCTTCAAACGGAGCGCCGCCCCAGTCGCCGTTGATCGAGTCAATGAACTTCTGCCCGTATCCGGTCGAGCCGTGGAAGTTGATCATGACAACCACGTATCCGTTGGCGGCGAAGAGTTCGGGATTCCAGCGATAGGACCAGTCGTCTCCCCAAGCGCCCTGCGGGCCGCCGTGGATGAGGAACTTCACGGGATATTTCTTGGCGGGGTCGAAGTTCGGCGGCTTGACGAGGAAGCCTTGAACTTTGTCGTCGTGCGCGCCAGTGAACCAGAAGGATTCGAGGGGGGACATGGCGACTTGGGAGAGGACGGCGTCGTTGAGATGAACGATCTGGCGTGCCTTTGGTATTGAGCATTCTGGCAGTACCTCCTTCGACTCCCCGAGTAGCATCGCCTTCGCTTTATCGAGACCGATTACGCAAGAGCCACGGTCGGCGATGTAGAGCGCTGTCGGCCCTTGGATAGACATTCGGCTGAAGACAACAGTAGTCAAGGGTAAGGTCGTTCCCTTATAAATCTCAGTCTGATGTGCAGGTGCGATGTCGTCGTTGTAGCCATCGACAAGCTTGATCGGATGGCAGCCCTCAAGACACATTTCTGGCAGAATCCAATAAATAGGTGACTCGCCCGCATTCTCGGCAGTGAAGTAAATCTCACGTCCTCCGATCCAAGCGAACGACCCTACCCAGCTGTCGAAATCTTCCGTCAGATTCTTCTTCTCCCCCGTCTTCCGGTCGTAAAGCATCAGCCGAAAGCGGTCGCTCTCGTATCCCGGACGCTGCTGGGCGCGGTAGGCGATGTACTTGCCATCGGGCGAATAGAGCGGAGTCGAGTCGCTGGCGGGATTGTCGGCGGTGATGTTCTTGGCTTGGGCTAAGACCTGAGCGGGCGAGTCGCCCGCCCCCACACTTACCGGGACGATCCAGAGATCGTTGTTGGTGGATGTGGCTTCGACCTTGTCGTGGTTCGAGGTGTAGCAAATCTCCTGCCCGTCAGGCGAGAAGGCGTAGTCGTCCTGTCCTTCGAGTGAGAATACGGGCGCGTCGTAGTCGCCGGGCGTGAGATCACGCGGGGGGACGGACGGTTCAAATAATGTCAGCAAACCGGGGCCCGGATTAAGGATAAACATGGGGGCTGGGACAACAAACAGATGAGTGCGCGTGCCGCGCTTGTAAGCGTTCCAGTGACGATAGAGCAGACGTTCGAATATGATCGCTTTGACCTTCGACCCTTCAACCTCTTTCGACTTCTTGGCATTGCAAGCTTGTTCCGCCGCTGGCGCGCCGTCGCATTCGGGATAGATTACGGAGGTGAAAAGTATGTACTTGCCATCGGGCGACCAAAGTTCTCCGCCCGCTTCGGTCGCAATTGAAGTCCACTTACGGACACCTTCGACAGTACCCGTCGCGCCACCAAAATCGGCAATCCAAACCTGCGATCCACCTTCTTTGGTCGAGAGGAAGGCGAAGCGCTTGCCATCCGGCGCCCAGCGCGGACGGTCGCCGTCCTGATCCGCGATGAGGATATGCTCGGCTTGGACGGGCGAGTCGCCCGTCCCCACACTTGTCGCTCCACTATTCAGCGGGACGATCCAGATGTGCGGCGTCCTCGTATTCGCGGCCAGATCCACATCGACTGCGCTGAACAGCACCCACTTGCCGTCGGGCGACGGCACAGGTTCGCCTACGCGTTTCAGCTTCATCATGTCTTCGAAAGTGAAGGGATGTTTGGCTTGAGCGAATGCGGGAAGAGAGAAGAGGAGAACGAGAAGAAAAACCAACCGGCGCATGAGGGGCCTCCGCGGAACCAAGAAGTGTAGCATTAGGGCTGTCACCTCTCAGCCGTCAGCGCCGACGCTGCGGAGCTTCGCTCCGCTGGACGGGCGGGGACGCCCGTCTCTCCATGGGCAGTTTAATTGCTCAGTTCTTCCAGCATCGCCGTCATCTCGGATTGGGCGTGCGCGTTGCCGGTGCGGCGTGCGCAGGAGATGCCATCCACAAGCATGCGCTTTGCCTCCTCGACGCGGCTCGCGCTGGCCAGCGTTTGCGCGGCCATGAAATATGCGGGCGTGTAATCCGGATTTTTCGCGATCAACGTTTTGAATTCCTGAAGCGCCTGCTCGACTTGCCCGGCCTTCGAGTACTCCATAGCCAGTCCATAGCGGGCAAACGAATCTTCGGGATTCGCGGTAAGAATTTCGCTCAATATGGCAATGCGGTCCATAGGGAAGTTCTCAGTTGTCAGTTCTCAGTAAACGCCAAGAGCTAAAAACCAGAAGCCAAAAGCTGCTTCCCATTCATATCATGCCCCGCGTTACAATGGCTTTTCTCCGAGGAACCGCTTGGCGTGCCCCTTTTTTGTGCCGCTTGAAATCGTGAACGACGGCTCCTGGCCGCATCCTTCGCGTTTGCCACTGGGAGCGGGATGGACGGGAAACTGCCGCGCCTCGGGGCAGGAACTAGCGGCACCACACACCCACATACGGGAATTCTGTAACCTTGGTTACGCAGCCGCCTGTCCGCATCTTCCCCGGCGCCGTGACTGGGATGCGGTCCGTTTTTCGGTTGCCCGCGCTGGCCAGGATCAGGTCACGATCGGCTTTGTCTGCGAGTTGGCCCACACTCCGATGGAACATGGGGAATTGACCTTCGATCTGGCGAGCGAGGTTTGGCTCAACGCACACCCGGACCCGCGTGTGCTCAGACTCGCAACCTGCTATCTCCAAACATATCGCGCCCGGCGGAGCGCTGTTCTCATCTAACGATTTGTGAACGTCGATTGAGCGAACGATCGACGAACTGACACTCTATGAACGACGACGACAAAGCGAAGTCAATCCGCGCCCGGCCAGTGCGCGAATCGATCTCTGAAATGGCCGAGATCGTTCTGCCGAACGATGCCAATCCGCTGAACTCGCTTCTTGGCGGACGCCTCATGCACTGGATCGACCTCGCCGGCGCCATGGCCGCACACCGCCACTCGCGCCAGTACGTGGTTACGGCTTCCATCGATCATCTGGACTTTCTCGTGCCCGTTCGGGTCGGAGATTTCGTTATCCTGCGCTCGTCGGTCAATCGCGCCTTCCACACTTCGATGGAGGTGGGCGTGAAGGTCTGGGTGGAGTATTATCGCTCCGAAGAGAGCCGACACGTCAGCTCCGCCTATCTGACATTTGTTGCCGTAGATGCTGCCGGAAATCGCATGGCGGTTCCGCCCGTCGTTCCCGAGACCGAAGATGAAAAGCGTCGCTACGAAGATGCCGCGCACCGCCGGGAGATACGCCGTAAGGAGTCGGCGCGCAGAAACGAGGTTCGGAGTTAGACACTATTGCTTGCTAACTAACGGACGACTTAATGCTGCATTGCTGCTAAGCTGGACGGCTCAAAGTTGAAACCTGGCAACTGAGACCTGGTTTATGGACAGCGCACTTTTCGTTCACCGCTTTCACTTCGCCTTCACCGCGACGTTTCACTATCTCTTTCCGCAGCTCACCATGGGGCTCGCCCTGCTGATCGTCGTGCTCAAGACGATCGGCTTGCGGCGCAACGACCCCATGTACCACGAGGCAGCCCGCTTCTGGGGAAAGATTTTTGGCATCAATTTCGTGTTAGGTGTCGTAACCGGCATTCCGATGGAATTCCAGTTCGGCACGAACTGGTCAATCTTTTCGCGATTCGCGGGCGGCGTCATCGGCCAGACGCTGGCCATGGAAGGCATGTTTGCCTTCTTCCTCGAATCGGCGTTCCTCGGACTATTCCTCTACGGAGAGAAGCGGCTAAGCCCGAAAGCACACTGGCTGTCGGCCGTTGCGGTCTTTGTGGGTTCGTGGTTGTCGGGTTATTTCATCATCGCCACTGACGCTTTCATGCAGCATCCCGTCGGCTATTTCACGGCTGCAGACGGGAGCTTGCAGCTGGCGAGCTTCTGGAATTTCGTGCTGAATCCCTGGGCCGGATGGCAATACGCACACAATATGAGCGGAGCGGCGATCACCGGCGCGTTCATCATGACGGCGGTGGGCGCGTTCTATCTGCTCTCAGGCAAGTGGACCGCGCACGGCCGCATCTTCGTCAAGGCCGGCGTGATCGCAGGGTGCCTGTTCAGCGTTCTGCAGATTTTTCCGACCGGCGACGGACAAGGAAAAATGGTCGCCGACCTGCAACCCGTGACTCTGGCGGCGATGGAAGGATTGTTTCAGGGCGAGTCCGGCGCGCCATTAGTCATTTTAGGTCAGCCTAACGATCAGCAAGGCAGAATCGATAACCCGCTCGAAGTCCCGAAAATGTTGAGCATGCTGACTTACAAACGATGGAACGCCAACGTCCGCGGACTCGACGCTTTCCCTAAACAAGACTGGCCGGGTAATATCCCATTGCTTTATTACAGCTATCACATCATGGTTGGCCTCGGGACGTTCTTCATCGCCGTCATGATCGTCGCAGTGTTCCTGCTGTGGCGCGGCAAGCTCTTCAACGCCAAGTGGATGCTCTGGATCCTGATGCTCGCGGCGCCTTTTCCTTACATCGCCAATACCGCCGGATGGATGACCGCCGAGCTCGGCCGCCAGCCCTGGCTGGTCTATGGGCTGATGCGCACCGAAGACGGCTACTCCAAGCTCATCTCGGCCGGTAATGGCATGTTTACTCTTTTGGGATTCATGGGCCTTTACATGGTGCTGGGCATTCTGGGCCTGTTCCTGATCTGGCGGGAAATTGAGCACGGCCCTGTGGCCGGACACGAATCCGTGTCCAATCTCCATCGGGCGACGGAGGCACGGTAAACATGGCGAGCCTTTGGTTCTGGATTGTCGCAGCAATGATCGCGACCTATGTCGTGCTCGACGGATTCGATCTTGGCGCGGGTGCGATTTATCTGATCGCGGCCAAGACCAACGACGAGCGACGCCGGGTACTCGGCGCCATCGGTCCGGTCTGGGATGGCAACGAAGTCTGGTTGCTCGCTGCTGGCGGCACGCTCTACTTTGCATTCCCTCGACTCTACGCGTCGAGCTTCAGCGGGTTTTACCTTCCGCTGACGATTGCCCTGTGGCTGCTCATTCTGCGCGCCATCGGCATTGAATTCCGCGCTCGCGTCGAAACCCAGGTCTGGCAGGACTTTTTCGACGCGACCTTCAGCATTTCCAGCATTCTGCTGGCTGTGTTTTTCGGGGCAGCGCTGGGCAACGTGGTGCGCGGAGTTCCGCTGGATTCAACCGGCTATTTCTTTGAGCCGCTCTGGACCCACTTCAAACTCAGCCCGCAGACTGGCATCCTGGATTGGTACACGGTACTCACCGGCGTGGTAGCGCTGGTGACCCTGACCGCGCACGGTTCTTACTACATCGCCCTTAAAACCGACGACGATCTCGAACGGCGGGCCCGCGGGTTCGCTTTGCTCTGCTGGCCCGTGCAGTTCTTTCTGACCTTCAGTAGCCTGGTTGCGACTTACTTCATCCGGCCCGAAATCATGGTGAACTACGGGAAGCACAAGGTCGGGATGCTGGTTCCGATCGTCGTTGTCGCCAGCCTCGGAGTCATGCTCTGGGCCAATCCCAAGGGCAAAGAGAAACTCGCGTTCGTTGCCTCCAGCCTGTATATCACCGCTATGCTGGTGGGCGCGGCGTTTGCGCTCTATCCCGTCGTGCTCCCTGCCCGCGATCACCAATACGACCTCACCATCTACAACACCGCCGCCGGCAGTCACGGACTGGACGTCGGTTTGGCTTGGTGGACGTTCGGCGCAGCGCTGGCGGTGGCCTATTTTGTGTTCGTCTACCGCAAGTTTCGCGGCAAGGTGCAACTGGGAGAAGGACACTACTAGCGATTGCAGAAATTAGAAGTCAGATTGCAGAAGTGAACACCTTTAACGCAAACGGCACTGTGGGTCCCAGAGCTCTTACCTCTGCAATCTGACCTCTGCAATTTGACATCGCGCTGTGTCATTGCTGGTCCTCCCCTTCCCGTATAATCGTCGGATGAGCGCTCACTCCCATCATCCTGGCCAGCAACAGCCCACGCCCCAACCTCTACCCGGCGTCAACGCCATCATCGCCGTCGGTTCCGGCAAGGGCGGAGTTGGCAAAACCACGCTCTCGGTCAATCTGGCCATCGCCCTCAGCAAGATGGGCCACAAAGTAGGATTGCTCGACGGCGACGTCTATGGTCCGAACGTCCCGCTCATGCTCGGCACCAACGAGCAACCGAAAGTGATGGGCGAAGGCCAGATCGCGCCCATCAATTCGCACGGGCTCAAGGTCATCTCGGTCGGCTTTCTTAACCCTGGAGACAAGCCGCTCATTTGGCGCGGTCCCATGCTGCATTCGATCATCAGGCAGTTCCTGGGATCGGTGCAGTGGGGGCTGCTTGATTATCTTGTCATTGACCTGCCTCCGGGAACCGGCGACGTTGCGCTTTCGCTGATTCAGACTGTTCCATTGACCGGCGCCATCGTGGTCTCCACACCCTCCGACGTTGCGCTGCAGGATGCTCGCAAGGCCATCGAGATGTTCCGGCAGATGAAGGTGGATATCGTCGGCATGGTCGAAAACATGAGTTATTTCATCTGTCCGCACTGCCAGCACGAGATCGATATTTTTTCGCGGGGCGGGGCGGAAAAGACGGCAAAACAGTTCGGCATCGCCTACCTCGGAAGCGTCGAGCTCGATCCGGAAATTCGCAAATCGGGCGACAGCGGCGCTCCGGCCGTGCTCCAGGGAGAAGACTCGCCTCATGCGAAGTCGCTGTTCGCATTTGCCCGCAATGTGGCGGCGCGGGTGGAGGAGATCAAAGCCGGCAGCTCGGAAAGCGTGATTCAGATTCAGTAATCCAAGACGCCAAGTAGCTCATCCCGTCCCTATCCTTGACACCCTCGCCAGCGCTCCCTAGAATTCCATTAGGAGTGGTGGAATCTTAATCTAAGCCACTGCATCTAAAGAATTTAGAGGGGCAATTCAGCTCCGAGTTGGATAGATATGCCAGCAGGGCCAGCGGGCGTACGGGAACGCGAAATCCTTACCGCTATCGTCGAGACGTTCATCGCCAGCGGAGAGCCGGTGGGGTCGCGCACGCTTGCGCGCTCCAGCCGCGAAGGGCTGAGTGCGGCTACGATCCGCAACGTGATGGCTGACCTTGCCGATGCTGGATTTCTTGAGCAGCCGCACGCTTCGGCGGGGCGCGTTCCGACGGCTGAGGCTTATCGCTATTACGTCGAGCAGCTTAGTGGCGAGGCGCATCTCTCGCACGAGAACCAGAGCATCATCCAGGACACTTTGACTGGCGTTACCGACGTGGAGGAGTTCATGGAGCGCACCTCGCATGTGCTCTCCCTGATCTCGCATAGCGTCGGTGTTACCGTGGCTACCAGCGGCCCGCAGAACGCGCTTGAGCACGTTTACTTCTCGCGCCTGGGCGATCAGAAGGTGCTGGCGGTCGTGGTGACGCGCTCGGGGGTGGTGCGGGACCGCGTGCTTCGGCTTGATATTCCTCAATCCGATCTCGACCTGGCGGCGCGCTACATCAACGACAATTTTCGCGGCTGGACGATGGGCGACATGCGCGCCGAACTTGCCCGCCGCCTCGAACAGGAACGCAGCGAGTACGACCGGCTGATGAAGTCCATCGAGCAGCTCTATCAGCAGGGCGCGCTGGCTTCGAGCGACGACACCCAGGCTGTGTTCGTGGAAGGAGCTGCGAACCTCGTAATGAACAACGTGGCCGGTGAGGAAGATCGCCACCGCCTGCAAGAAATGCTGCGAACGCTTGAGGAAAAAGAAAAAGTTGTGAAGCTGCTCAGCGCTTATCTCGACACGCGGCAGGAAGCGGTGCGCGTTGTCATCGGGCTCGACGAGGCTTTGCCGTCGATGCAGAATTTCGTCCTCATTGGCGCTCCCGCCCGCGTCGGCGGCGAAGTGATGGGGTCGCTGGCCGTGATTGGACCTACGCGGCTGGATTATCAACACACCATGTCGGCCGTGTCGTACATCGCGCGGCTGTTCGACAAACTTTTGAACGAATCGGAATAAGGCAGCAGTATGCATAAAGGAAACGGAAAAACCGACAGGCGCTTTGATCTGCGGCGCGAGGATCTTGAACACGAGCTTCCGGCCGCGGAAGGCGGAGAAGAAGCTGCGCCCGCCTCGGTCGCGGCCAGACCAGCGCAGGTTATTGAGCCAGGAGCAGCGGCATCGGAAACGGACAAGCTCAAGGCCGAGCGTGACGCGCTCCTTGATCGTCTTGCCCGCCAGCAGGCGGAGTTCGACAATGCCCGCAAGCGCGCGGTGCGTGAACAGCAGGAATTCCGCGAATTTGCCGCGGCCGACGTCGTCAAGAATATTCTGCCAATCCTCGACAGCTTCGAGCGCGCATTGAAAGCTAGCGCCGACCCCACCGATTTCCGCAACGGCATTGAGCTCATCTACCGTCAGTTTCAGGATGCGCTGGAGAAAATCGGAGTGCGGCCGATTGTTGCGGTGGGGCAGCCTTTCGATCCCCGGGTTCACGACGCCGTCGAAATGGTGAATACCACCGAAGTCCCGGACCACTATGTCCTCGACGAACTACAGCGCGGCTACAAGTACAAGGATCGCCTGCTGCGTCCCGCGATGGTGCGGGTCGCTCGCAATAGCCACGCATAGCGCCGGGACGCTCAGGGGCTAAAGCCCGCGTATTTATTGGTTCTCGGCGGCACGGCTGAAGCCGTGCCCTTCCCAAAGGGATTTGCGAGACAGCTTGGATTTACTTTGCTGATTGCTTAACTTTATTGCTTAACTAAAAAATGGGGGGAGTTTCTGGCCGCCAACACAAAACGCGATTATTACGAGGTCCTCGGTGTCACTCGTGCCGCCACCGAGGTTGAAATCAAGAGTGCTTACCGCAAGCTCGCGATGACGCACCATCCTGACCGCAACCCCAACAATCCGGACGCGGAAGAAAAGTTCAAGGAGATTACCGAGGCGTACGCAATCCTCGCCGACGGCGAGAAGCGATCTCTGTATGACCGCTTCGGGCACGCGGGCGTGGGCGGCAGTGGAGCTCCGGCCGGATTCGAACCCGCCATCTTCCAGGATTTCGGCGACATCTTCGGTGACATTTTCGGCTTCGGCGATATGTTCGGTCAGGGCAGCCGCCGGCGCAGCCGCGCCCAGCGCGGAGCCGACCTTCGCGAAGACTTGCATCTCGAATTTGACGAGGCGGTCTTCGGCACCGAGAAGCAAGTGAACGTCCGGCGCCATGAGACCTGCGACGCGTGCCGCGGAACCGGCGCAGCGCCCGGCAAAGCTCCGGTTAGCTGCCGGTCGTGCAATGGCCGGGGGCAGATCCGGTATCAGCAAGGCTTCTTCAGCATCGCTCGAACCTGCCCAACCTGCCAGGGCGCGGGCAGCGTGATCACCGATCCCTGCCCGAAGTGCAAAGGCGAAGGTCGCTTGCTGCGCGATCGCGTGGTCGAAGCCAAGGTGCCCGCGGGAGTGGAGGACGGCACACGAATTCGTTTCACCGGCCTGGGCGAAGCGGGCGCGTTCGGCGGGCCAGCCGGCGATTTGTATGTGGTCCTGCACGTCAAAGAGCACGCCTTTTTTGAGCGCGAGGGAAACGACCTCCACTGCGTGGTCCCGATCTCGTTTCCGCAGGCTGCCCTCGGCATCGAGATTATGGTTCCGACGCTTGAAGGCGAACACAAGATGAAAGTTCCCGAAGGCACGCAGTCGGGAACCACATTTCGCATCCGGAACAAAGGCGTGCCGGTGCTCAATGGGCACGGCAAGGGCGATCTTTACGTGGAGGTGCGAATCCAAACACCCGCGAAGCTGAATAAGCGCCAGCGCGAACTGCTGGCTGAACTGGGAGAACTGTCTCCGGTGGAAAACAAACCGCAACACCGATCGCTATTGGGACGCGTGAAGGACATGTTCGCGTAGAGCAGGTGTCAAGTGTCAGGTCAAGCTCCTTGCTATTTCATTCGACGAATGAGCTTTTTCTGAGACCTGAGACCTAAAACCTGAGACCTGAACCATGACGCGCCGCCGCTGGATTGCCGACGAGGTAACAGGGAACACTGCCGCTTTGGTGGGCAACCATGCCGCTCATCTCGCTCGCGTCCTGCGCGCCGAAGTCGGGCAGGAGTTCGACATCGTAACCGGGGACGAAATTCGCCGCGGAACCATCACCACGATCTCCTATGATCGCGTTGAGTTCGCTCTCGGCAGGAAGCAATACCACCGGCTAAGGTCCAAGCCGTTTGACGCTCCGAAGATCACGCTGGCCCTCGCCATCTTCAAGTTCGACCGCATGGAGTGGGCGATCGAGAAGTGCACGGAGATCGGGGTCGCTCGCATCATTCCCGTAATCGCCCGCCGGAGCGATGCTCATCTGGCCACTGCCGCGGTGAAGCGCCACGAACGCTGGCAGCGCATCGTTCGCCAGGCGGCTGAACAGTCGCGAAGGACGGCGCCGCCTGAGATTGTGGCCCCGGTCAAACTGAAAAATCTTGCGGACGATGGTGTGCTGGCTGCTGACGCGCTGCGTGTCGTTCTCGCCGAGTCTCTCGCTGGATCTGAAGAGGACAGTCGGCTGGGAGAAATTTTGCAATCCCGGTCGTCCGAAGTCGAAGTAGTGCTCGCCGTGGGCCCAGAAGGCGGATGGGCCGACGGTGAGCTCGCATGGTTTCGCGAAACAGGGTGGGTCGCGGCTTCGCTCGGCGATACAATCCTTCGAGCCGAGACTGCGGCGATTGTCGCCACCGCCCTCGCGCTTGAAGCGCTGCGATGATCCTCCACGGCCTTCCACAAGCAGCTCTGATATTCTCCGGCTAGTGACCTCGACTGCCTTACCCGCGACGAAGATCGTTCCCGATGAACGCCAGCGGCAAGCTATCGGACACGTTCACGGCCCGATGCTGGTGATCGCCGGCGCCGGTACCGGGAAGACCACTGTGCTCACGCAGCGCGTGGCCAACCTCATCCGCGAGGGTCACGCCCGCCCCGACGAAATTCTTGCGCTCACCTATACCGACAATTCCGCTGCGGAGATGATGGCACGCGTCCGCGGGGAACTAAAGGGCATCGCCATTGACGGCCTGCACGCCTGCACCTTTCATGCCTGGTGCAACGGACTGCTCCAGCGTTGCGGCGCCGATTTTGGTGTGCTCGACGACAAAGATCTCTGGGTGTATTTGCGCCGCCGTATCCGCGATCTGCGTCTCAAGCACTTCGTGCGCGCCGCCAATGTCGGTCAGTTCCTCGACAGCTTGCTTGATTTCATGCGTCGCTGCCAGGACGAACTGGTTGGCCCCGCCGAATACGCCCGTTATGTAGAGCGCGTCGAACGCGGCGAGATCCCGCTTCCCCGGGTTGCGCAGTCGAAGAAGCAAACGGAATTGGAAGACTCGGAGATCCTGGAGCGCTGCCAGGAAATCGCTCGCGTTTTCGCCACCGTGGAAAACATGCTTCTGGCAAGAAACCTGGGCACCTTCGGCCACATGATCACCAAGGCCTATCAGTTGCTGAAGGACGATCCCACATTGCTCGAAGAAGAACGTCGCCGCACTCGCTTCCTGCTGGTGGATGAATTCCAGGACGCGAACTTTGCCCAGGTCGAAATCCTTTCGCTGCTCGCCGGACCGGCGGCAAACGTTTTTGCCGTGGGCGATCCGGATCAGGCGATCTACCAGTTCCGCGGCGCTTCGAGCGAAGCGTTCACCCTGTTTATCAGGAACTTTCCTGCGGCGCGAGTCGTTGCCCTGGAAAAGAATCGCCGCTCGCTCTTGCCGATCCTGCGCTGCGCTTTTGGCATTGTGAATGACAACCCACCGGTGTTCGGACAAACGTTCGCGCAAAAAGAAGTTTCAATTTCCTACCAGCGGGCGCCCCTTGAATCGCTGCGCGACGAGGAGGCGAAGCAGAAAGGCGACAGCACGGCTGCGCCGCCGGTCGAAATTGTTACCTGGATGCATAAAGAAGTCGAGGCCGCCGACCTTGCCCGCCGCATCCAGACGAAGCGCAAGGACAGGGACAGGGACAAAGACCAGCGCTGCCGGTGGAGCGATTTTGCCGTCCTCTATCGCCTGCACAACCATCGCGATGAACTGGTCCATGAACTTGCCGAGCGGGGCATTCCATTTTCCATCGAAGGTCTGGACGTCCTCGACACGCCCGAGGTCCGCGACGTAGTGGCCTGCCTGACCGCCGCTGTTTCCCCCAACGATGCCGCCAGCCTGTTTCGCGTGGCGGCGGTGCCGCAATTCGGCATCAATGCAATGGAATTGCGGGCAGCGATGAGGGCGGTGCGGCGGCAGGAACTCGATCTCCGCACCGTGTTGGGAAGACTCGCGGGCGGTTCGGCGGTGCTGGAAAGCGTGGAGAAAGTGCACCGGGAAGTCGGGAAAGACGGCGTTGGCGCAGACGATGCGGTGGAGGTTGTGATCCAGCATTTCGACCTGCAGCGGTCGGCTTTGATAGTCGCGTTTCTGAAGTTTGTAGAAGACTGGCGCAAGAAAGCAATTGCCGAAACTGGCAGCCCGTCCGAATTTCTCGAGTACCTCGATTATTTTGTACAGGCGGGAGGCACGATTCCGCTTCCGCGCATCGAGGAAGATGCCGTGCGCCTGCTGACCGCGCATGCTGCCAAGGGACTTGAGTTCCGGCACGTGGCCATCATTCGCGGTTCATCCACCTGGTTCCCGACTGCACACAAGGAACCGCTCATTGCTTTTCCTCCGGAACTGCGCAGGTCGGACGCGTCCGCGAATGACGACAAGGCTTTGCATGAAGAAGAAGAGCGCCGCCTTTTCTACGTGGCCATGACGCGCGCCAAAGACACACTCGCGATCTATGCGCATCAGGGCAGGAGCAAGAAGGACCCGAAGCCGACCCAGTTTCTGCGCGAGTTTATGGTTCACCCGGCTTACAAAAGGTTCTGGTCCACCCACCCAGCGGCGGCCGTGCAGGATACCTTGTTTGCCGAGGAGGAACAGAGAATCGCCGTGCCGCAATCGAACGTTGCCGCTTGGCTGCTGATGCCGCCGTCAGCGAGCTTCGTCACCGGCCTGAGCGCGTCGGCCATTGAAATCTATGAAGAGTGCCCGCTCCGCTTCAAACTCGAAAGGGAGTGGAACCTGCCGCGCGACGTCCCCGCATCACTGCACTATGGAGCAGCCATGCACCGCATCCTGCACACCTTCTACGATGCGCAGCGCTATGGGCGCGAGATCGGCGACGACGACTTGCTCGAACAGTTTCGGTCTGACTTGGCGTCCGCGGGCATCGCCGACCGCTATCAGTATGAGCTCTATCTGCGGCAGGGAATTGACCAGTTGCGGCAGTTTTTCGAGTTTGCTCGCAGTGCTCCGCCGCCCGAGGTCATCGAAACCGAACGCAGATTTGAACTGCAAGTGGGCTCGGCGAAGCTGGCCGGACGCGTGGATCGCATAGATCGCACGGGCCCGGACACAGTTGCCATAGTGGACTACAAGACGGGCAAGCCGCGGTCGCAAGAGGATGCGGATGAGAGCCTGCAACTCTCCTTGTATGCGCTCGCGGCCAGGGAGACGTGGGGCAAGTACGCCGACCGCTTGATCTTCCATAACCTCGAAAACAATACTCCCATCTTCACCACGCGAACCGACGCCGAGTTGGAAGCGGCGAAATTGCGCGTGCAAGAAGCGGCAGATGGAATCGCACAAGGAAAGTTTCAACCAAAGCTCGGTTATCATTGCGCGTTTTGTCCCTATCGCAATCTTTGTCCCGCGACCGAGAAGATGGTTGCAGCTCCACCAAAAAAATCGACGTCTCGCGTCCACTAAAACCGGGACAGTGGAGTGTAGTCGAAGGGGCCTGCCGGGCGGGGACGCCCGGCGCTCCACCACCAGGAGATCAAGCGCAGGGGGATCTGGAATGTGCCGCAAAAAACTTTGGGGACGCTCATCGCGTCCCCTTTGTCGTTGCCTGTTGCCGGTTCTTAGTGCTTCTTGCTGCTTTTCTTCTTTGCTTTCTTTTTGGTTGCCATGGATCTATTCTCCCTTTTCCATTCTGCATGGAATTTCGCAACGGTCTTTTGTTGCAACTGTTTGAATGTATAGAGTCAACGCAGAACGAAGTCAAGAGAAAAATGATCGAAGCGGATGCATGCAACGCTGTACCAAAGTCACATGTGCGACTCGCACGCGAAGAAAAGTTCGCGTGACGTTACAGCTCACTCCTACGTGTTCTCCCATCACGTTGTTGTCTGCCACTCGCACGTTTCAATCGGACGCCAGGCTGGAAAAAAGATGATGGCGGCTGTCCCTACCGCTGCTTCGCTAGCTCGTCGTTGGTCCCGATTCGGCCGCCGTCACCGGCAGCGTGATTGTGAACACGGCGCCTCCACCCGGGGCTGAGGCGGCTTCGATGTTCCCTCCATGTTCGCGCAGCACGGTCTTGCAGATGCTCAGTCCGAGGCCCGTTCCGCGGCCGGGACGCCTGGTGGTGAAGAACGGATCAAAAATGTGCGCCAGGTTTTCGGGGGCGATTCCCGGACCATCATCCTGAAACACAATCCATACAGACTCGGGGGTGCGTCCGATGCGCACACGAATCGTGCCTTTCTCCCGGCTTTCGCGGATCGCCTGCTCCGCATTCAGCAGGAGGTTCAAGAACACCTGCATCAACTGATTGGGATCGGCCACGATCGCGGGTATCGCCGGTTCTGGCAGAAAGTCCACTGTGATGTTGCTCTTGCGCAGCGGATATGCCTGCATCTGCACGGTACGCTGCACAAGCTCATTCAAATTGACTTGGCTGCGTCCCGGAGCCGGCGGCCGGGCGAAGTATTGCAAGTTCTGCACGATTTCAGCCGCGCGCCGCGCCTGCTGGTGCAGAACGCCGATTTGTTTGCGAGTGGCTTCGCTGGCATCGCCTTCCTGCAGCAGTTCCGCTATGCCCAGAATGCTGGTCAGCGGATTATTGAGTTCGTGTGCGAAGCCGCCGATCATCTGCCCCATGGCCGCGAGACGTTCGCTCTGAATAATCTGCTGCTCCAGCTTCTTTTCCATCGTCACATCGCGGACGGAGATGATGACGCCCGCTGGTTTGCCTTCGGCATCGAGCAGAGGACTCGCCATGCCCAGCATCGTGCGCCAGCTGCCGTCGTGGTGCCGGGAACCGTATTCGCACGAGGTCCGCGCCTTCAGTCCAGTCGCGACCGTTCGGTAGAGTGCGGCCAATTCCGGCGAAGTATTCTCCTCATCGCCGACGTTCTTGCCCATGAGGTGTTCTGGCCCGTAACCGAGGAGCTCGCTTATGCGCGCGCTGACGAACGTGTACTGCCCCTTCAGATCGAGCACCAGAATCAGGTCCGGAAAGCTCTCCAGCAGATGGCGTCGGAACTCTTCCTGCCGGCGCAACTGCCGCTCCAGCGCGCGCTTCTCCGTGACGTCCACCAGCGTGCCCTGGTAACGGACAATCCGACCCGCTTCTATCACCCCGGTCGAGGTATCCACGCACACTGCGACTCCGCCATCTTTTCTTCGCAGTCGAACCTCTCGAGTGCGAGTGCGGCCGCTCTGGCTTCCCCCGCGTCCCAGCACCGGATCCAGACCAGCATCAGCACTCAGTTGCTCCGGTGGCAGGTTCAACAAATCTGCTTTGCTCTCGTATCCCAAAATCGTCACCAGCGCCGGATTCACCTCGAGCAGCTTGCCTTCCGGATTGCTGATGTACACACCTTCCTGCAGAGATTCGAACAACTGCGTGAAGCGCTGTTCCTTTTCGCGATGCCCGGTGATGTCGCGTGCCAGCACACTCGCCCCGGTCACCTTGTCGCCTTTGACGATGGCGTTGACCACGCAGTCGTAGTAAAGCCGCCGGGAGTCTTTCTTAAGGTGGACCTCGACCACTCCCGACCAGCTCCGCTTCTCCAGGAACCGTTCCAGGCTCGCGGGCGCCTCCGCCTGCAGCGGCGCGTCCAGGAATTCCTCTAGTTTGTGACCAACCACCTGGACAAAAGGAACATCGAGAATTTCCGTGGTTCGGCGGTTTACCGTTTTTAAGGTTCCATCAAGTGAGATCGCGAGCGCCACTTCATCTATAGAATCGATCAGCTCCTTGAAGTTGCGCTGCGAACGCATAATCAATTGGCTCAACTGATCGAGTTGCTCTTCCGAAGGTGTGACTGCCGCCTGATTCTGAAAGCTCTTAAGAATCTGCTTGAGCTCCGAGACCTCGCGCTTGCGCCCGAAAGCATAGGTGGCAAACAAGATGGCAAGCAAGAAGAGACCGGCCGGAATTGCCCACAGCCGGTAAGGCAGGTCTTTCAGTTCTTGCCACGACAACGCCGCCACCGCCGCCGCAAACAAAACGAGCAGGCCCAGCGCCCAGCGCCACAACTGGCTCTCTTCGCGTTCCAGACGGTTTGACACCGGATCGGGCCGGTTTGAAGTGGGATCTTCGTCGGGCATTGGACTCCGCTGATGCGAAAACGATTTCTCCATAACGGTCCATCGTTTTCCGTCAGATTGCCCCTAGCGTAGCACCGAAAGCAGCCGTTCACGACAGAACGTTCCATCACGTTCCATCACGGTAACGGGGTGATGACCATCACAGCGGTCAAGTTTATGGTAGGGCTATGATGGTGGCAGGAATCTCCCATCCTGCATTGTCCCCTTCGTGTGCACACTGGTGTCCCTATGCTTTATAAAACCCTGAGTGCCGCTGTTTACGGCATTGACGCCAACATCATCGAAGTGGAAGTGGACGTTTCTGGCATCAAAATGACGGAAGACCACTTTCACACGGTCGGCCTGCCCGATGCTGCCGTCCGCGAAAGCCGCGACCGGGTCCGCTCGGCGCTGAAAAACTGCGGCTACGACATCCCACCCACCCAGATCACCATTAATCTGGCGCCTGCCGATATCCGCAAAGAAGGTTCCGGCTTCGACCTGCCCATGGCGCTGGGCATCCTCGGCGCATACGGCGGTCTGAATAAGAAGGAGATCCCCGATGCGCTGTTTGTCGGCGAGCTTTCGCTCGACGGAAGTCTGCGCGGGGTCCGTGGCGCTTTGCCGATCGCGATCGAGGCCCGTCGAACGAAGGTGAAACGCCTGATCGTGCCCGAAGTCAACGCTCGCGAAGCTGCCATGGTCGGCGGCGTTGAGGTCTATCCCGTCAAATCACTGCTCGACGTCATTCGCTTCATCAATTCCGGCAACGGCGTTTCCCGCCTGCAGGTCGACACCGATCAACTGCTCAGCCAGGCGCAGCAATTCCACGTGGATTTCAAAGATGTTCGCGGCCAGCAAACTGCCAAGCGCGCGCTCGAAGTCGCCTGCGCCGGCGGTCACAACATTCTGATGATCGGGCCTCCAGGATCAGGAAAAACGATGCTGGCGAAACGCATGCCGACCATCCTGCCACCCTTTACCTTCGAAGAAGCGCTCGAGACCACCAAGATTCACAGTGTGGCCGGCGTGCTCGATGCACGCGCCGGACTGGTCGGGCTGCGGCCGTTCCGTGCTCCTCATCACACCATCTCCGACGCGGGTCTGATCGGCGGTGGCGCGATCCCGCGGCCGGGCGAAGTTTCGCTCGCTCACAATGGCGTTCTGTTCCTCGACGAATTTCCCGAATTTCCGCGCAACGTTCTTGATGTCATGCGCCAGCCGCTCGAAGACGGTACCGTCTGCATCGCACGGGCCGCCATGTCGCTGACCTTCCCCGCGCGCTTCATGCTCGCCGCCGCCATGAACCCCTGTCCCTGCGGATTTCACAA
>JBEKYF010000048.1:0-46912 GCA_049511255.1 Terriglobales bacterium | reverse complement strand
TCAGGTGCCAACTCTCGCCCGGTAACGGGGACCATGAGATTCGGGGTGATTGCGATTTGTTCGCGTATCCCGAGCCTCTTTTCCAATCCGGAAAAGGGGTTTTGTGTTAACTGGGGTAATTTATACCCGGCTCGTCCCGCAGTCACGGAAAGAAGTTGCAAAATGGAGACGAGCACCTACCAGCTCCGCTGCCGCGAATGCGGCAAGACTTGGGGCAACCAACCGCGCAGTATCTGCGAAGACTGTTTCTCGCCGCTCGAAATCACCTACGACTACGATTTACTCCGCTCGCGCATCTCGCGCGAACTGTTCGCCTCGCGCGCGCCGAACATGTGGCGCTATCGCGAACTGCTGCCGCTGCCGGCGGGATTTCAGCCTTCGCTGCCGGTGGGCTACACGCCGCTGGTGAGCGCTCTACGGCTCGGCGACAAGATTGGATCGCGGCGGCTCTTCGTTAAGAATGATGCGGTGTGCCTGCCTACCTTGAGCTTCAAGGACCGAGTGGTTGCGGTCGCGCTCGCGAATGCTCGCAGCTTCGGGTTCGATACCGTCGCTTGTTCTTCCACTGGCAACCTCGCGAACTCGTTGGCGGCGCAAGCGGCTCGCGAAGGTTTGAAGGCGTGGATTTTTGTTCCTTCGGATCTGGAGCCGGCGAAGATTCTGGGCACGCAGGTGTTTGGAGCGGAACTGGTGCGCATCAACGGCAGCTACGATCATGTCAATCGCCTGTGCTCGCAGATCGCCGACGAGCACGGCTCTGATAAACATGGCTCCGGCGAACATGGCTGGGGATTCGTGAACGTCAATCTTCGTCCGTATTACGCCGAAGGCTCGAAGACGGTGGGCTATGAAATCGCCGAGCAACTCGGCTGGCGATTGCCCGACAACATCGTGGTGCCGATGGCGGGCGGATCGCTGATCACGAAAATCAAGAAAGCGTTTGACGAACTGATTCTCCTCGGACTGGTCGATCCCAAACCGGTAAGGTTTTTTGGCGCGCAAGCGACTGGCTGCTCGCCGATTTCCACCGCGATCAAGCAGTACAGCAGCGAGATTGAGCCGCAGCGTCCGAAGACGATTGCGCGGTCGCTGGCGATCGGCAATCCAGCCGACGGACATTACGCGCTTAAGGCCATCACCAAAAGCGGCGGATGGGCGGAAGATATTTCCGATCACGAAGTAGTCAGCTCCATCCAGTTGCTGGCGGAGAGCGAGGGCATCTTCACCGAGACCGCGGGCGGGGTAACGGTTGGAACCGCGCGCAAGCTGATCCAGCAGGACCGCATTCTGCCTGATGAAACGACCGTGCTCTGCATAACGGGCAACGGACTCAAAACCACCGACGTGCTGGCAGACAAGTATCAAGCCGAAACGCCGATCGCTCCGAAGCTTGCCGAGTTTGAAGCTTATTTGGCGACGAAGGCGGCGAGTTTGCCGGCGGCGTTCAGGGAGACGGCGGCTTCGTCGGCGGCTGCGGTCGCTTAGTCGCGGGACACCAGTCGTTGGTCGTTTGTCGCTGGTCGCTCGCGGGGCAAACGCTCGCGGCGGGTTTAGCCGGGCTCGCTAACGACTAACGATCGACGATCGACGACTGTCACATTTTCATTTGGGCTTCTTGCCCGGGAGGTTTTCTATGAGCATCACCATTCAAATTCCCACGGCTTTGCGGCGGCTTACTGCTGGGACACCTCGCGTTGTCTGCTCGGCTGCTAATCTCAGTGAGCTGTTCTCGGAGCTCGACCAGCAGTTTCCCGACTTGAAGCCCCATTTGCGGGATGAAGCGGGGGAGACGCGGCGGTTCCTGAATATTTATGTGAATGAAGAAGATATTCGCTTTCTGGGAGGCGCTTCCTATTCGTTCCGGGATGGCGATGAAGTGCTGCTCGTGCCTTCGATCGCGGGCGGGTTGGAGTAGAAGTTTCGGCGGCGGCTTTTAGGTTCACGCCTCGCGATCCGGAGGCAGGTCGTGGAGGATGTCCTCGCGAATATAAAGCGCATCCGCGTACAGGATTCTCGCTCCGCGATGATAGGGAGGAGAAAGCCGGTAGAGTCCGAATCCTTTGCTGGCCATGAGTTGGTGGAGTTCTGGAAATCCAGCGTCGCTTTCATAATGTGAAGTAAAGGTGACCTCCATCAGGATGGACTTGGTTTTGCCGAGGCCTTCTCGCGAACTCCCCAGCACTCCCATTTCCGCACCCTGAATGTCGAGCTTCAGGATGGATACCTCTTCCTCGTCGGCGACCAATTGGTCATAGCTTATCTTTCGGACTTCCACCGTTCCTATAACATCCCAGGAGTTAGCTGCAAATTCTCTCGTGACTTCCGGTCGAGGTTTCAGCAGCGAAGAGCCGGCGGGGTGCCTGAGTTGATGGAAGTTTGCCGTTCCCTCACTGTCCGCAAGGGCGGCATCAACAACCGCGACAAAGGGTAGTGCGCCGAATTTCGCCTTCAGGGGTCCCACCAACCGAGGTTCGCACTCTACGGCGATAACATGCTCAGGTTTGAAACGGTCGAGCAGCGCCTGCGTCCAGCTTCCCGCGTGCGCCCCGGCGTCAACACAAGTCCGCAGGGCTGAGAGGATAATCGGGGGGAAAAGATTCAACCGTGCATCGCACAGGTCTCGGTGTTGGCGGACCGACAGAGCGATCCAACTGGCCTGGTATGCATCGATGCCGAGGCGCATATAGTCGTGGCGACGTATTGAGTACTCGGCGATTCCGTGGGGAATGACTTGTTTGACGAGATCTTTCAGGCTCATGCAGCCTAAAAGTCTAACAGCCCGGCCTGGTGGCTATTGAGGGGCGTATACGGCAGTTCCGCGAGGGTTGCGGCTTGCTTCGCGGGATGGGATCGAGTACAATCTAACTAACTGGTTAATTATATGAAGGCATCGGCGGCTACAAATCGTCCGGCTCGGCCCCGTCGCTCCACAGAGCGCGCTATTTCGGGGCGGCATGGCACTCCTCGTCTGGGGACCCGGGGGCAGCCGGAGGAAAGCCGGGCGGCGATTCTGCAGGCGGCGGTGGCGGAATTTGCCGAGCATGGGATTGCGGGGGCTCGGACGGATGCGATCGCGCGGGCGGCGCACGTCAACAAGGCGCTGCTTTATTACTACTTCGAGGACAAGGATGCATTGTACGAAGCGGCGCTGGACCATGTGTTCAGCGGGCTGCGGGCACGGGTGATGCCGGTGCTGGACAGCAAACTGCCTCCGCGGCAGAAGATGCTGGAATATCTGGGGGCGTATTTCGATTACATCGCGGCGAATCCGCGGTTTCCGCGGGTGGTGCAGGGGGAGTGGATGCAGTCGGGTGCGAAGGGCAGCGCGCGGATGCAGCGGGTTGCTAAGGAATATTTCGGTCCGATCTTCGAGAAGTTGATTGAGGTGTTGCGCGAAGGGATTGAGGCGGGGGAATTCCGGGCGGTGAATCCAATGGACTTTGTCCCGTCGGTGGTGGGGGTAATTATTTTTTATTTCAGCTCGGCGCCGCTGATGAAGACGCTGATGAAGGTGGATCCATTGTCGGTGGAACGGATTCGGGAGCGGCGGGCGTTTGTTCTGGATTTTATTTCGGCGGCGCTGTTTGTTTCTTAGCTTCTAGCTTCTGGATCTTTGCTTTTGGTTCTTAGATTCCTTGGCTAGCCCTCCAGCGGCTAAAGCCACTGTGTGGCAGGTGCTAACGGCATGGTTGAAGCCATGCTCTTTCAAAGCTAGCTGGGAAACAATTTTGTCAGAGTTTTCTTGAGAGCTAAGGGCCAGAAGCTAGAAGCCGAAATCTAGGAGATTTGCGATGAGCGTGCGAAATAGATTTTTGATTGTCCTGGGGGTCATTCTGGCGATCGCTTCGGGGTATTACTTTTTTTCTACTCCGGGTGGGAAGGACCTGGTTTTGGTGGGGACGGTGGATGCGAACCAGATCGTGGTGAGTCCGCAGATTCAGGGGCGGATTATGAAACTGCTGGTGGAAGAAGGAACGCAGGTGAAGCAGGGGGATCTGATCGCGTTGCTGGATCCGTCGGAGTTGGAGGCGGAGGAGCGTGCGGCGGCGGCGACGATTGGCAGTTTGCGGTCGCAGGTGAGCGCGAGCGAATACACGCGGCAATCGACGAAAGGGTCGACGACGGGGGATGTGGCGAATTCGCAGGCGCGGCTGGCGGCGGCGCGGGCGCAACTGGCACAGGCGGAAGCAACGTTGACGCGGGTCGAAAGCGACAGCCGGCGGACGATTGGATTGGCGCAGGCGGGCGTGGCATCGGATCAGGACCGGGTGCAGGCGGAGATGAATCTGAAGGCACAAGAGGCGACCGTGCAGGCGCTGAAGGACCAGGTGACGGCGGGGCAAGGGGATTTGGAGTCGGCGATTGCGCGTACGAAGCAGGCGACGGCGGCGCAGAGTACGGTGGAATCGACGCGGGCACAGGTGGATAACGCGGTGGCCCTGTTGAAGGAAGCGGAAGTGCATCTGGGATATACGAAGATTTATGCGCCGGTGACGGGGACGGTGCTGGTGCGGGCAGCGCGCGAAGGCGAAGTGGTAAGCGCGGGGCAGGCGATCGTGACAGTGGTGGATTTCAGCGACACGTGGGTGTTGGCGGCGATTCCGGAGACGGATTCCGATCATATTGGAATTGGAGACACGCTGCGGGTGCGGCTGCCGGGAGGCACAGTGGTTCCGGGAAAGGTTTTCTACAAGGCGGCGGAAGCGGATTTCGCTACGCAGCGGGATGTGGGGCGCCGGAAGAGGGATATACGGACGATTGCCTTGAAGGTGAGGCTGGAGAATCCGAAGGGGGCGTATGTGCCGGGGATGACGGCGGAGGTGCTAGTGTCGCCGCAGCAATTGAAGGGGAGTTAGAGAGACGCCAAAAGCCAAGAGCCAAGATCTAAAGGGTGCAAGCCATGAGTGAAGAAGTGAACAAGACGAACGGGAACACCACGAACGGCATGAGTGTTGCGGGATCGGAACTGAGCCTGCGGGGCGACGTAGCGGCGGACGCTCCTAATGCGATCGAGGTGGAGCATATCGTGAAACGGTATGGCGAGTTCACGGCGGTGGATGATATTTCGTTTGTGGTGAAGGAAGGGGAAATTTTTGGGCTGCTGGGGCCAAATGGGGCGGGGAAATCTACTTTGATCCGGATGATGACGACGCTGATTCCGATTACGGCTGGGTCGGCGCGAGTGGCCGGGCATGATGTGGCGCGCGATCCGGATGCGGTGCGGCGGACCATTGGAGTGATTCCGCAGGCGCTGACCAGCGATCTGGATTTGACGGTGGAAGAGAACCTGAATATTTATGCGAAGCTGTATGACGTTCCGAAGAAGCAGCGCAAAGAAGCGGTTGCGGAACTGCTGGAGACAGTGGACCTGACGAAGTGGCGGGACGCGCAGACGAAAACGCTATCGGGTGGGATGCGGCGGCGGCTGGAGATTGCGCGGGGGCTGGTGCATAGTCCGAAGATTTTTTTTCTGGACGAACCGACGACGGGCCTCGATCCGGTGTCGCGCGTGTCGGTGTGGGAGATGCTGACGAACATCAAGGCTAAGCGCAAGCTAACGATCCTGATTACTACGCACTACATGGACGAAGCCGACCGGCTGTGCAACCGGATTGCGATTGTGGATCACGGAAAACTCGTGGCGCTGGAAACTCCGGAGGCGCTGAAGGCGAGCGTGCCGGGAACGAACGTAATTGAGGCGCAATTCGAGCATCCGCCGGACGATTGGGAAGAGCGGCTGCGGGCATTACCGGGGGTGACGTCGGTGCAGAACGAGAGCGGGGGGATGTTCCGGGTGCTGACTTCAAATGGGTCGGGGACGACTACGGATCTGGTCGAGATGGCGGTGGTGGCGGGGACGGTACTGAAGACGCTTTCGGTGCAGAATACGACATTGGACGATGTGTTTGTCTTTTACACGGGACGGCAGTTGCGCGATGAACTGGTGAAAGCGCATGCGTTCGTGATGCCGCCGAGCCCGGGGTTGCGGCCATGAACCGGATGATGGCGATTATCGAGCGCGAGATGCGCAAGTTCTTCCGGTCGCCGACGTTGATGTTTGCGTCGATGGTTTTTCCGCTGGTGCAGTTGATTGTGCTGGGGAACGCGTTTGGCGGGAAGATCCGGGACGCGAAGATGGGGATCGTGGATGAGGATCATGGGACACAGGCGATCCGGATCAAGGAAGCGTTTGATGCAGTGCGGGCGAATATGCGGACGTTTATTGCAGTCCCGTATGACAACGAAGTGCAGGCACGGGAGGACGTACGCAACGGGAAAATTCAGGGAGCAGTGATTATCCCGCCGCAGTATTCGAAGATGGTGTACGAGAAGAATCATCCGCGGATCGCGCTGATCGTGGACAACAGCGACAACTTCATGAGTTCGACGCTTGAAGACGAGATGAATCAAGTGACGGACGCATTGAACCAGCCGGACGTGTCGCCGCGGCTGTTGCAGCAGACGGCGCTGGAGGTGGTGGAACTGTATCCGTATATCGAATACATGAAGTATCTGCTGCCGGGATCGATCACGCTGGCGATGTTCGTGTCGGTGATGATCGGCGGGGGGATGCTGTATATCGACGACAAGGCGCGCGGGGTGCATGAGGGATATTTGGTGACTCCGATCACGAAGACGGAGCTGGTGTTTGGGCTGAACGGGGCGGGGGCGCTCAAGGCGGTGATGAGCGGGGTGGTGATTACGGTGGTCGGGGCGCTGCTGGCGGGAGTGGGGACGATATTCAATCCGGCGACGATGCTGGGGCTGTTGGTGATGATCGCGCTGACCTCGGTGGCGTTCAACACGATGATGTTCTTGTTGATGGTGCGGATTGAGGATCCGCTGGTGCCGCGGGCGATGTTTGGAATTCTGAATACACTGCTGTTTTTCCCCAGCGGATCGATCTATCCGATAGAAGCATTTCCGAAGTGGCTGCGGGCGATTGCGAAGGTGGATCCGTTTACGTATGCGGTGCATGGATTCAAGTCGCTGCTGCTGAAGGAAACGGGGCTGGCGGCGATTGTTCCGGACATGATTTATCTGACGATTTTTGCGGTGGTGACGCTGGCGCTGGCGGTGCCGTTGTTTAAGCGGACGCTTTAGAGCTTTTCACCGCCGAGATGCCGAGGGCGCGCAGAAAGGCTCAGAAACCCGAACTCTTCCGCAGCCTGCTAGGTGGTTACCGCAGCTTTGGCATGAGTGCCGGACGCAGTGGGCGCGGTCAGGAACTTGAGCCGGGCGCGCAGGCGAAGCATGGCGAGAGAATGGATCTGGGACACGCGCGATTCGCCAATGCCGAGCGCGGCTCCGACTTTTTTCATGGTGAGTTCTTCGTAGTAGTAAAGCGCGAGAACGCGCTGTTCTTTTGCCGGCAATTCGGAGATGGCCTGCTCGAGCAGGTGTTTCGTCTCCGAGCGGAGGCATTGGAAGAAAGGTGTTTCCTCGGGCTTGGATGGGATGCGGTAGGTGAGATCTTCTTCTTTGCCATCGCCCGGAAACTCGATCTGCAGGCTGCCGAGTTCGAGGCCGTCGAGTTCGGCGAGCAGGGATTGCAGTTGGCGAAGGTCGATACCCATCCTGTGGGCGATTTCATTTTCATCAGGCGCGCGTCCAAGCTTGCCGGAAAGCTCGGAGCAGGTGGATTCGACGAGGCGGCCTTTGCGACGCAAGTAGCGCGGGCTCCAGTCGAGTTCGCGGAGACTGTCAAGGATAGCGCCCCGGATGCGGAACTTGGCGTAAGAACTGAACTGCACGTGTTTGGACAGATCGAACTTGTTGAGGGCGTCGATGAGTCCGAGGACGCCGGCATTGACCAGGTCTTCGAAGGGCACGTGGCGAGGCAGCCGATCGTGAATGCGGCGGGCGATGTAGCGGACATGGGGAAGCTGTTCCATGAGCACGCGCTCGCGTTCGGCGTCGGCGTGCACATTTTGATAGGGGTCGGCGAGACGTCTTGTCATGAGGTAGACCTTCTGTCTTTCGTTAAACCGTCGTTGATCATTCGTCGTTGGTCGTTCGGCGTTTGGCTTCGGCTTTGGCATTTGCGGCTCTTGGCTTTTGGTTCTTGTTGTTTGCTTCCGCCTCTTCTTTCTTCTTTTCTGGTCATCGCATTGTTTTCATCGCACCGTAACTAGCGACTGCACTGGAACCATGGGAGGAATTTCCCGGGGAGAAAGCACTACAACTTTGGGGAGAAAGGGTTCGAGTGAGCGCCGCAGATGGCAATCATCCAGGCGGCCAGGGTGCGTTCAATAGGCGCGCTTCTGGACGCGGGACTTACCTGCAAATCCGGCATATTGCCGATGTTTGCAAGCCGGGTGCCGGGGCTCACATCCAGACAACCCAAAGGGCGATAGAGGGAAGCGGGTTGGAATCAGAGGATTGGAGGAATGCGGCTGGCTCGCGCCTAGTCGGGGAGAAACGGCGGCGCGACGCCAGAGTTTTTTCTGAGAGCGCTCACATGAAAAAGCTCAGAGAAGGGCCGCGGATTCTCGCCGCAGCCTTGCCGAGCTTAGCTCGGGATGACAATTCATGAAAAGTATCGCTCGTGTACTGTCCGGGCCCGACTTTTACCACGGGCTGCTATCGGTCGACTTATCGCGAGCTGCGACAGCTCGAGTCGGTGAGCAACAGGTGCTCGGGGCGAATCACCGCTTGGTCTTCGGAGAGGATCAGGGCCCGTTCGATCACATTCTGCAGTTCGCGAATGTTCCCGGCCCAAGGCTGCGTTTTCAGCAGATGCAACGCCTCGGTGGACAATTGCGGTGCGGGCAGGCGCGAGGCAAATTTTTCCAGGAAGTGTGCGGCCAGTTGCGCAATATCTTCGGGCCGGTCGCGCAAAGGCGGAATTTCCATGGGGAATGCGCAGAGGCGGTAGTACAAATCTTCGCGGAACTTTCCCTCGCGGACCAGGGTGAGCAGGTGCGCGTTGGTGGCGGAGATGACGCGGGCATCCACGCGCACGACTTCGGCGCTGCCCAGGCGCTGCAGTTCTTTCTGCTCTAGAAAACGGAGCAGCTTGGGCTGGAGGCTCAATGGCATCTCGCCGACTTCGTCGAGGAAGAGCGTGCCTCCCTGAGCTGCCTGGATTCTTCCCGCATAGGATTGCATGGCTCCGGTGAAAGCGCCGCGGGCGTATCCGAAGAGTTCGGCTTCGAGCAGGGTCTCGGGAATGGCGGCACAATTGACGACCGCAAACGCGCGCGCGGCGCGCGGGCTGAGATGATGAATAGCGCGGGCGACGATTTCCTTGCCGCAGCCGGTCGGGCCGGTGATCAGGACGGTAGTGTTGCGCGGCGCCAGCAGGCGCGCCAGACGATACACGGGCTGCATAATGCGTGAGTTGCCAATCATTCCGGGCAGGGGGGATTCGAGAATGGAGTGGACGGCACGGGCGGCTGGCAGAGGCCTGGCTTCGGGATCATTCATTGTCGAACTGCGCTCGGCTGGGGCGGGTCCTGAGCGAAGTCGAAGGAGGGCGTCCGCCCGTATGTGGCTTGTGGAGGGATTTACGGCCGGCCACATTTCCGGAAGCAGGTCCGCTTTCTCTTCTTTCTCTTCGGGCACCGTGGGTTCGGCATCGTCCGGATCGAGCAGCACGACTTCGATTCCGGGAAAGCGCTGCCGGACGGTCTGGCTCAGTTCCTCGGCGTCAAGGTCGGGCAGACGGCGATCGAGAAAGAGCACCTGCCAGAAGCCGCTCTCCAAATGGACCAGGGCTTCGGCTCCTCCGGTGGCCTGTTCGAAGCGGCGGGCGGGGGAACGTAGACTTTCGAGGACGCGCTGGCGCACCAAGTTGCTGGGACTGGCCACCAGGATGTGGTTAGCATAGTTGTGCGGGATCGGGAAACTCGTCATGCGTTGATTTGAAACGGATGGGATTAGAACGAGATTAGATGGAGATTAGAAGACTCTTTCGGAAGGAAACCATCGTGCAGCGCGCTGGGCAAATTTTGCTTTACAGGCGGAGGTTTTCGTAGTTGTGGGGCATTTTCTGCAGGGGGCCATTCTAACTAAGTTCCGTGTGCTCCTCAGTGGTTGTGAGTTCCTGGACTTCTTCACCACCGGGAGCACAGGAGGGACACGGGGAAGCTCATTTTTCCACGAACACCAGCTCGCCGTCTTCTACTTTGAGGTCTTTGACGTTATTGGGCAGCTTGAGCTGATCACGCTGCTCGGCAAGTTTCTTTTGCAGCACTTCGTTGACCAGCGATACGGGTACGGAGAGATCGCCGACCTTGACCTCGGTGGCATCGAAAGTGGCGTAACCATCTTTGGATCCGAGATGTCCGGCGAGGGTGAGGTAGACGTCTTTGCCGGCGATCTGGGTGAGAAATTGACCACGAACGATGTCTCCATCCATGGAGACCTGATAATCCTTGATATTGGGAACCGCGCCGGGGAACTCCATTGAAGGACTTGCGGAGGGAGAGCTGATGGCGGGAGAGTTGGTGGAAGCATTCGCTGGCGTAGCGGACGGCAGCAGGCCGGCAGCTTGCGCGAGCGCAGCCGATAATTCGCCCGAATTCATGCGGACTTCGCTCTCACCTTCTCCGGGCATCTTGGGCTGCGCGAGACGGTTCACTTTGTCCTGGAAGGACTGCGCATTGGCGGCAACCGCAGCAGGCGCGAGCGCGGTCGCGACCGGCGCGGGCCGTCTTAACACGAGGACGAGCGTAAGAATCGAGATTGCCAGGGTTGCGAAACTGATGATGCGCTGCAGCTTCACGAGGACACCTCCGCCGATGCTGGCTTCTATCTATCGCTACCTTCCATGGTACGCGCAGGGGGAGACTGGGTTGAGATGACGTAGGTGCTATGGCTGTGGGAGGGATTGGGATGTGGGTTGCGGGGCCCAGGGACTGGTCTGATGATCGGGGCGGAGCTGCGCTCGGTTTGGCCGGGCAAGATGCCCGTCCCCGCACGAGCCCGTCTTCATTCCACGATAGCTAACACGTCGCCGGGGTTTACTGCCGCGCCTGGGGTCGCCAATATTTTTTTCACGACTCCTTTTTTTGGCGACTTGATTTCGTTCTGCATTTTCATCGCTTCGACTACGACGATGCCCTGGCCGGCTTCGACCTCGGAATTCTCCGCGACGAGCAGGCGCACGACGCGGCCAGGCATGGGAGCCAGGATTTTTCTGGGGCCCTTTTCGTCTCCGGCGGCGTGTTGGCGCGAGCGCAAGGAGCGCGGATCGCGCAACTCGACCGCGAAACGGGTACTGCCTACCCACAGGTGAAGATCGGTGGCAGTCTGCTCGCGCTTAATTTCGTAGGCGTGCCCATCGACCAACAGGGACAAAACGTCGCGGCGCGTGATGACCGCGTCGATAGGGACCGGTTGCCCGTCCAAGCGGCACTCCCATCCGCCTGCAGCTTTTTCAAGCTCGAGGCGGTGCGGTTTGCCTCCGACGATGACCTCATAAACCATAAGATCAGCGCAGCGCTTCCGAGCGTCCTTTCTGTTTCCAGTTGGATGGAACCGAAGCCGGCCCGCCGGTGTTGCCATTCTTGCTGACGGGAGAAGCTGGGTCGAGCACGGCAAACATTCCGGCGGCAATCGCGGCGATCGTCTCCATCGCTTCGAATTGCGGTTCCGGTGGGTGCGACGTGGCGGCCTGGTTGTTTTTCGCGAGCAGCCGATCGAGGTATCCGGTATCGAGCTTTCCGGCTTGGAAATCGGCATCGCGCAGGATGCGCTGGAATAACGAAATATTGGTCTTGATGCCGGCTACAAAATATTCGTAGAGCGCCCGCTCGAGCCGCATGATGGCCTGCTGACGGTCGCTGCCGTAGCCGATCAGTTTGGCGAGCAGCGGGTCGTAATCCATCGGAACATTCCAGCCTTCGTACATGCCGCTGTCGCGACGGATTCCCGGTCCCGAGGGCTGGAGCAGCACCGTGATCTTGCCGGGGCTGGGAAAATAATTGTTGTCGGGATCCTCGGCGTAGATGCGGCACTCGATGGCGTGCCCGCGAATCGCCACGTCAGATTGCGCGAAAGGCAGCTTCTCGCCGCTCGCGATCCGGATCTGCAGGTGCACGAGATCGAGTCCGGTGGTCAACTCCGTGACCGGATGTTCCACCTGCAGGCGCGTGTTCATTTCGAGGAAGTAAAAGTTTTTCTCCCGATCGACCAGGAATTCGACGGTGCCAGCATTGGTGTAGTTGGCCGCCTGCGCGACTTTGACGGCAACTTCGCCCATGCGCCGGCGCATGTCGGGGCCGACAATCGGCGAAGGCGCCTCCTCGAGAACTTTCTGGTGGCGGCGCTGGATGGAACACTCGCGCTCGCCGAGCCAGACGGTATTGCCGTGCTCGTCGGCCAGCACCTGCATCTCGATATGGCGGGGATTGATGATCGCCTTCTCGATATAGACTTCGCTGTCGCCGAAAGAGCGCTGCGCCTCGCTCTGGGCGGATTCGAGCGCGGAACGAAGTTCCTCGCGGGTATGCACCAGGCGCATGCCTTTGCCACCACCGCCGGCCGCGGCTTTCAGCATCACGGGGTAGCCGATGCGCTCGGCGACTTCTTCGCCTTCTTCGGGAGAGGCGAGGCCGCGCGAGGTTCCGGGAACAAAGGGCACGCCGGCTTTTTCCATCTCCTGCCGGGCGCTGGTCTTCGAGCCCATTAATTTCATGGAGTGTGGAGTTGGCCCGATAAATTTCACGCCCGCATCGGCGCACGCCTGGGCGAACTTCGCGTTCTCCGAGAGGAAACCGTAGCCGGGATGGATGGCCTCGGCGCCAGAGCGTTTGGCTACGTCGAGGATCTTGTCCATCCGAAGATAAGACTCGGCTGCCGGTGCCGGGCCGATGGGATAGGCCTCGTCGGACTTACTGACATGGAGGGCGGCGCGGTCGACGTCGGAATAGACGGCGACGGTGGCGATGCCCATCTCGCGGCAGGCGCGTATGATGCGCACCGCGATCTCTCCCCGATTGGCGATCAGAATCTTCTTGAACATTTCAGCGGATAGCTGCGCCCTGATTTTACCTGCGGGAGCGGCCGGTGTGCATGCCGCAAATCACTGCCGGATGTGATTTTGGAGATTCCCAGCCCTGGAGGGGCTTCGGATCTTGCAGAAAATCCTGTCCCGTAGGAATGGTGATGGCTTAGAGAAGGGAGCCGAGCTGCGCTCGGCTGGGACGGGCGCGGACGCCCGTCCCTCCACGAGCATTTACTTGTTCTGATCCATGACAATGCCGCCTGCGGGCTGTTTTTCTGCCTTGGCCTTCTTGGTGGCCATGGTTTTGTCGACCCAATCGTCGGCCGTCTTCAGATCGGCGGCGCGAGCTGCCGGGTCATCGCACTGGATATCGGCGCGTTCCCGGTACATCAGGTTCAGATAGGCCATGGCGTCGTCGTAGTCAGGACGAAGCTGGAGCGCCTTGTTCAGGTTATCGATACCTTCCTGAACATTGGCGGTATTCTGCTCTTTCAGTTCGGCGCAGACTTTCTTGTTCTTGGCCGGCAGGGATTCATCGGGCTTCATGCCGAGCTTGGCGCGCTCTTCCTGACGCGGCACGTACGTCTGCGTCCAGTCGATGACGGCGACCGAGTAATAAGGCTCGGGATCATTGGGATCGACCTCGGAGGCTTTCTTGTAGTACTCCTTGGCCAGGGGGAATTTCTTCATCTGCAGGTAGAGATAGGCGATGCCCTTGATGCTGTTGATGTTCTTGGGATCGACCTGCAGTACTTGCTTGTACTGGTCAATCGCCTGCTCGGCATAGCGGTTGTTGTCGGGAGTATCGGCGCCCGGAATGTACTGCTGGGCATAGGCTGTGGCCAGATACAAGCGGGCATTGATAAGTGTGGGGTCGAGGGCGACGGCTTGCTGAAACTGATTGATTGCTTCCTCGAACTTCGAGTTCTTGTAAGCCTGTACACCCTTGTTGAGGTGGTCACGCGCCTGAAGCTTGGCGCAGCCGGTGCTGTAGAGCAGCACCAGAGCGGCGGCGAATACCACCAGGAGCCTTTGAGTCGTTTTCATTGCTTTATGAATCTCCTTACCACGGAGTGTGGAAATCTGAGGTGGAGCGCCGCGCGTCCCCGCCCGGCTGGACCCTTCGACGGGGCTCAGGGCAGGCTCGCGAGACGCCCGTCCCTCCATCGTAAAACGGTTCTAGCCGCCTGCTTCGATTTTGGCTGTGATCAAGCCGACTTTGTCGACGCCGGCGGAATGCGCGATATCAATGACGCTGGCGACGTCGGCAAAGGGCACATTGTCATCGCCCTTCACGAACATGACCTTCTCGGCGCGGGTTTTGAAAATATCTTCCAATCGGCCCTGCAGAGATTCCCAAGTGGCCTCGTCCTGATTGATCTTGAGTCCCGGAGGGTTGCCGGCACCGCGGTCAATCAACTGCACCACGATGGTGCGATCGGGCGTGGCCGGCGGTTGTTTCTGATTGGGCGGCGGAGGCTGGGGCACCAAGGCTTCCAAACCCTTGGGCGTCAGCGGCGTGATCACCATGAAAATGATCAGCAGCACCAGCAACACGTCAATCAGCGGCGTGACGTTCATGTTCGCGTTCTGGCCCCCTTTGGGGCCGACTGCCATACTCATAATCGATCTCCTGCATTGCTCTTGCGGTGGTGCTATTGCGTGTTATTGCCCGCCCGTAGGCGTCGGTGTAGTCGCGCCCGTCGGCGGGGCCATGGCTCCGGACTTCTTTTGATCCGTCAAAAGGCCGAGTTGGTCGACGCCGGCCGCGCGCACATTATCCACGACTTCGACTACCCAGCCGAATTTCGCTCGGGCGTCGGCCTTGAGAAAGACCCGCTTGTCGGTTCGGTTCGCCAAGCGATCCTTGATCTTCTGCGTCAACTCATCCACCTTGACGGGATCCGTACCGAAGAAGACGTGGTCATCGCGAGTGACAGCAACCAGCAGCGCGTCCTCCTTGTCGGCATCGTGCATATCCGTAGGATTATTGACTTTGGCCATGTCCACGGGAATGCCATGTTGCAACATGGGCGTGACTACCATGAAGATGATCAGCAGTACCAGCATCACGTCCACCATTGGTGTGACGTTGATGTCGGAGGTGACGTTGGCCCCTTCGTTTCGCTTTGCTAATGCCATAGAATTCCATCTCCTGCGTGTGCCTGCCCTGCCGCCGCAACCCTGCGACTGCTGGCGCTCCCACCCCTTGCTCGGTGGAGCGCCGGGCGTCCCCGCCCGGCTGGACGGGCGAGACGCCCGTCCCTCCACTTCAGCAACTCATGAGTGCAACCGCGGCCTTAGGACCGGCGCATGCTCCGGCGCTTCAGGAAGTAATCAATCAGTTCGCTCGAGGAGTTGTCCATCTCCACGTCGAACGCTTCCACGCGGCCGGTCAGATAGTTGAACATCATCACGGCCGGAATCGCCACGAACAGGCCGACGGCGGTGGTTACGAGCGCTTCGGAAATGCCGCCCGCGACCGCTGCCAAGCCAGTCGCCTTTTCCTTGGCGATACCGTTGAAGGCGTTCAGAATGCCGACTACCGTTCCGAACAATCCCACGAAGGGAGCCGTCGAACCGATTGTCGCTAGACCGCCCAAGCCACGCTTGAGTTCGGCGTGGACGATGGCTTCGGTGCGCTCCAGTGCGCGCTTGGAAGCTTCGATGGTCTCGCCAGGAATTTCACCCGGGCTATCCTGGTGGGCCTTGAATTCCATCAGGCCCGCGGTGACCACCTTGGCCAAGTGACTCTTCTTGTTGCGCTCGGCCACTTTGATCGCTTCGTCAATCTTGCCTTCGCGCAGCGCTCCGGCGACCGCGGGAGCGAACGAGCGAGACTGATTGCGGGCGGCGTTGAAAGCCATCCAACGGTCAATCATCACGCCGATTGACCACCCCGACATGATGAACAGAACGATAACCACGACTTTCGCCAGAATACCCATCTGCTTCCAGAGCGAAATCGGGTCCCAACCGACCGAGGCCTCTTGCAAGAGCCAGGCGGCTAAAAGATGGAAATTACAGAGTGCGACTGCTGCCAGGTTCACTACCATGAGTTGCTTCTCCTCCTCAGAACTGTTTCGAACTCGCTTCTAACCGCTGCTTAAAATTCTTCCGCCGTACCCGCTCGCGCCCGGAACAACTATACCGCGATGCCATGCCGGATCCCTCGCGCGTGCCAAGCATCGCTGCGGCTGTGGAAAAGAGCCTATTTTCGATGCCCAGCCCTTAAAGGGGCGTCTGGTTTCGAGCTTACAGCATCGCTAAAGCGTTGCGCACGAAACCCGAGTTTTTCCGCAGCCTGTTGATCTGAACCGTTTGATGCAAGAACACTAAAGTGGGCAGAATTGCCCTCGTGTGTCAAAACCACCCTGGTCTCCCGTCTCGGGAACAGGTGGGACGGGGAGAGAGCTTTAAACCGCCACAAACTTAACTTTAAACCGGCACAAAGTAAACCGGGAACAACCACCTGGGTCTCCACGGCCACCGGCTCGCCATTGAGCAGGTATGGCTTATAACGCCACTGTCTCACGGCCTCGATCGCCGCCGGCGCCAGCATGGGGTGCCCGCTAATCAACTGCAGATTCTGAATCGTGCCCTCTTTGCTGATTTCCGCCTGCAGCACGACCTGCCCTTGAATGCGGGCCTGTTTTGCCAGTTGCGGATAAGTGGGCGTAACCTTCTTGATCAAAAGACCGGTCGAGACGCCCGACGAAACGCGGACGCGCACCGGAGCCACGATTTTGGGGATAGCCGCTGTCGCGCTGATGATCCCACCGATCACGCCACCCGCCGAGCCTCCGGGAATGCCGCCCGGGACACCACCCGGGACACCGCCACCACCCAGGTCCGGGGGCGCTTCCTCTTCTTTGATCATCTGAATTTTGTTTGGAATCTTGGTGGGGGTGCGCAACTGGCCGTTGATCACTTCGCTCTGCATCTTCACCACCTTAACGGTAGCGGCTGCCGGCGGGGGTGGCGGCGGCGGCGGCGGCGGGGGCGCTACCAGGAAGGTCATCAGCTGCGTCTTGGGCAGCGCGTCGGTATAAATCAATGGGATCAGAATCAGGACACAGATGAGCCCGACTTGCAGCGCGAAGGAAAGAATCGTGGTGCTCAATCGCTTGGTCTTGAACCTGTTGCCTGACTCAATGAGGCTGTCTTCAAACATAGGCTTCTCCTACACGAGACCCGTACCACAGTTTAGACACCGGCCGCATCCTCTTTGCTCCCGCTCTTTCGAGCTTTTTTACTCTTCGAACTCCTGCCTCTGCGGGCAGACCAATGATTTTACGCCACATCGGCCCGGATTCAGACCTTAACTTTTTCCTTCGGTTGCGCTGGGCCGCTGCCGGGCCGCACTGGCATGGCAATCGGCTTCCTACCCCGCTCGCCCCGCCAGTCCTGGTAGGCGACGAGAATCGGGGCGGCAATCGCGATCGAGGAATAGGTTCCAATCAGGATGCCGATGACCAGTGCTAGGCTGAAATTATGCAACACCTCGCCGCCGAAAATGAACAGAGCAAGCACGGTAAGGAAAGTCAGGCCCGCTGTCAAGATCGTTCGGCTTAAAGTCTGATTAATACTCTTGTTGACGATGTCGGAGAGCTTATCCCGCCGGAGCAGCTTGACGTTCTCGCGGATGCGGTCAAAGACGACGATGGTGTCGTTATTGGAGTATCCGATCAAGGTCAGGATGGCGGCAATCACGGTCAGCGATATTTCCCTGTTTAACAGGGAAAAGGCGCCCACCGTAATCAGCGTGTCGTGGAAGACCGTCAATACGGCGGCGACACCGTAGATCCATTCGAAGCGGAAGCCGAGGTAGATCAGCATTCCGCCCAGCGAATAAAGGGTGGCCAGGATGGCTTGCTTACGGAGTTGCTGTCCCACTTGCGGGCCGACAATGTCGACGTTGCGGATACCGAAGTCCGAGACGAAGAAGTTGTCCTGGAGCGAGGCGACGACGGCGGGATCGGCCACACTCTTCAGTTCATCAATGGAACCGAGCACGCCGCTTTTCGTCTTGTCGCGATAATCAACCACGGCCTGAGCGATGGCGGTGTAGCGCGGGTTGGCGTCGGCGCCGAGGTGGAGCGGGTCCTTCTCCAAAAGATAATTCGTGACGGTTAAGGAGCTGGAGTTGTTGAGATCCTGTTTGCCCGCGACCGCGTTGCTCTCGAGCGCCTGAATGATCTGGATCTTACCTTTGTCGAGAGCCTGCTCGCTGGTCTCCTGAATATCGAGTTGGATCAGCACCTCGTTATTGGCGGGTTGCCCGTATCCTTGGACGCGGGTGTTCTTCAATCCGACGCGCTCTGTCTCAGAGTGGATGGCGGCCAGGTCGGGCGTGTGTGCGTACTTCACATAGACCAGCGTGCCGCCGCGGAAGTCAACACCCAGCGGTATGCCGTGCCAGAACGCCATGGAAAGCACTCCGGCCACGCTGAAGATCAGCGAGAAGGTCAGGAAGTACCACTTTTTCCCGAGGAAATCGATGTTGGTATTTCTAAAGAATTCCACGCTGCTTACGATCCCTTCAAATCAGTCGTTGGTCGTTCGTCGTTGGTCGTTCGGGGTGCCTCGTTCGTTTGAAGTGCGCGAGCGACTAACGACCGACGACTGCCTTAAATGCTCAACGGCTCGCCGCGCTGCTTCGTACTCAGCACCCAATCAAAAATCGCGCGCGATACAAACACTGCCGTAAACAGGTTTGCGAGCAAACCGAATACCAGCGTCGTGGCAAAACCCTTTACCGGCCCGGTTCCAAAGATGAAAAGAATCGCGGCGGAGACGATGGTGGTGACGTGAGTATCGACGATGGTGATCCAGGCGTGGCCAAATCCCTGCTCCACGGCCGAAGGCGGCGTCTTGCCGTTCCTCAGCTCTTCCCGGATGCGCTCAAATATCAGCACGTTCGAATCCACGCCCATGCCAACCGTCAGGATGATGCCGGCAATGCCCGGCAGCGTCAGCACCGCTCCGAAGTAGCCCATGAACCCGAGCAGGATGACCAGGTTCAGGATGAGGGCAATGTCGGCATTCACGCCCGCCCAGCGGTAGTAAATCAGCATGAAGATGAGGACGGCGAGCATGCCGATGATGGCCGCCTGAACGCCGGAACGAATCGAATCGGCGCCGAGCGACGGCCCGACCGTGCGCTCTTCCAGGTACTTGATGCCGGCCGGCAGCGCGCCGGAACGAAGCGTCATCGCAAGGTCTTGCGTCTCTTGCTGGGTGAACCGTCCGTTAATGATGCCGGTGTCGTGAATGGCTTCTTTGATCACCGCCACTTCCTGCACCTTGTTGTCGAGAACGACCGCCAGGTAGTCGCCGACATGGGCGGAAGTGAAGGCGTAGAACTTTCGCCCACCCTCAGAGGTAAGGATAAAGCGGACCGCCGGCTGGCCATTTTCGTCGGTGCTCGGTTCCGCGGTACGAAGATCGCGACCGGTCACGGCCGAGGCCCGGGAGATTATGTACCACTGTTCGCCGCCTTCGCTGTTGCGTGAGCCGATGCTTTTGCCTTGCATCAGCACACTGTCCGGAGGCAGCACTCCGCCGTGCTCCTGTAAGGCCGACTGCTCGCTCGAATAAGGTCCACCGAGGGATTGCTTGATTTCGAGCATCGCCGTGGACTGCATGATCTCCTTCACGCGCGCCGGATCGTCCACGCCCGGAAGTTGGACAAGAATCTGATACTGGCCGAGGCCGTGCTCCTGGATCACCGGCTCGCTCACGCCGAGTTGGTCAATGCGGTTGCGGATGGTCTCGATAGCCTGGGAGACCGCGCGGTTCTTCAAATCGGCCAGGTTTTGGCCCTTCATCGAAACGGTCCAGGAATTTTCCGCACCCGAGGTAGCTTCGTAGTCCGGCAGCCGGTCGGAAATAATGCTCTTGAAATCGCTGGTCTGATCCGGAGGAACGCCCTTGACCACGATCATTTCCGGATGGTTCACCGGATCGGGCTTGGTGATGTCGGCATAATTGATCTTGTGTGTGCGGAAGTCTTCCTTAAGGCGCGCCACCGCGTTGTCGGAGTCGACGTTGACCGCGTCGTTGACCTGCACCTGCAGAATCAGGTGCGTCCCACCACGGAGGTCGAGTCCCAAATGAATGCGGTCGGCGACCGACGCCAGCATCCCCCTGCCCGACCAGTCCTTCGGAACGCCGAAGATGCCGAACAGGAAAACCACCAGGATCCCTACGATAACCACCAACTTCCAACTGAGGTTCTTATTCATGACTTGAACGCGTAGGGACGGCCGCCCTCCTCGGGCCCCCAGACCGCACGCTTTTCGCGGGCTGGGGTGAACAGCCGTCCGGCCGAGCGAAGCTCCGCAGCTAAGATTTTGTTCCTTCTTCCGCCGGCGTTACCGATAGCACCGATGCGCGGCTGATTTCGAGCTTCAGATTGTCGGGCGGCACGCGCAAGATCAGCGCATCGTCCTTGATGCTGACGATCGTCCCGCGCAGGCCGCCGCTGGTTACGATCTTGTCCCCGTTTTTCAACTCGCTCAGCATGGCCTGCCACTTCTTCTGCTTGCGCTGCTGCGGCAAAATCAGCAGAAAGTAGAAAATGGCAAAGATGAACAGCAGGGGAGCCAGCCCGAGCAGACTCGTGCCACCGGGTAGCTGCAACCAAAACGCCAATGCGCCAGGCATACCAGACAAAATGATTTCCACCACCAAGTTCATCCTCTGTAACGAAATACCGGACTAAAAACCGCAGCCGGAAGCGCACTCTTCGGATCGGCCGAGCGGAACTCGGCAGTTTCCTTTTTTATGCCGCTTAACGTTCTCTGCGTAGCCGCGGGAATTCTTTTCTGCTATGGCCGGAGATCCTACAGCTTGAGGCTCGAACCGCCGATGCCGCGCCCCGGTTCCGATCGGAACGGCACAGAAAGAAACTGACCTTGTTCCCAAGTTTAATAGAATGCCGGACGGCTCGCCGGGTGTCAAGGACGCCACGCCGAATTTACATCCGGGAAACCCCGGTGATGGGCGCGTGGCCGGCTCGAATCCAGGCGCGGACGGTCCGCATGGTGGCCAGGTAAAAATGCAGGTTGTGGACGGTATTCAAAACCTGGGCCAGCAGTTCGTTCGAGGCGTAAAGATGGCGCAAGTAGGCCCGTGAATACCGCTGGCAGACGCGGCAGTCGCACGCTCGATCGAGCGCGCTTTCGTCCTGCGCATATCTGGCCTGCTTGATCGACAGTCTGCCTTCGGAGGTGAACAGCAATCCATGGCGCGCGGCGCGGGTGGGAAGCACACAATCCATCATGTCGACGCCCGACTGGGCGTAGTGGGCGATCTCTTCCGGAGTGCCGACTCCCATCAGATAGCGCGGCTGGCTGGAGGGAAGATGCTCGAGCGTTGATTCGACGATGTCGCGAGTAAGCTGGCGGGGTTCGCCGACGCTCAGCCCGCCGATAGCGTATCCGGGGAAGCCGATGTCGATGGTTCGCTCGGCGGATTCGCGGCGCAGCTCAGGGTCCATGCCGCCTTGGACGATGCCAAATAATGCCTGCGTCGCCCCCGCTTGCGTAGGGACAGCCCCCCTCGGCTGTCCAGCAGAGCGAAGCGGAGCAGCATTGCTCCCCCACGGCACTTCGTACTTGTATGCTTCGAAATAATTCTTGCAGCGCGCGGCCCAGCGCAGGGTCAGTTCTATCGAGGCGCGCGCGCGCTGAGCGTCGGCCGGATACTCGATGCATTCATCGAAGGCCATGATGATGTCGGCTCCCAGCCCGATCTGCGCCTCCATGGCCTTTTCGGGACTCAGGAAGTACGGGGAGCCGTCGAGGTGCGAGCGGAACTCGACTCCTTCTTCGCTGACCTTGCGCAGATCGTTCAGGCTGAAAACCTGAAAGCCGCCTGAATCAGTGAGGATGGCTCGATCCCATGACATGAATCGGTGCAGCCCGCCCATCTGCCGAACGGTTTCGACACCAGGCCGCAGAAAAAGATGGTAGGTATTGGCGAGCAGAATCTGGACGCCGAGTTCTTCAAGCACATCCTGCGAGACGCCCTTGACAGAAGCCAGTGTGCCAACCGGCATGAACACAGGCGTCTCGACCTCTCCGTGAGAAGTGATGAGCTTGCCAGCGCGGGCGGGGCCGCGGGTGGCTTCAATCTGCAGGCGAACAGGCACCGAGGGATTCTAACGGAAGTTATGAGTTGGAGATCAATTAGGCCGGGTAACGTTCCAACTTTGGCGGGGGAGACGGCAACCTTTATCGGGCTCCCGCAGCGGATCGGCTTCCGGCTTGCCAGCGATTCGCCACCTGGCCGGTCGGTGATATACAGTCGATATTTGCTGGAAGCAGCAGCGAACGAAACGTGATTCGCCGCCAGTTTGATGAAGCCTCGTCGCAATGCGCCCTCGGTCCCGCTGGACGACGGCCTCTTTGCCGCCAAGCCGCGCAAGCCTGTCCCACATGAATTCGTGCTCGACGCGATCGCTTCACTGTCGCCCCGGACCCGTCCCATGTTCGGCTGCCTCGCGATCTATGTCCAGGACAAGATCGTCCTCATCCTCCGCGACAAACCTAACCAGACCACCGACAACGGAGTGTGGCTCGCCACCACCGAGGAGCACCACCAGAGTCTGCGGCGGGACTTCCCCAACATGCGATCCATCGAGGTATTGGGAAAGAAGGTGACGGGCTGGCAAGTGCTTCCCGCTGATGCGCCCGACTTCGAGGAAGCGGCAATGCACGCCTGCGAGCTCGTTCTTGCGGGGGATCACAGAATCGGGAAGCTGCCAGGGGCGCGGCGCGCGAAAGCACCGAAGAAGGCCAAGAAACGTAGCGCGCGGCGTGATGGCGGTGTGCGAAAAGATCAGGTCTAGGCGCTGAGGGCCATAGGTGGTCTCCTAGCGCTGATTCTCTAGCGCTGACTCTCTACCGAAAGATGCGGGAAGTATCCGCCGGAAACTCGACCAGCGTCATGCCCGCATTTCCGCGATCGAGATCTTCATCCTTGCTGAGAAAAGCATAGCGCTGGCGCAGATCCTGCGAGCCCGGGTCGAAGATGCTCCAGTTTTCGCCGGGCACCACCTTGAGCACTTTGCCTTCGCGCTGCCACTCGGCCATCTGTTCGCGGATCGCGGTGCGGATCGCGCCGCCCTTCCCCGAAGATCCGTAGCCGTGAATGATCTTCACCACCGGACCACTCGCTCCCCGCGGCGCATACAATGATTCGAGCAATCGCCGCTTCGCCTGCTCAACCGTCGGCATCCCCGCCTTAAGGTTCAGGACAATCAGTTTTGTTTGTGAGGGCGCGGCCACGGCTTGTATTCTACGAGCCGCGATGCTCGTGTGGGGACGGGCGCCCTCGCCCGTCCAAGCTGAGCGAAGCTCGGCAGTTGCCCGTGGCTACAGCAACTCTGGATTCGCTATAAGAAACTATGATAAATAACGCTGCCAACTCGATCCCAAATGGAGTGCGAGCCATCGCCGCGCTGTTCGCTCTCTGCGGAATTTACCTGGGGATCTTGGGCGCCCTGATGCTGGTTCGTCCTGGCACGGTATCGATGTCGGCAGGCGCGCCGCTGTTGTTCGGACTGCAATTGGCAGGCCCGTACATGTTCCTGCTCATGGCCGTCGTCGGAGGCGGAGTCGCGTGGGGTCTCGTGGAACTCAATAACATCGCGCGGCACGCGGCGTTGCTGATCGCCATCACAGGAATCGTAATGCTGGTGCCGTCAGTTTCGGCCGCAATCGTTATGGTTCAACCGAAAGCACTCGCGTTCGGCGGCGTGGGGATCATCGTGCGCGTGATCGTCGCATGGTTTTTGTCGCGACGCGAGATTTCCGATCAGTTCAAGGCGCCCCCAACCACGTAAGGGACGCAAAAGAAATCTAGTTATTGTATGCATTTATTATATTAGCTATAAGTAATTACTTTGCGCACTTATGTTCCACGTGGAACACTTTTGAACGCAAACAAAGGACTTAGCTCCGCCGGGCTGCCCTCGGCCTGGACGGGCGAGTCGCCCGTCCCCACACAATCTTCCCCACCAGGACATTACTTCTTCGCTTGCGCTGGCTCTTTCTCTCTGACCCGCTCGCTGACTTTGAACGTCATCTTGCCCGCCTTCTTATCGGCGTCCACTATCACGTGGTCGCCGTGCAGCACCTCGCCGTCCAGAATTTTCAGCGCGAGCGGGTCCTGCACCAGCTTCTGAATGGCGCGCTTCAGCGGACGCGCTCCGAAGTTTGGATCGTAGCCTTCGGTGAAGAGCAGCTCTTTGGCAGCATCGGTTAACTCCAGAGAAATTTTGCGATCGACGATCAGGCGGCGCAGGTCTTCCAGGCGCAGATCGACGATCTTGACCAGCTGTTCCTTGCCGAGCGGACGGAAGATGATGATGTCGTCCACGCGATTCAGGAACTCGGGTTTGAAATGCCCGTGCAGCGCGTCCATCACCTGCTTCGAGGCACGCTCGAAGCCATCGGCGGTGCGAATGTTTTCCGACTGCAGGTACGACGAACCCAAGTTCGAAGTCATGATGATGACCGTGTTCTTGAAGTCCACCTTGCGACCCTTGCCGTCGGTGAGGCGGCCGTCATCCATGATCTGCAGCAGGATGTTGAATACATCGGGATGCGCTTTTTCTATCTCGTCGAAGAGCACGACCGCGTAAGGATGCCGCCGCACTTGCTCGGTAAGCTGTCCGCCCTCTTCATAGCCCACGTATCCCGGAGGCGCGCCGATCAGACGCGACACGGCATGCTTCTCCATATATTCGGACATGTCGATGCGGATCATGGCGCGCTCGTCGTCGAAAAGAAATTCGGCAAGGGCGCGCGCCAGCTCGGTTTTGCCGACGCCGGTTGGGCCGAGAAAAATAAACGAGCCGATCGGCCGCTTCGGATCGCTTAGGCCGGCGCGCGAACGGCGGATGGCATTAGCTACGCGTTCTAGCGCCGCGTCCTGGCCGATGACACGCAGGCGCAGGCGGTCTTCCATGTTGACGAGCTTCTTGACTTCGCCCTCGAGCATCTTGGAAACCGGAATGCCGGTCCACTTGGAAACGATGCGGGCAACGTCTTCCTCATCGACCTCTTCTTTCAACATGCGCTGTCCAGTCTTGCCATCGATCTGCGAGGTGACTTTATTCAGTTCTTGTTCGGTCTGGCGGATGAGCCCGTAGCGGATTTGCGCCACGCGCTCCAGATTTCCTTTGCGCTCCTCGGCAGCTTCTTCGATTCTGAGCTGCTCGAGTTTTTCTTTCAGGGCGCGGGCTTTTGCGATTACGTCCTTTTCCTGCTTCCACTTCGCCTTGAGCGCATTTGATTGTTCACGAATGCCGGCCAATTCTTTCTCGACGTGGGCGAGGCGCTCTTTCGAATTCGCATCGTCTTCTCTTTTCAACGCCTGCTTTTCGATCTCGAGTTGCGTGGCTCGCCGTTCGAGCTGATCGATTTCGGTGGGCATGGAATCGATCTGAATGCGGAGCGAGGCGGCGGCCTCGTCGATCAGATCGATGGCCTTGTCGGGCAGGAAACGGTCGGAAATATAGCGATGTGACAGGGTCGCGGCTGCGACGATGGCCGAATCCTTGATGCGCACGCCGTGGTGCACTTCATATTTTTCCTTCAGCCCGCGCAGGATGGCGATGGTGTCCTCGACGTTCGGCTCGCCTACGAAAACGATCTGGAAGCGGCGTTCGAGCGCGGCGTCTTTCTCGATGTACTTGCGATATTCGTTGAGCGTGGTGGCGCCGATGGCGCGCAACTCGCCGCGGGCGAGTGCCGGCTTCAGCATGTTCGAGGCGTCGATCGCGCCTTCGGCGGCGCCGGCGCCAACGAGCGTGTGCAACTCGTCGATGAAAAGGATGATCTTGCCTTGCGAATCTTCGATTTCTTTGAGGACGGCCTTGAGGCGGTCTTCGAACTCGCCGCGATACTTCGCGCCGGCGAGCATGGCTCCCAAATCTAGCGCGACGACGCGCTTGTTCTTCAGGACTTCGGGCACGTCGCCGGAGACGATGCGCTGCGCGAGGCCTTCGACTATGGCAGTCTTGCCCACGCCCGGCTCGCCGATCAGCACCGGATTATTCTTGGTGCGCCGTGAAAGCACCTGCACTACACGTCGGATTTCTTCATCGCGGCCGATCACGGGATCGAGTTTGCCGCGTCGCGCCTGCTCATTCAGGTCGCGGGCATAGCGCTCGAGCGCCTGGTACTTAGCTTCGGGATTTTGGTCGGTGATACGCTGCGATCCCCGAACCGCGGTGAGCGCTCTCAGGATGGCATCGTGGGTCGCACCGTGACGCGCCAGCAGCTCCTGCGCCGGATCGCGCTTCAGATCGGTCAGCGCCAGCAACATGTGCTCGGTCGACACATATTCGTCTTTGAAGGTGTCGGCCTCTTTGAAAGATTTTTCGAGGACCTGGTTGATCTGCGACGACATGGCTGGCTGCTGCGCGCCGCTGCTGCCCGAGACTTTAGGCAACTTCTCAATTTCTTTGTAGAGGTCGCTGAGCACAGCCTGCGGCCCGATGCCGATTTTTTCGAGCACGGGCGCAACGATGCCTTCGCGATCCTCGACCAACGCGGCCAGCAGATGGGCTGGGGTCATCTCCGGATTGCCGTGCTCGGAGGCAAGCTCGTTTGCGCGCTGGATGGCCTCCTGCGCCTTGACGGTGAATTTGTCCCAACGAATGGGCATGGACGTTTACTCCAGCGCCTGAAGGCGCGTTGATGGTAGTGCATTTGCGGCATGCCTGAAGGCATGCCCTGATACGAATCTCACTTGTACCACGGATTATTGGGTGCAGCTCTCAATTACCAATTACAAATTGCCAATTACAAATAAAGCGGGAGGCGCTGGTTCTCGCCTCCCGCTGAGTTCGCAACTGCCGGGCTTTGCCCGGCTGGACGGGCGAGACGCCCGTCCCCACACGCGCATCGCTTATGCGGCCTTGCTGGCGCTCTTCGGCTCTTTGCCTTCCAGCGTCTTCTGGCTGCCTACGTTTACTTTGATCTGCTTCGGCTTGGCTTCGGCTTTCTTGGCCAGCTTGATCTTCAACACACCCTTGTCATAATCAGCCTGAACGTTGTCATGGTTGACTGTATTGGGGAGCGCGAAGGTGCGGGTGAAGCTGCCGTACTGACGCTCCACGCGGCGGAAGTTCTCTTCTTTTTCTTCCTTCTCGAACTTGCGCTCGCCGTGCACGGTCAGCGTGTTGTTCTCAATGCGGACGTCGATGTCCTTCTCGTCGATTCCCGGCACTTCGATCTTCAGGGTGACGTTGTGCTCGTCCTCGTAAACGTCCACGGGCGGAGCGAATGCGGTCGAGGTCAGAGATTCATCCTGACCCTCCGGCCCACGGGGGAACAAGCGGTTCATGCGGTCTTGCAGGGTGACGAACTCACGGAATGGATCCCAACGGGTAATCATGGTCATAACTTAACTCCTCCTACTTGAAGTTCATTCGGGGAGCTTTCGGAAGCTCCCGGGTTGTCAATTAGTGTCAAACAAGCATAAAATCTTAGTGCGTTATTGTCAAGCAAATTATATTATTATTTTTCAATTGCTTACGCTCAATATCAGGCACTTGAGATAGCTGGTTTCTGGCACGTTCAATAATATTGGATGATCCTTCGCCGCTCCGCGGTTCTCGACCACCCGCAGGGACTTGTGGGCGTCCTGGGCGGCGGCGGCTAGCACTTTGAGGAAGTCGGCGGTACTGACGTGGAAGGAGCAGGAGCAGGTGACGAGAATCCCTCCGGGCCGCAGCATCTTCAGGGCACGCAGATTGAGCTCCTTGTAGCCGCCGAGGGCTTTTTCGAGGTCGCGCTTGGTCTTGGCAAACGCCGGGGGATCGAGAACGATGGTGTCGTAGCGGCGGCCGGCGGCGGCGTACTCCCTTAGGAGATCGAAAGCGTTGGCCTCGATCCACTCCAGTTCGCGGCCGTTCAGAAGCGCGTTCTTTTCCGCCATTTCGAGCGCCGGACGCGAGCTATCCACTCCCGTGACGCTGGAACACTTTGCGGCGGGGTGCAGAGCAAGGTGCAGCGCGAATCCTCCCTGGTAGCAAAACGCGTCGAGGGCTTCGCCGTGCGCGTACTGCGCGACGGCGGCGTAGTTCTCCCGCTGATCGAGAAACGCGCCGGTTTTCTGGCCTTCGAGGCCATCGCAGTGGAAGCGGACGCCGTTCATGTTGATGACAGTCGAACTCTTCTCGCCCCAAAGCAGGCCGGACTGCCGCGGCGGCAATTGCTCGAGTTCTCTGATTCGCGCATCGACGCGCTCGACGATTCCCGCCGGTTGCAGTTCGTCACATAACGTTTGCAGGACGGCTTCGCGCACGGGGGCGGCGTCCATGGCCTGGGTGAGGATTTGCACCGAGAGCACGTCGTTATAGCGATCGACGATGAGGCCGGGCAGAAAATCAGCTTCGCTGAAGACGATGCGGTAGGCGTCGGTGTTGCGGACGAGATCATTTCCCTTGCGGTAGGCGATGGCGGCGCGAATGCGCTCCGCTACCAGAGCCGGCAGATCGGCCACGGAACCGTGAGAGATCATGCGGATGGCGATCTGCGACGAGGAACTGTAGAGCGCGGTTCCGAGGAATTTGCCGCGCTGATCGAGGACGCGGACGACGGCGCCGGGCGGCACATCTTTTTCTTCGGTGACATCCGAGCGGTAGACCCACGGGTGACGGGCTTGCAGGCGGATGGCTCCTCGGGTGGAGAGTTTTACGGCGGGCTCCGCGTGCTTGGCGGAGGGAGGGCATTTTTTCGGCATGGATAGATGTTATAGCGAACCCAAAGTTGTTGTGGGCGCAGGCAATTGCCGAGCTTCGCTCGGCTTGGACGAGCGAGGCGCCCGTCCCACACGAGCATGAGTTGCCTTAAGCTCGGGTCACGATCCCATCCAGATTCCGTTTGCCCAGTTCTCCTGAGCTTGGCCTTGCGCCGACACTGGCCGTCACCGCACCCGACATCACCTTCTGCCACGCGGCCTGGAACTGTTCCATCTCGGACGCGGTTCCAATCGTGATGCGCGCGTAGGTTGGCCACACAGGCCAGATGCGCCCGATGAATACATTTTGTTTTGCCATGGCGTCGATCGCAGCCTTCGCCGGGCGTTTCGTGTCGAGCATGAAGCAGTTCGATTCGGAAGGAACGTAGGAGTATCCGTTGCGGTCGAGCCAGGCAAAGACCTGGCCGCGAACCGTGGCGTTAATGCGCTTGCGCTCGGGCACCAGCTGCGCGTCTTTCAGGCTGGCCGAGGCGGCGACGAGCGCGGTGATGGGCATCGGATTCCAGCCGCCGTAGTTTTCGATTTTCTCCAGCAGGTCGGGGCGGGCGAAGACGACGCCACAGCGCAGGCCCGCCATCCCGTAGATCTTCGAGAACGTGCGCAGCAGGATCACGTCCTTATCGGCTTTCACCAGATCCATTACGGAAACCGCGTCGGCAAAATGAATGTAGGCTTCATCCACGAGCACGACCGAACCCCTGGGCTTGTTTTCGACCAGGTATGCGATATCGGAATGGCTGGTGAGGGTGCCGGTCGGGTTGTTCGGGCTGCAAACATAGAACACGCCCGCGTCGGGAGCCGCGGCCAGCATCGCCTTCACATCGTGCGCGTACGTTCTTGTCAGCGGAACTTTCACTACCTTCGCACCAATGGCATTGGCGGCGAACATGCCGGCTTCGTATCCCGGATCGGCGGTGACATAGCTGCGCTGCGGGGAGGCGAAGGCGGCCACGGTGTGATGCAGAGGGTCACTCGACCCGGGGTGGACGCGGATCTGTTCCGGCTTGAGGCCTTCAGTTTCCGCGAGCGTCTTTACCAGATCGTCGGTCAGCCCGAAGGAATAGCGCCCGCCCTGCGGGACGATGGCGGCCAGTGCCTCGCGCGCAGAAGCAGCGGGCCCGAGCGGATTTTCGTTGGCGTCAATCTTGACGCCATCGGTCGGCAAGCTCTCCCGCGCGGCGCGAGCCAGCATCGGTTCGGTGACAATGCGCAATGCCAGCGCGGCCGAAGCAGCGGCAGACAGGCTGAGAAACGAACGGCGGGATGTAGAAGGAAGGCTGAAGTCATTGACGTGGGGGGCCATCACTCACCTCGTGGGCGCAATTTTACCGCAAGAGCCTGCCGGTGGAGGTTTCGGCATCACGCCTGGCTGCCGGGGTGGCGCCTGCCGTGCAGCAAAGATCTAGCGGGCGGCCGGTTGTTCCGCCGGAGAGGCGGAATGCTTGGGGCTCGATCTGTGCTCGCGCCGAATGGCCAGCAGATCTTTATGAAGAAGATCGAGCGCATTCGAAGGTATTTCCGAGCCCCACTCGTCGATTTCCTTTTCTTCCCAATGGCCGTTGAGGCGGAGAGCGGCGTCGGTCAGGTCCTCGGGAAACGCCAGGCGGTAAATTCCTTCGCGCACCAGCACATCGCCGACCTGGCGCCCAGTGTGCATTTCGTAGATGCGCCGCGTCGAACTGGCGCCGTCATTGATGAACACCAGCAGCACTTCGCCTTCCTCGCCGTAGTCCGGACGGTAGAACCACGCCTGCGGAGCATCCGCTTTGGGGCGGGCGCGTTTTCTCCCGGTAACCGTCACCACTTCCTGCTCCGGCTTCACCTCGTTCGCAGGATCGTAGTATTGAATTCTCTGGCACGATTCGCAGACCATTACCTTCTCGCCATTCCGCACTTCGTTGTAGGTCTGCGGACGCAGCATCACCTGGCAGCCCATGCATTTCTGGTCGCGGACTTCCGCCAGTCCGCTGCCGCGCAACTTCGCCACGCGCTCATAGTGACGAAGAGTATCCTCGGAAATCCCGTGGCGCAAAGCGTCGCGCTTGGCGTTCCACTCGGCGAGCTTTTTCTGATCTTCCGCGGTAACTTTTCGCGCGTCTTCTTTTTCTCTTTCGATCTCGGCCGTCTCCGCCTTGAGCTCGGCCTCCGCCGCCTTAACTTCCTTTTCGCGCGCGTCGACGTTGACCATCACCTCCAGGATGCGGTCCTCGTTGAGGCGGATCTCCTGCTCGGCAAACTGGATCTCGTGCAGCAGCGCCTTGTACTGGTCGTTGGTTCTAACGTCGAGGGACTGGTCGCGATACTTGGAAATCTTGCCTTGCAGGTCTTTGATATTGGCTTCGAACTTCTTGCGGTTGGCCTCGTCGCCCTTGGCTGCCGTCCGAACCTTTTCCAGGTGCGCCTTGGTCCCGGCCAGCTTTTGCTCAATCACCGCCACGCGTTTCGGCAGCGCGGCCACTTCGTCCCGCAGTCTGCGGATCTCTTTATCCGCCGCCTGCAGCTCCAGCAATTTGTCGATGTCAGGAAGCATCGGTTGGGGGAGTCACAGTAACGATTCTAGCACGCGAGAGCGGCAGCCCTGCCGGGGCGTCTACTCCTTACGGAAGTGCGACCAAAGCCGAGGGCGGCCTGACTTTCGTAATCTGCCCAGCCGCCTCCGCCTGATGCAAAATTGGTAGAGAATGCCCTCCACGCCGATAACGCACAAAGGACACCGGAGCTTGCGCGTCAAGCTCGGCGGCTCCATCCTTGCTCTGATGGTGCTCGAAAACGGACGTCAAGTCCGTGGCCGCCTGAGCCAGCTCTCCGTTAACGGCGGACTGGTCTCGATCGAACAACCGCTTGACGAAGGCATCCGGGTGACAATCCTGTTCCACCTCGGCATTACCAGCATCCGCTGCCGCGTGCACATGTTGTTTCCCATGTGGGCCACCCAAGGATGCCTCCAGCCTTTTCGCTTTTTAGAATTGCCCGAGACCAGCCGCGCTGGTCTGCACCGAGAATTGGAAAACCTGGTCCGAGCCGGCGCGTCTCAGGAAGAGGAAGCTGAGTAACGCAGAGAATGGCTGGAATCATGCCAGCCACTGCCGTGCGGGCTTTCCTGTTCCGCCGCTGCGCGGCTGGAGCATCGTGCGTTCCACTTTTTCGCTCGACCTCAAGCTTTGACACACACTCCTCCGGCATGCCCCGGGGCATTCCACCGGGCATTTCCCGCTTGACACGACTCCTGCACTGGATGGATACTTATGCATTCAGTTGCATTTTTATTCATGTCGAAAACAGCGCGCCACCAAGCCATCCTCGATCTGCTCGACGACGGTCCTGTCGAAAGCCAGGACTCCCTTCAGCACAGGCTCGAGCGCAAGGGCTTCGATGTAGGCCAGGCGACGCTGTCCCGTGACATCCACGAACTGAAACTCGTCAAAGGGCCCGAGGGCTATCGGCGCGCTGACGAGAGCTTGGGCGCGGAAGGCTTTTTGCCCTCGGTCATGCATCTCGCTCGCCAATTCGTGGTCGAAATCCGCCAAGCCCAGAACCTGCTCGTGGTGAAGACCACGGTCGGCAGCGCGCAGCCCGTTGCCGCCGCGCTCGATACCTCGCACTGGCCTGAGGTCGTCGGCACAATCGCCGGCGACGATACGGTGCTGGTCATCGCCACCGACAAAAAGAAAGCGCATGCGCTCGCCCGACGCATTCGCGAGCTGTTGTAAGCGGTTTGCCGGGGCCAATTCCTCGAGCCGCGTCAAGTTTCTCCGGAAATGGAGTGTTACGAAATGCAAATGAGAACCGTTCCCATGGCACTGATGAATCCGCCAACAATGAAGACGAAGACGAACCCGCTGGCGGAACCGGTCGCGCCGCGCGATCTCGTCTCGATCCACGACCTCGCCCCTGCCGAAATCCTCGCGCTCTTTAACCTCACCTTGATGCTCAAGCAGCGGCCCGCGGACTATCGCGGCGTTCTCGCCGGCAAGCAGATGGTGATGTTCTTCGAGAAGCCCTCCCTGCGCACGCGGCTCACGTTCGAAGCCGGCATGGACAGCCTGGGCGGCACCACATTCTTCGTCGACCAGACGGCCAGCCGCCTCAATGCGCGCGAGTCTCTTTACGACATCGCCCACAATCTCGAACGCTGGATCGACATCATCGTATTGCGAACGTTTAGTCATTCGGTCGTCGAAGAGATGGCCACCTACGCCAGCGTTCCGGTCATCAACGCCCTCAGTGAACTCGAACATCCCTGCCAGGCGCTCGCCGACTTCTTTACCCTGCAGGAACATTTCGGCGATCTCTCGAAAATTCATTTCGCCTACGTTGGCGATGGCAACAACATGGCGCACTCGCTCCTGCTGGCTGGCGCCGCGGTGGGCGCAAAAGTTTCCATTGCTACCCCGGAGCGCTACGGGCTCAATCCCGTTATCGTCACCATGGCGAAGGCCATTGCGGACGAGACCAAGGCTTCGCTCCGCATCCTGACCGACCCGCGCAAAGCTGTTGCCGGAGCCGATGCCGTCTACACCGATGCCTGGGCCAGCATGGGACACGAACACGAGGCGGAAGAACGTGCCGCCATCTTCGGCCCCTACCAGGTGAACGCCGCGCTCATGCAACTTGCCAAGCCCAATGCGCTGTTCATGCACTGTCTGCCCGCGCATCGCGGCTGCGAGGTGACCGATCAGGTCATCGACTCGGTGAACTCGGTTGTTTTCGATCAGGCGGAAAATCGCCTGCACATTCAGAAAGCCATTCTCGTATGGCTGTTGGGCGGTGGCGCGGGCCACTTCCCAGCTAGGAGCGCACATGCCTAAGCAAGAGAAAATTGTTCTCGCCTACTCCGGGGGGCTCGATACCTCCATCATCATTCCGTGGCTCAAGGAAAATTATGCCTACGAAGTGGTCGCCATGGTCGCCGATGTAGGCCAAGGGGATGACATCGAGGCCGTGGTGGAAAAGGCCTACAAAACCGGAGCCAGCAAAGTGGTAGTCGAAGATCTGCGCGAAGAGTTTCTGACCGGTTACGTCTGGCCGGCGCTGAAAGCGGGCGCGGTGTACGAAAACAAGTATCTGCTCGGCACCTCGCTCGCCCGCCCCGTGATCGCGAAACATCAGGTCGAAGTCGCGCTGCGCGAAGGCGCCTCGGCCGTCAGCCACGGATGCACCGGCAAGGGCAATGACCAGGTCCGCTTCGAGATGGCCTACCAGGCGCTCGCTCCCGAGCTGAAAGTTGTGGTGCCGTGGCGCGAGTGGGATCTCAAGTCGCGCGAAGATTGTCTCGACTACGCCGAGAAGCGCGGCATTTCCGTGACCGCGAGCCGCGAGAAGATTCACAGCCGCGATCGCAATCTCTGGCACGTGAGCCACGAGGGTGGAGAGCTCGAAGACGCGGCCAACGCGCCATTCCCGAGCACCTGGCAAATGACGAAGTCGCCGCAGGAGGCTCCCGATCAGGAAGAACAAGTCGAAATTGGATTTGAAAAAGGAGTGCCCGTCTCGGTGAACGGCATGAATCTCGATCCCGTATCGCTGGTCGAACTGCTGAACGAAATCGGCGGGCGCAACGCGATTGGCCGTATCGACTTGGTCGAGAACCGCTTTGTCGGCATCAAATCGCGAGGCTGCTACGAAACTCCCGGAGGCACGCTGCTGCTGGCCGTCCACGGCGAACTAGAAGCCCTCTGCCTCGATCGGGACCTGCTGCACTTCAAGCAGCACGTCGCGCTCAAGTATGCCGAACTGGTTTACTTCGGCCTGTGGTTCACGCCGCTGCGCGAAGCGCTGGACGCCTTCGTCGAAACCACGCAACAGAACGTGACCGGCGCGGTCACGCTGTCGCTCTACAAAGGCAACGTCAGCATCGTCAGCCGCAAATCCGATTACTCGCTCTACCGCACCGACCTCTCCTCATTCACCATGGGTGCGAGCTATGATCAGAAAGACGCCGAAGGCTTCATCCGCATCCTGGGATTGCCGTCGCGTTGCCGCGCCCAGACGCAGGCGAGAGTAAAGGTAGAGGTTGAACAATGAAGGTCGAACAATGAAGATGTGGTCCGGCCGCTTCCGGCAGCCGCTTGACCCCGAATTTGAAAAATGGCAGCGGTCGTTCCCCTACGATCAACGGCTGCTGCCCTTCGAACTCGCCGCCAGCCGCGCGCACGCCAACGCTCTTGAACACGCCGGAGTGCTTTCCTCCGAAGAGCTTTCCGAAATCGTGAAAGCGCTGGGAGAAATCGGCCATCGCGCCGAATCGTCGCCGGAATTTCTGAAAGATCCGGAAGCCGAAGACGTTCACCACTTCGTAGAAAAGCAACTCGCCGCGCTGATCGGCGCTACCGGCTACAAGTTGCACACCGGCCGCAGCCGCAACGAACAGATCGCGACCGACCTCCGGCTCTTCGTGCGTCAAAGCATCGATGCCCTGCAGAACTTGATCGCCGATTGGATCGAGGCGTTCCTGGCGCGCGCCGAGGCTGCGGCCAGCGCATCTTCGCCATTAGCAATGCCCGCCTACACGCACCTGCAGCCGGCAGAGCCCGTTCTGGTCGCACATTGGTTGCTGGCTTACGTAGAAATGTTTCTGCGCGACGCCGGTCGCCTCGCCGACTGCCGCAAGCGCGCGAACCTTTGTCCTCTGGGCTCGGGCGCCGTAGCCGGAGCCACGCTCACACTCAATCGTCAAGCGATGGCCGCGGAGCTGGGGTTTGCTGGCCCGACCTCTAATAGCATGGATGCTACAAGCGACCGCGACTTCGCCATCGAATTCGTCGACGCGCTCTCATTGCTCGCTCTTCACCTCAGCCGCTGGGCCGAAGAGATGATCTTGTTCTCCACGCCCGCGTACGGCTTCGTCGAATTGTCCGAGCCCTACTCAACCGGCAGCAGCGCCATGCCGCAGAAAAAAAATCCCGACTTGCTGGAGCTGGTGCGCGGCAAAGCGGCGCGTGTCATGGGATGCGCCATCACGCTACAAACCTTGGTGAAGGGACTGCCCCTCGCCTACAACAAAGACTTGCAGGAAACGCAGGAGCCTGTGTTCAACGCCTCCGACACAGTCATCGGCATGCTGCCGCTCGTGACCGGATTTATGAACACCGTCGAATTCAACGACGCAAAGATGAATCAGGCCGCAAGTTTGGGTTTTATGAATGCGTGGGCCGCAGCCGCATATCTCGTCGAACGCGGAGTGCCGTCGCGCCTCGCCCACGAAGCGGTCGGCAAGGCGGTGCAGCTGGCCGTGGAACGCGGATGCGATTTGCAAAAACTGCCGCTCGCCGACCTGCAAGCGATTCACGCGGGCTTTGATGCGGGTTTCCACTCCTGCCTCGGACTTACGGAAGTAGTCGCGCTGCACGACGTCCCCGGCGGCACCGCGCCTCGTCACGTCAAGCGCGCCCTCCAGAATGCCCGTGAGCGCGCTGCCTCGCTGCGTTCGCAAGAACCGCTCGCTATCCGCTAGCCACAGAGCATCGCACCTGAAGGCAATGCGGGGACAAGTTATTTCTTGGTACCAGCCAAAAACTTCGAGGTAAGATTCTTCAAATGGCACGCGGTTGGGAAAGTAAGTCTGTAGAACAACAACAAGCGGAAATGTCGGAGCGGCGGGAGACCGTCCGCGCACCGATCTCGCCAGAGCAACAGCAATGCAACCGGAAACGCGAGGGCCTGCTTCTTTCCCGTGGACGCCTCACGCAACAACTGCAGGCAGCCAGCAACCGTCATCACCGCCAGATGCTGGAGCAGGCGATCGCAGAGTTGGACCATCAACTGGCATCTTTTGAACAGGTTACGGATTCGACTTCACGAAAGTGAGTGGCCCGAACCGCATACCCCCTATAACGGAAACCACGGTCCTGTTCGCTGCCACCTGACGTATAATTGACACGTTGATGAAAGCCTACGTCTACGTGTCATTGAAGAAGAGCGTTCTGGATCCGCAGGGTAAAACCATCCATGGCGCCCTTACGAAAATCGGCTACAAGAGTCTGCACGATGTACGGCAAGGAAAGTATTTCGAAATTACTCTCAACAGCGGCATCTCAAAGGATGAGGCGCAAGCGGAAGTAGAGCGGATCGCGCGCGAAGTTCTAACGAACCCGGTCATTGAAGAGTTTCGCTTCTCCCTCGAAGAGTAGATTTCCCGTTTGTGCTTGACGGGCAATGCTGTGCCCGAACAATCACCGGTCCTCCCCGCCGAACCATTCGTCAAGGAGCCAATTAACCAATGTGCGGCATTGTTGGATATGTGGGTAAGAAGCAGGTCGTCCCCGTCATTATTGAGGGACTAAGAAAGCTGGAGTATCGCGGCTACGACTCGGCGGGAATCGCGGTGGCCGGAAACGGCGCGGGCCTGCAGATCCGCCGCGCGGAAGGCAAGCTGCGCAATCTGGAAGAAGTGATCCGCCTCAAGCCGCTCGACGGCACGTACGGCATCGGACACACGCGCTGGGCCACCCATGGCCGCCCCACAGAAGAAAACGCCCATCCGCATCGCGACTGCACCGGCAGAATCGTGGTCGTGCATAACGGCATTGTCGAGAACTATCTCTCGCTCAAGAAGAAGCTGATCGCCGAAGGACACAAGTTCACCACCGAAACGGACACGGAAATCATCGCGCACCTGATCGAGAAGTACTACCTGCAAACTGGCAACGGTCATAGGCCACTCCTGGAAGAAGCCGTGCGCAAAGCGGTCAAGGAACTTACCGGCGTATTCGCGCTGGTGGTGATTGCGGTCGACGAACCGAACAAGATCGTCGCGGCGCGTAATGGACCGCCCGTCGTCATCGGCCTCGGTAAGGATGAATACTTCGTCGCCTCCGACGTGCCCGCGCTCCTCGATCACACCCGCGAGCTTTTCTTTCTAGCCGATGGCGATCTTGCCGTGATCACCGCAGATGGCGTGCGGGTCACCGATTTCGACGGCAATCCGCTGGAGCGGAAGGCGCAGCGCATCACCTGGGATCCGATCATGGCGGAGAAGGGTGGTTTCAAGCACTTCATGCTCAAAGAAATCTATGAGCAGCCGCGCACCGTCCGCGACACCACCCTCGGCCGCGTCTCGCAGGATACCGGCGCCATCTTCCTCAACGAGATGCAGGTCAGCGATGCCGAGTTCAAGGCACTGAAGAAAATCAATATCGCCGCCTGCGGCACCAGTTGGCATGCCGGACTGGCCGGCAAATTCATGATCGAGAACCTGGCCCGCGTTCCCGTCGAAGTCGATTACGCCAGCGAATGGCGCTATCGTGACCCGATCCTCGGGCCGGACACGATGACGCTGCTGATTTCGCAATCCGGCGAAACAGCGGATACCATCGCGGCCCAGCGTGAAGCCAAGGCCAAGGGCTCGAAGACGCTGGCCATCTGCAACGTCGTAGGCTCCATGATCACGCGTGAGGCCGCCGGAACCATCTACACCCACGCCGGCCCGGAAATCGGCGTGGCTTCCACCAAGGCCTTCACCGGACAATTGACCGCTCTTTATTTATTCGCCCTGTATCTGGCGCAGGTGCGCGGCGCCATGACACCCGAACAGGCCAAGGCCGCCGTGCAAGAGCTCATGCGCATCCCCGGCAAGCTGGAACAGATTCTCACACACGATGAGGCTTGCGACGAGCTGGCGAAAACTTATATCCGCGCGCAGGATTTCCTTTTCCTCGGACGCGGCATTCACTATCCCATCGCGCTCGAAGGCGCGCTCAAACTCAAGGAAATTTCCTACATTCACGCCGAAGGTTACCCGGCGGGCGAGATGAAGCACGGCCCGAATGCACTGATTGACGAAAATCTTCCCGTGGTCATCATCGCCACGCGCGATGTGACGAGCCCGCAGTCGATGACCCGTTACGAGAAAACGATGTCGAACCTGAAAGAAGTAAAGGCTCGTTCCGGCATAGTCATCGCGCTTGCCACCGAAGGCGACAAAGAGATCGCCGAGGAGGCAGATCACGTCCTCTTCGTTCCGCCGGCGCCGGATGAATTGTCGGCGATCCTGGAAATCGTCCCGCTGCAACTGCTCGCCTATCACATCGCCGTGCGCCGAGGCTGCGATGTAGATCAGCCAAGAAATCTGGCCAAGTCGGTGACCGTGGAGTAAGAAGCCGTCAGCTCTCAGCCGTCGGAAAGGGCCCTTCGCGTCCTGCAGCCATTCGCCATCATCTAACTGACCGATGGCCCAGTTCAAAACCCTCGATGCACGTGTGGCTCGCTCCGTCCCGCTCTCCGAATTTACGAGGCATATCGAGCTCGAAGTGAACGCCCCCCGCTTCGGCTTCGTTCCCGGACAATGGCTCTCGGTGAAGGCCACCACTCCCGATGGCGAAGAGATGACGCGCGCGTATTCGATCGCGTCGCCGCCGTCCGAGAACGGGCACTTCGCCTTCTGCCTGAATCGCGTGCAGGATGGGTTCATGTCCAACTATCTTTGCAGTCTCGACGAAGGCGCGAAGATAGGGTTTCAGGGGCCGTTCGGCGACTTCATTCTGCGCCCGCCATTGCGTGACACCGCGTTCATTGCCACGGGAACCGGGATCGCGCCGTTCCGCTCCATGCTGCATTGGTTGCTGGCGGAGCACGACCGTCATCAGGGACGCCAATTCTGGCTGCTCTTCGGCGCGCGCCGCGAGCAGGACATTTATTATCGCGAAGAGTTTGAACGTCTCGCCGCCGATCACGACAACTTTCATTTTCTGCCTACGTTGAGCCGCGGTGAAGCAGAGTGGAAAGGGCTGCGAGGATACGTGCAGGAACATCTGGCCGAAATCGTAGGAACTCGCACCGATATGCACGCCTACATCTGCGGCCTCGACAAGATGGTCAAGGCGAATCGGGAGTTGCTGAAAAGTCTGGGTTGGAATCGAACTTCGATCCGTTACGAAAAATACGACTGACCTCGTAATATGAGTGTTGATTTTTGTGTCTGATTTTGGGTGGCGCAGCGCTTCAGCGCTGCGGTAACGGCATTATTTTGGATGCGGCTTAGCTGCTGAGGAGAGCAATCATGTACGTTGCAGATGACAAGCGTTACGACTCCATGCAATATCGCCGCTCCGGACGCAGCGGCATCCAACTTCCCGGCGTGTCGCTCGGACTGTGGCACAACTTCGGCGGCGCGGATAATTTCGAAAATTCTCGGGCCATGCTGCGCCGGGCATTCGATCTCGGCATTACACATTTCGATCTCGCCAACAATTACGGTCCTCCGTATGGATCGGCGGAGGAAACTTTCGGGCAGATCCTGAAAAAAGATTTTCTTCCCTACCGCGACGAGCTAATCATTTCGACCAAGGCGGGCTGGGATATGTGGCCCGGGCCGTACGGGGATCTTGGTTCGCGCAAATATATGCTGGCCAGTCTCGATCAGAGCCTGAAACGCATGGGACTGGGGTATGTCGATATTTTCTACCATCATCGCCCCGATCCCGACACGCCGATGGAAGAGTCGCTCGGAGCGCTCGACACGGCGGTCCGCTCGGGACGGGCGCTCTACGCGGGCATTTCGGCTTACAACGCCAAGCAGACGGCCGCGGCGGTAAAGATTTTGCGCGATCTCGGAACGCCCTGCCTGATCCATCAGCCGAAGTATTCGATGTTCGTGCGCGATCCCGAGCAGGGATTGTTGGACGTGCTGGAGAAAGAAGGCGTGGGAGCGATCGTCTTCAGCCCGCTGGCGCAGGGACTGTTGTCAGATCGCTATCTGCACGGAATTCCCAGCGACTCGCGCGCCGCCCGCAATTTCTTTCTAAAGAAGAAGGACATCGGAGCAGCGACTCTCGCCAAGGTTCGCGCGCTCAATGAAATCGCGGGGCAGCGAGGGCAGACGCTGGCAGAGATGGCGGTCGCGTGGGTGCTACGCGATCCGCGCGTTACCAGCGCGCTGGTTGGGACCAGCAAGGTGTCGCAGGTGGACGACAACGTGGGCGCACTGAAAAACTTGAAATTCTCAGCCGAGGAGTTGCGCAAGATTGACGGAGTTCTCGCCGGCAAGTAATCGGCGTAAAGTGTCGAGAACCGGTTGAACCGCACCCAGAATCCGCCATTCGCCTGGCCCTTTTCACAGCCCAGCCGCGTGCCATTTTGAGGAACCTTACCTCGAAATTTATGGTATCAAGAAAAAGACTCTTGCATATGACCCGGAGACGGAGTAAGAGTATCCTTTCCGGGAAAGCACCAATCCGGGAAGACGGTGTCGCAGAACCTGAGGGGGCTCCCCAGCCGGGGAGGATAAGATTGGTTCCCCATGTAAAGGAACCAACACCTGCGACGCAATGTTGACGAGTCCCGCAGCTTGGCAAGTTCTGGAATTGCCGCATCTATTGCAAACAAAGGGCTATTTTTCCAAGGAAATAGGGTAATTCACTGGGTGGGCGGGCGTCGTAGAGTTGACCTGAAAGTTGACCTAATCCCCTGGGGACAAAGTCGTAGGCAATAAAAATCCCCCACCGCAGGAATACCTGAAGTGGGGGAATGAGAATAAAATGTACGTACAATCAGACGCAGGCCGTGTCTGCGTCGTGGCGGACGAAATGGTTCATGTCTCCAAGGGCTATTTGCATCCCCACAGTTCCGTAAGCCGCTTAGTTACTGATTATGCCCAATCTCGCAATAATGAATTGTTCGCCGATCCTCACCGAATGGCATGTGATTGGCATGTGCGGCGCGGCATTCTGCCTGCTCAAGCGCGGCATTATGGGAACGTGGCATCGGGTCTCTTGCGAAGCATCTGGCGGCCTACCTTGACGAAATGACATGGCGGTTCAACAACCGCAAGAACCCATTCCTGTTTCGGGATACGATGTTGAAGCTGATTCATTCGGAAAACCTTGAATATAAAGAGCTAACAGCGGCTTAACAATTGCCTTGCCATTCTCCAATGATCGGATGTAATGTTCCCTCATTAAAAAAACCTCCGTAACGTGCAACTGGATCGGCCTTCGGGCATCCTAAGCATTGTGATAATCGGATCCAAACCGCCGCGAAGTACGAGGAGCCAAGACTTGCGATTCAGCGTCGAACTTGAGCAGGAAACTGATGGTCGTTGGATAGCTGAAATTCCTGAAATTCCTGGGGCACTGGCGTATGGCAAGACCAAAGAGGAAGCGATAAATAAAGCGTATGCGATAGCGCTTCGAGCAGTGGCGGACGACGTGGAAAACTCAGATGAAGACCCGCCAAACATAAGGCTCGAACGCGCCATTGCGTGAGTCAGTGGTCCAGTACTAAAGCGCGGATCGTGTACAGAGCGCTTGTCCGTATCGGATGGAAACCAGCCGACACACAAGAAGGTTCTCACCTTAAACTCCGAAATCCGAATTTTTCTTATTCCTATACATGGGCATTCTCTGATAGCGATGAACTTGGACCTAAAATGCTCTCCCGTATCGCTAAGAAAACTGGACTTAAGCCTGAAGACCTCTGACAACCTCGAATACAAAGAACTGACGAAGGTGTCTAGAAATTTGGGGTAATCATTTGGTCCTTCCCATCTACATGGAACGCCAATTCTCGGAACTGGCCTAAGTTGTCTTGAGGAGTATCTTCCCACATTGATCCAGGTGGTGCCCAGGCGGGTACGTCCCGACTGAATACCTGTTCTAGAAAGCCAACAAAGATACCTTTTCCGTGGTATTCCCGAATCATTCCGACCGCATGATCTTTATATTTGCGCATGTATATATGGTGATCACGCGGAGTGCTGACGGGAGGTCTAATGCAAAGACTTATTACCTTCCGCCGACAATTCGATCTGAGATTGCGTTGAAGACGATGAGGCAGACCCTTCAGGATGTCCAGTCGCTTGCTGATAGAGAACCAAACGGTATATTTGCGGGGATGCTACCCGACGGGCGCGACCTCTGGGCCAAATTAGTGGCCGCCTTTTGCTACTACCATCCTGATGAACAGTATGCGGACCCTTCTGGGAGCCAAGCGAAGTGTCACCGAGAAGGATCGCTGCCTGATGACAAAACGCTCGAAAGCGAGTTCGACGGCGCGATGGTCTACTAGAATAACTACTTTACTTTTCTGGACGCGAGAGTGGCGCAGAGACTCGATACCAACGCAGCCACAGCACCTACAGTGCCTCCATCGCAAGCCCATCCTCCAGCTAGCACGGCTGTGATCCCTAGCAACGCAAATATGGTTCGTCCCGTTGTCCAATCAGGTTGCGACAAGAACATATCATTCGCTGTTGCCGGGGGCGGGCAGATCGTCTCTCGTGTCCCTGCCTTTGCGGAAAAATGGATTTCAAAGAATCAGAAGAAATATATGGGCCTATGCTTTTCGCAGGTGCCTGACCCCCAAGCGACGAATTACCTGTTGGTATTCTCGACCTCGCAGTCGGCCTTCAACGGAATTTACCCAACCGTAAGAACCAACACCAGCACGAACACGAGCACGACGCCTGTGTCAGGCAGCGGAACTGTCACGGACAACTATGGCGGCATGTGGAATTACACGTATGACGGGACAGCCACGACGACAACAACGACCACGACCACAACCCACGAGAACTTGCCATACACAGACACCTCAAATACCTTGTATCTGAACAGCTACGACCAACAAGGAAGAATGATCTCACAGCGTTGGCGCACTATTAGTACGCTTCAAAGTGCTTGACACTGCCGACATTGTTAGAGACGGGATTTTACGCCAATTGACAGTCTTGCCTTGCGCTGCGGCCCTTGGCGATCACCGCACATCAATATGTGACAGTTCTCACTGACAGGACTTGAACTTCAGCGTAGATCACGCCGCAACCGGAAACCCTCGTAATCCAATAGGGACAGAGGCTTGCAAGACTGACCCGCCGCCTCCCCGAAGAGCACTTCCCGCCCGTTGAGACGCAGCACCCCCTGAGGCGAATGGCCCAAATTCTAGGGAAACGCATTTCCATCATTCATGGTGGGAAAGTCGGTTTAAGGCTTTTGAGGTCAGAAAGGAGATTCCGAATGGGTTTCTTCGCAAAGCTCTTTGGGAAGACCGATGCTGCTCGACCTCAATCCACCCCGAATGAGGTCCAACGCCAGGACAGTTCAAGCTCCAAGCCTACATGGAAAATCTGGTTCAGAACCAAGGCGGACGCTGAGAACTGTAGCGCGCTGAAATCGAGCCTTCTAAATGGGATTCTAGCGGTTGAATGTGCCCACGGTAATATCACTCCGGCGGATATTGAAGTCATTTTGATGGCAGTTGCGGAGCGGAGATTTAGGATCGTGCCAAATACTGATAACGACAAGGGCGGCGTTTTTCTCACCTTTCACGGATAGAAGCTATCCAGCAGGCACAGTTCGGGCACGGTCCGGATGAAAATTTGTTTCGCAATATCGCGAGCAGGCAAGATGGGTGTGTACTATTATCGCCGTGTTTGAAGTCAAAAAGGAGATCCGTGTTGACCATGAAAATAAGAGTACCCACCATAGCGGCGGTCGTTCAGTTTCTCTGCTTTGTTCTGACTTGGAGTTCGTTTCAGGCTGCCGCCACCGACGCGGTCATCGCCGACGACAAAGGCACGAAAACCTCTGTGACTGGAATCCGTGCCCACCTACAGGAGATCTGCAAGCCCTTGCTTTACTACAGTGACGTGGCGACGGAGACGGACACGGAGTGGAACTCCATTTTCCTGTTGGTGCATGACAACAGTTATCGAGTGGAGATACCTTTGGACATCATCAAGACTGCCACCCGTGGACAGAGCGACGCGAAAGACAAGCTTTCCCGCAGGTCTGAGCAGTGGACAGTCGTGCTTTCGGACGACACCAGGCTTGTTGGCAACCCCACGACTTTCGAGGACTTCAAGGCCAGGGCGGACCTTGGCGATTTTTCCATTCCGTGGCGAAGTGTTTCACAGATAACATTCTCGTCACCAAAGACAACCCACCAAGCTAAGGCAAATGGCAGTCGGGCCGTTACGCTTTACGTCACCGACTCTGAAAAGCGTAGCCTGACGGGAGCGACATTCATTTACGAGGAATGGAACAAGAATGGCTGCTTCGTGGGTTTCAGTTACAAGAGCAGCCTCCCCTTCGTGACCGATGGTGGAGCGAAGTATGACATCACTTGGAACAAGGTTCGTGAGCTTCGCTTCGATGTCGTCGCCACCCGCGCCTTAGGGCTTTGCAATGGGCTCCCCACTGGCGTTGTGCATTTGGTGTCGCAATCAGGCGCTGAATACAGGGGCAGTTTTGGCAGTTTTGAGGATCCCGCCCACTTGTGTCAATCCGGAAGCGTTCGGCCGCTGGGAATCGAGGCGGTCGGACGCATAGGCGCATTCGATTTACACATGATCATCCCCTTTGTATCAACGGCAAAGAGCTTGACCGTGGATGAACGCTAACAAGCGTCTAACAAGGGCCCAGCATTTTTGTCCTCTACTGCAATCCTTGCCAATTCGCGACAAGCCTTCTGCTTACCCGAACGGCACTGGAGTGCGAGCTTGTTTACCTTCCCAATATCGCTTAAATGGAGCCTGAGTTTCGCTTCTGCTTGAATGGTGAAGTCATCCGAGACATCCGCGTTAACACGACGGCAACGGAGCGGCAGCGGAATTTCAGAAATTCATCGACCACCGAGGAGTTGTGATGAACTTTCCATGGGGTGCGCTCGCTCGCCTCGGACTGGCTCGCGCCTATGCCATGCAGGGAGACACGGCCAAAGCAAAGGAGGCTTATCAAGACTTCCTCACCCTTTGGAAAGACGCCTACCCCGACATCCCCATCCTGAAGCTAGCCAAAGCCGAATACGCGAAGCTGCAATAGCGCAGGTCGACCCCCAGCCGAACCATGGCTCGATTGCTTTTTAAGTGCGGAAATTCTCAACTGACGCTATCAGGCGTTTACACTCAAAACCCCTTCCGGCGGGGTCAATGAGTGTAATCGGGATATTTCGCCAATCGAGCTGCCATACGCGGACTGCGGAAAGGTTGCTGTGAACGACCCCGCCATCGTTTAAATCCCTATGGGTTTCGCGGAACCAATGATTCGAGGGGAGGAATCGAGAAGGACGTGGTCAAGGAATGTTCCGGCGGTTGGGTTCCGTCCTGAATGGCTTTTGCGAGAATCTCCATCGCCGGTCCCGTAAGCGGTGGAATGTGAATCGTTGCCGTGAGCCATTTTTCGCGTACCCAGGCTTGGCCCGTCGCCGGCTGACCATCGCATCCGGTAAATGGTAAGCTCAGCCATCCCGACCTCTCTGCTTCGTTGGTGATCTCCTGAAAAGCTTTGCGAGCGCCCATGGCCATCGAATCATCCTGCGCACCGACCAGTTCAATTAACGCGCTTTGTGAAGTGGCCAGTTTCAGCCAGGACCGCACCGCCCGCCAGGCACTTTCCTCTGTCCACTGTGCCTTCAGCATCCTCACTTGAATGTTCGACGGCTTCGTCTCCAGCATCCCGGACCTACGTTCTTGGGCCGAGGAACTGTGTGAAGGTCCCTCAATGTACAGAACAGAACCGCCTCCGGGCAGCAACGCTGCGAATTGTCTTCCTTGAATGCGTCCAATCTCGAAGTGATCGGAACTAACAGCAAAGATGGGTGCGGTTGCCGCCGTGCGCAGATCCGACAAGTAATCCGGCCTCCGGTTCAGGACCGCCCAGCCGATTCCGGCGGCGCTGGCGGCCCGGGCCACCTGAGGCAGGGCCGTGCCCCCAACCGGTTCCACCACAATCGCATCGGGTCGGGACTCAACCCGGCTTTGGATTGCCTTTAGAAGTTGCGTGCTCTGATTCACCGCGTCGTTATCGGCAAACACGATCTCCGCATCGCTCCCCAGTTTGCGCGCGATATCTTCCGCGGATTGGGCTTGTGCCGCCTGGAAGTCGTTTTCGCGGGTGTGAAGAGACACCAGGAATCGGAGCTTCTTCATCATTTCGCAAGTGTACCTGTACCCAGGCAGCTCCATGAAATGTTTGCCAACGATTCACGGACTAACCGGAAATAATCCACAACGGAAAAGTCAGGTTGGGGGAGGAGTCTGGATAGTTTACGAAAACAGGCGATTACACTCATTGACCCCGGCCCCACACCTAGATTGCTCAGTTATCGAAAGCGAATAGAGCTCGCCTCAGTGATCACTTCAAAAGCGGCCAACGGTTATCACTTCAAAACCGGCCAACGGAAGTGGCCGTCCAGGACTGAGATTGTTCTATCCTGCCGCCTCCTGTGGTGGCAAGTCGGTTTTGG
>JBEKYF010000047.1:0-31323 GCA_049511255.1 Terriglobales bacterium | reverse complement strand
CGCAATGAAACCGGGGTTGCTTCTAAATCGCTGGGCCAGGGAAGGGGAACTGCCCCCTTCCCCGGCACCCCATCCCCAAAAACAAAACCTGGCCGTTTACACAAAAGAATTGACACACCTGGGGGGAGGGGTTTGTAACGGCAACAACGTGCCTGATAACACAAAGATATGGCTGTCAGATGGCTCCGGTCTAGCTGTTTATTTGGGTGCCACAAGTGGCAACACAGTCATAAAGAGCAATGGAACATTTATTAACTTGGGGCTTACCCCTTTAGCTTCAAACAATGAAGTCGATACAAACGGGAACACCATTTCAATATCCGCTTCCGGTTTGGTGTACACGGACACGTTAGGGGTCGCTGAGCTTACATCTAGCGGTAAGAGTCTCAACTCGTATCCTTGCAATACCTACAGCTACCCAACATCAACCGGCACTGCTAACACTACGATGTCATGCACCACCTATACTCTGAAAACTAATTTCGGTTGTAGTGGTGTACCTGAATTTAGTGATTCGGTAGCCCTTGTTACTGGTGTTACGTTCCCTGACGGCTCCACAATGGCCTTTACCTATGAAAGTCAGGTATCCGGCACAGTCACGGGCCGCTTGGCATCCGTCACTTATCCAAATGGTGAAGTTGTAGCCTACACCTATGTCGGAGCAAACTATGGAACAAACTGCTCAGACGGCTCAGTATTAGGTCTTAATCTGACCGATAATCTGGGAACTTGGTCCTTTTCACGATCCGGCAGTGCAACTACAGTAGTGGGTCCAAGTCCGGCTAGTAATAAATCTGTATATAGTTTTTCCAGACAAGGAGGAGCACCACAAGGTTACTTTTTAACTCAGCAGCTAGATTATCAAGGCGCAAGCACACTGCTCAGAACTACAGTGTTTTGCTATAACGGTAATCAAACTAGCTGTGCCGGAGCAGCAGCACCATCGTGGCCAATGACTCAGAAGGATGTGTACACGACACTGGCAGGCAAAGCTACATCCAGTCGTGTTTCACAAATGTTTGATTTTTATTATAGCAATGTAACGCTCTCTGCCCTGTATGATTTTGGTGCATCTTCACCAACATTCAAGACTACTCCGCTTAACTATGGATATTCTTGGAATGGCTCTAGCTGCGTGATGCAAGAAATCTATGCCGCAGTAAATAACACACCTTGTCAAGTTGAGACCTTTGACATCAACGGAAATCCTATAGGTAATATTTACTTCACCTACGACTCAAAGGGAAACCAACTATCAGCCTCTAAGTGGGCCAGCGGAACTATCTCAGGAGGTACGTACCTAACCTCATCGGCCACCTTCGCGGCGAACGGTGCTCCGAAAACCGTCACGGATGTCGCAGGGGTAGTGTCTACTTTTACAAACTCCGGCTGTTCCGGCGCGTTTCCTACTTCAATAAGTAAAGGAAGTTTAACCTCAACTATTAGCTGGAATTGCAACGGTGCAGTAGCCACATCTGTCACTGGTTTCGACAATAGCACAGCCTCGGTGGTCTTTGCTGATCCATTTTGGAGACCAACTTCTGCTACTGATGCTCTTGGTAATGTTACTAACACTACCTATACTGTTCTCACTGGTTCCAACGCGGGGATAACGCAGGTAGAATCCACATTATCTTATAATGGTGGAAACTCCGAGTATGACTCTTTCAGCCAAACGTGTGCCATTTCTGTTTCGTTTTGTGGTTCGATCTATGCGTTCAACCAGCAAATAGAGGGGCCGGGAAGTAGCAATTGGGACACCAACTATTCTGGCGTCATCATGGGAAGCACTGGCATTACATCTGCTAAAATGATGCCGTGCGTAACCACCAAAGGCTTCGGTGCTATGGGCGGTTGTTCAACTTCTACAGAAGTCACGACTACACATGATGCCCTTGGCCGTCCTCTAGTCATCATTGATGGCAACGGCGGCACAACTACCAACACGTATACTGGACGGGATGTTCTGACCGTTATCGGCCCCGCTCCCGCTGGAGAAGTTGTAAAGCAAACCCAGACCGAAGTAGATGGGCTTGGAAGAACACTGTCTACTTGCCGAATTTCTTCTGCGGCTGGAAGTGTGTCTTGCGGACAGGATTCAGGAGGCACTGGCTTCCTGACAACATACACATACAACAACGCTGGGTTTGTTTCCTCAGTACAGAAGGTGAGCACCACTACCCAGACGCATTCTTTCACGTATGATGTGGCGGGTAGGAAGTTGACAGTTACTTACCCAGAAAGCGGAACAACGCAGGCTTTCTACGATACGGCTCCGTCTACTCCGGGCGTTGCTTGCTCTCCGGCTACATTCACTGGTCGTCTTGTAAAGACCTATGATGGCAATGGGAATACGGCTTGCTATGCTTACGACAGCATCGGACGTAAACTTGGCATCATCTACAGCGGCCCGAACAGCGACGGTAACAACAAGTACTTTGTCTATGATTCCGCGACGGTAAACGGAGTTACGATGACAAATACTACTGGCCGCCTTGCAGAGGCTCGATTCTGGGGTCGTCTACCAACATGGTCAGCAGCGTGACGTATAATGCTGCGGATCAACCATTGGTCATAACCCTTGGGTTAGGAGATACAGATACCTACACTTATGACCCGAACACTGGAAGAATGCTTTCCTATGCCTTCGCAATTGGGTCGCCTGCCAAAACTTCGACGGGCACCTACAATTGGAATGCAAATGGAACTTTGCGCGGATTGTTAGTCGTGGATGGAATCAATTCCGCCAACAGCGAATCCTGTGCTTACGGCAACTCAAGCACTGCTGGATATGATGCGCTAGGCAGGCTTATATCTGCGGTTTGCACTAACACTGGTGGAACAAACGTTTGGGGGCAAATATTCTCTTATGATGCTTTCAACAATATCACAAAGAGCGTCCCGACAGGAGATACGGGCATTGCATGGGTACCTGTGTACAATTCTTCAAACCAATTCAACACAGCAACTTATGACGCCAATGGTAACGTATTGACCGATCCATTCCACACGTATACATGGAATCAGGACAACAAAATCAAGACTCTAGACAGCGCTACAGTCGTACATGATGCTTTCGGTGCAACAGTAGAAACGCACGGCACCAATGTTACTTCAGGCTATATGCAACAGCTTATAAGTCCAGTCGGTGTAGTCGGGGCAATGTCTGGGCAAAATCTTTTGGCTGATGTAATTCATATACCCGGAGGGGGAATCGTTACTTCAGACAATTCCTTCTGGCATATGGATGCTTTGGGATCAGAGCCTCTTACTTCTTCCCGAGCAACTCGGGTTTTTGGCAATGACCAAGCTTTTGCGCCGTATGGAGAAGTATATAATCAAATTGGAACTGGTGGTGATAATGATGAAGTTACTGGGGATTTTCAATGGTTAGCAAACGCGACTTATGATACGCCTAATCGTGAACTGAATCCCAATGCAGGGCGCTGGCTATCACCTGATCCGGCGCATTCTAGCTGGAATGCTTATGCTTACTCTACGAATCCTTTGGGAACGAGAGACTCAAGTGGTTTGGGTCCCATTAACCCCGTCGGCACTAACTGTTTTCCATGGTGTCTAGCAAACCCACTTACCGACCCTCAAGCCGGATTGGCAAACTTTATAAATTCAACAATACCATGGTCGAATACCAGTGGCTCTAACCAGCAGGTTACTGCTACTGTTACTGCTACTTCTTTTGACCCCCAGAACAGTGAAAATAATCCCGGAGGGGTAACTCCAGAAGAATCCTGCGCATCCGATCCAAATGGGGGTTGTCTTAGATCACAAACGTCATCTGGGAATTTTGGTGGTTACTTTTGGAACGCGGGCGGGACTAATCTGGTGTATCCAGGGCTGCGCCCCGGTGATGTTCCGGCCGACCCGAAGGCTAATGTTGTGTTTCAAGGAAATGCCGCAACTTGGCAAAACTCAAGTGGGGCTGGGAATACGGCGCTAGTTGCCACTGGTGGCGTAGCTTTGCTGCCTCTTGCTGCTTCGGTTACGCCGTATGTAACAGCGATTGCACCCGCGGTAACCACTTTAAGTATAACGATTTGGTACAGTCCCACGTCTTGGCAGATCGCCTCCGACTTTATTCAAGGTGTTACGCCTGGAGGACCAGTCCCCGCTAGTTATGCAGCGGCCGCTGGCGAGGTTGTTGGGTACTACGACAACACCACGCCGTAGTAGGTGGACATGTATATTCGGTATCCCGTCCGGAACTTTAGATGCCCTTTTTGTGGCGCGAAAATGCCAACCGAAACCTATGAGGGCTGGAAGCCGTGGAAGTGTCCCGGCTGTGCTCGGGAACTCCAGTTCTCGGAAGCATACAGTTGGATCGTGCTATTGTGTTTCTTCGCGGTGGCGCTGCTGTCTCTGTATCTGTTGGGATTACGAGGGTGGCAACTTTTTGTTACCGTAGTGTTGGCAGGGTTTTTCCTGACGCTGGTACTTACCGGTCCACTTCACCGAATAGCGCCTCCGCGACTGGAGCCGTATCGCCCCCCGCCCTGGAAGGAGAACAAGTTTGTGACCTTGTTCCCCCGCGAGCGCGTCGATTCTGATAAGCCTAAGGAGGCAGGCCAGCCTGGGGACGAACCGCGGAAAGACTCATAGCCCGCAAACAACTACGTACGCGTCGGGATGGATATTTGGCACTGTCCGGGGTGTGCTGCGACTTGGCGCAACGCAAGCGGGGCCGCGAGTACGGCGTTTGTGGCGACTGAGCATACTACGGCCCAACTGGAGCACCGGATTAACCGTTGCAACGGTTGGGCCGAGCATGACGAGCCCGTTGGCGGCCCACAACTGACTTTGAACCCCAACTTTTCTCCAAGGCGCAGCTGATTTCATTTCGGGTTTCATTTCAGCATCAACAGTTCCCGCGAGTTACGCAGGGCTTGCCGGGGCAGCTGCTGGTCGGACTTATGAGTGGTGGGAAGACATGAGATGAAGTGGCCGACTCTGAAGTGCCCGTTCTCTATTCTGCATTACATTGGCCCTCCTCTACTTCGTCGGTCTCAGGGGGATATGGTCGTAGTCGGAACGATAGTGCTGTGGTTCCCCGTTTATGTAATGTGGGATTTCATCTTCGTGCGTATAGTCCCTCCACGTTTTGAGGCTTACATTCCATAAGGACCGTAAGGGTAGCCTGTTTGGGAACCAAACGCACCGTAGCCGAGCGGGAAAACCGCGTCGGGTCCCGCTGTTGCCGCAAACAACGCCGCCCCCGGCCTCGGGGGTGTAGCAAAATCCCCTCAGGTCATAGTACCCCGTCAATGAAAGCCGTGGGAGTTGGCACCGTCGCCAAATGATTGTCGCATCGCGATTTCACCAACAGTCGCGGTATTGAACGGTGAAATCCCTCTCAACGCACATCACCCTGAGACGGTTGCATGCCTTATCGCTAATTATTTACGAGATTACGCGGGAATGATGCATCAGGGGGCCATCGGTTACGGATCCTGAGAGACTGTGCTCCCCGGCGCGCCCGGGACCGTGAAGGACCAAGGGCCACACTTTTCGGCCAAATCTATTAAGATGCTAAGGCCCCCAACACCGAGGGTGCGCCATGGAGATTCCCGCTTCACCGAGAAAACTGGCAGGCCGCTACGAGGTCAGGCAGATCCTCGGCCAGGGCGGGATGGGCTTGGTCTATCGGGCCTACGATACCGTCGTGCGCCGTGAAGTAGCGGTCAAGACGATCCTCGACATTCCCGATCCGGCCTCGCTTCAGTTGTTCTACAAGGAGTGCGACGTGCTCGCCTCCATGAGCCATCCCAACATCGTGGAGATCTTCGACATCGGAGAATTTGAAGAAGAAGGCAAAAAGAAGCCCTACTTCGTTATGCCGCTGCTCCCCGGCACCACCCTGGAATATTTCATCCGCAAGGCGAGCCATCGTCTCACCGTGGAGCGCACGATTGACATCATTTCCCAGACCTGCCGCGGCCTGCAGGCGGCCCACGAACGCGGTCTGGTACATCGTGATTTGAAGCCGAGCAATATCTTCGTGATGGAAGATGACTCAGTGAAGATTATCGACTTCGGCGTCGCTCACATGGCCGATGCCCATACCACCCGGGCGCAAAAAGGGACGCTGCTCTACATGTCCCCCGAGCAGATCGAATTGAAACCGCTGTCCCCAGCGTCCGACATTTTTTCCCTAAGTGTGGTCTGCTATGAAGCCATGACGGGCCGGAACCCGTTCCAGCGCGCCCGAGCCGATGAGGTGGTGGACGCGATTCTCCGTCACATCCCGCCGCTGGCGGCAGAATTGAATTCCACCATAAGCCAGCCCGTCAGCCGCGTGCTGCACAAAGCGATGGCCAAGCAATCCTGGCACCGTTTCGCGAGCGCGCGCGATTTCGGAGACACGCTCAACAAAGCACTGCGCAACGAACCCATCGAGTTTTTCGATCCAGAGCGCACCCGGCCACGGCTGCAGCGCGCCACCAAAGCCCTGGAAGAAGGCGATTTTCAGTTCGCCGGAGAGATCCTCTGCGAATTGGAAGCCGAGGGCCATATGGACACTTCCATTGGCTCTCTGCGCCGGCAACTCGACGGCGCCGTCCGGCGAAAAACACTTTCTCAGTTGGTCGATGCCGCGCGGGCGCGGTTTGAGGAAGAGGAAGATCCGCTGGCTCTCCAGAAGTTACAGGAGGCGCTGCAAATAGAACCTGACAACGCCGCAGCGTTGGCTTTAAAGAGCAGGATTGAAAACCGGCGCAGCGAACGCCAGATCGACAACTGGTATCGCCTGGCCAGACAGCACATCGACAACAACGCCTTTGCAGAATGTTCTCCAACTCCGACCCAAGGAGGCCCGCGCGCTCCAGTTGCTGGCGGAGGTCGATCGCCAGGAACAGGAATACAAGAAACTCCGCCAGGAGAAAGAGAAACTCCATTGCGCCGCCATGGACGCCTGGCAAAAGGGCGATGTCAGCAGCGCCCTCGCCAAGCTCGGAGTGGTGCTGGAACTGGATCGACGTGCCCCGGATTCTGTCAATCGTGAGAGCGGCGCCACCTATCAGAGTTTTTACAATGAGGTGCGCTCGGAACACGACGCCATGAACACTGCCTATGCCGAGGCGCGGAGAAACCTCACCGAGCACAACTTCGGCAAGGCCATGGCTGCGTGTCAGGCATATTTGGCCAAGTACCCGAACAATGCCATCTTCCAGGCTCTCAAGTACGACATCGAGGAGCATCAGCGGCAGGAACTCTCGGCTTTCATTGCTTCCGTAGATCGCCAGGTAGAGGCTGAACCGGACCTGGATAAGCGTGTGAACATTCTGCGAGAGGCTCTGGATCTGCATCCCGGAGAATCGCATTTTGAAGGCGCGTTGCGCCTGGTGCAGGACAAACGCGACCTGGTCAACTCGATCGTAGCCCGGGCACACCTTCACGAAGAACAGGGATCATTCGGCGATGCCCTGAACGATTGGGAAATTCTACGCACCATCTACAGCCAGTATCCGGGATTGACGTTCGAGGTTGAGCGCCTGCAGAAGAGACGCGAACAGCAGGTCCGGATCGAATCCAAAGTGCGTCTGGTCGAACAGATCGACACGTGTCTGCATTCCAGCGACTACGCTCACGCGCTGGATCTGTTGCAAGGAGCAGCAGCCGAATTTCCCAACGACCCAGAATTAATGGAGCTCGAGAAGCTTGCCCAGGACGGCATAAAGCGAAAAATCGAAGCCCACCGCCTCATGACCGAAGGCCAGGAGTTATGCGCGCGGCAGAAGCCCGCGGACGGAATCAAATTGCTGCGTGAGGCCTACGAACTGGATGAAAACGATCCGATATCCCGCGCGGTTCTGTCCAATGCCCTGGTCGAACAGGCACACTCCACGGTGGAAAACGATTGGCGGGAAGCCGAGAAGCTGGCACGGGATGCACTCGATTTGAACCCGGGGCACCCCATGGCCAAGACCATTCGGACCCTGATCCTCGACAAAAAGCGGGAAACCTTCATCGCGGAATGTGTTTCACAGGCGCGCAAGCTGCAGAGTGCCGCCGATCTGGCCGGGGCCTTATCCCGGATCGAAGAGGGATTATCCGTTTATCCGCGCGAGCCCAGATTGATTCAGATTCAGGAGACCGTCCAGCGAGACCTGCAGATCCAGCGCCGCCAAAAGCGCCGCCGTGACCTGGAAGAGCTGCGAGGTATGGAGAGTGAAATCGATGCCGCCACGGATGCTGCGTCGAAGCAGGCCTTAGGGGAACGAGTGCGAGCCGTGGCGGACAAGTATTCGAACGATGGTGAAGTCCTGTCCGTTGCGAATGGCCTTCTACACCGCTTGGGTTTGCTCGAAGTGAGCCGAAGAAGTTCGAGTGAGTCGCCCGAGAGCCAAAGCGCGACCCTCACGTTCCACACTCCGCCAGCAACTTCGGCCGGGTCTTCACCGGCAGGGACAGGGACGATGACGAGCAATGCTCCCGTCCCTCCGCCCGTGGTTGACGTAGTTGCCGCCCCGCCCGCTCCGCCGACGGTTTCGCCAGCACCGCCGTTTCCTCCGCCGGCAAAAATCGCCGCTTCCGCGGCCAAGCCTCCTGCACGCGCGCCCAAAGCCACATCTCCATCTTCCAATCTCAAGCAGCCCGCGAGATCGCGCCAGCGTTACACAACGGCTATCCTCGCCTCGGCCGCCGCAATAGTCCTCGTGGCAGTGATTTTTCTGTTCGGGCGAAAGCATCACGCGCCGACGATCACCCAGCCCCCCGAAGCGGTTCCTAGCGCCTCGACCCCGGCGGCGCTACCGGTACTGAAACTGTCTTCCGACACCGGCACGGGAAAAGTGACATTCGATGATCAGCCGCCCGCGGAATTTCAGGATGGACAGTGGACTCTCGACAAGATACCCACCGGAGAACACAAGCTGAAAGTTGATGGCCCGCAAGGTGGCGCATCCTTCACCTTCTCAACCGAAGCCGGAGCGGTTCCGGCCGTCAAGGGACCCATCGTTTCCCATGGTGTGCTGGCTATGGTTGTCGGCAGCATGGCGGCCGACAGGCTTCGCGTATATTCCAGCGATTCTTCCACCAAAGTCAGCCTCGATGGCCAGGCTCCGCTCGACCTGCCTGAGGGCGGTTTGGACCTTCCTTCCATCTCCGCCGGCCCTCACGAATTAACCGTGACCCGCGGCAGCGACCAGTATCAACTCGACATTAACGCGGGAACGGCGCCCACGCTGAGCGCCTTCCTGGAATCCGGACAGAATCTGGGCACGCTCGTCGTGGTTACCGGTCAGGAGAAAGCGAAAGTTTTCCTCAACGGAAACCTTCAGCAGCAACTCACGCAGGGCGGCCAACTGCGCATCCCAAATCTCGAACTCAAAGACTATGTTGTACGAGTGTCCAAGAGCGGATTCCAGGAAGTTCCAGAACAAAAAATCCGGATTCGCAAAGGCGAACAAGGCAAACTGATTTTCAACCTGCAGCCCATCCCCCATTTGGCTTCGCTGACGATCCAGGGGGGAGTTCCGGGAGCGACTGTTCTGATCGACCAGAATCCGGTTGGAACGGTCCAGCCTGATGGCACGCTTACGGTCGCAACGGTCAATCCCGGAGACCACATCGTCGAACTGCGCAAAGACCGGTTCAAGCCAAAGCAGATCAAGAAACACTTCGTCGTTGGAGAAGCGGTATCCCTTGCGGCTGCGGATGTGGCATTGGATGCCGCGCCAGGCGAGTTGAAAATTACGTTCACCCCTGCCGACGCTCAGGTGACCCTAGCCAAGGCGGGCGCGACTGCGACGAAGGTAAGCAATGGGGGTACGTTGAGTTTGTCAGCCGGTTCCTACACGCTCACAGCGAAAATTGCGGATTTCACTCGGTCAGCGACAGTGGAGGTCACTGCCGGCCAATCCCGGAGTTTGGATTTGTCTCTCGGGCCCAGCGGAATGTCCAAGTGGGACGACCCTGCAGGTTGGAAGCAGGAGAAAGGATCGTTCGATCACAAGGGCGGGGACTTCGTGATGTACGGCGTGTCTCCCGCGTCCGGTACATTTATTTTTTCCGCTATGCTCCGCAAGGGGCACCGCCTGCAGTGGGTGCTCAACTGCGTCGACGTCAACAACTATGTCCTCTTCCAAATGGACGACAATAACTTCTACCGCACCGTAGTCCGAAACGGCCAGAAGGGAGACGAGACCAAAGTTCCACACAAGGGTGACAAGAAGAGTTTCCGAACTCTCCAGATCCGCGTGGGACCGAATGAGATCACCCACGAGATCAGGCAAGGAGAGAGTTGGATGGTTCTAGATCGCTGGACTCAGCCCGGGAGCAATTTAAGTCTCGGCAAGTTTGGTTTTTACATCCCTGGCAATGACCAGGTCGCGCTCTCCAGCTTCGGTCACTATGTTGACTTGAACACGCGGTAGCCCGATCGTCCATGGGATTCCGGCTTGCGCGCGCGTAGTGCGCGAATTTCTTTTCCCGTTGGTCTGAAGCTGCGGACGTTGCGTTATCCTGAACGTTCCTGACACAAGGTTGGGGATCTCCTCTTTCGCATGGCAAGCCCTCAAGCCGAGCTTTCCCAGTCATCATCGAACCGGAAGCTGGTCCTAGCCGGCCAGATTGCCTTTTTGCCCACGGGCATTCTCACGACCCTGCTGGGCCCGATGCTGCCGATCCTGATTGCGCGCTGGGCGATGAATGACACTCAGGCCGGCAACCTGTTTCTGGTGCAATTCCTGGCGTCGCTCGGGGGCGTGCAGCTCTCGGGAGTTCTGCTGGCGCGGTGGGGATTCCGTCCGGCGTTTCTCTCGGGGCTGCTGTTGATGGCGTGCGGAGTAGCGACGGTCTATATGGGATCGCTCTGGCTGGGGCTGGCCTCGGTGGCGGCGTATGGGCTCGGACTAGGGCTGATTGTTCCGTCTGACAATTTGCTGATTGCGGAGATCGGGTCCGGCACGGGCTCGGGCCCGAGTTCGCGGGCCGGGGCGGTGAGCCTGCTGAATTTCTTCTGGGGCGTCGGTGCGGTGTTTTGCTCACTGATGGTGGCGTGGACGGCGGCACACAAGCTGCTGCCATTCTTTCTCGGCTCGGTGGCGCTGTTCCTTGTATTGCTGGCGTTGGCCATGCGCAATTTGCCTTTTCCCGCGGCGGAAACATCCGCGGAATCGCCGATCTCGTGGCGAGAGCTGGCGAAGAGTCCGACGATTTGGCTTTTCGCGGCCGTTTTCTTTCTGTATCCGGGAGCGGAAACCGCGGTGGGAGGCTGGATCGGCTCCTATGTTTCGCGGCTGGGATCGCGCGGGGCGGCGATAGCGCCCATGATGCCGGCGTTTTTCTGGTCGGCGCTGACGGTGGGCCGCGCACTGGGAACCGCGTTCCTGCGTTACTTTCCGGAACGCCGCGTTTTGCGGGCGGGCTACGCAGCGGGAGCGGCGGGCATCGCGCTGATGCTGTGGGCTCCGACGCTGCCAGGAGTGATTGGCGGGGCGCTGATTACGGGGTTGAGTTTCGCAACGTTGTATCCCATCACCGTGGCGCGGCTTTCGCAGCACTTTGGCGTTGCCGCTCGAAGCATTGGTGCGGTCATGTTTTCACTGGCGGCGTTAGGGCCGGCGGTCATTCCCTGGATGGTGGGCGTGATCTCGCATGCTACGGGGAGTCTGCGCGCCGGGCTGCTGCTGCCGTTGGGAGCGACGGTGGTCCTGTTTCTAATCCATCTTTTTGAATGGTGAGGCGTTGAAGGCCGGTAATGCAAAAGCGCCGGGTCAAAGCCGCGACGCCTTCGCGCGCTTGCTCTCCGCCAGCCGAAGTGGAGCTGTGGAAGCCATTTCCACGCGGTTGCGGCCTTTGTTCTTGGCGCGATAAAGAGCCTGGTCGGCCGCCTGGATCACTTGCTCGGGCTGGCGATAACGGGTACTCGGCTCGGCCACGCCGATACTGACCGTCACCGATAAACGATCGGGCGACTGCTTCGGGCTGGCGGAAGCAGTTTTCTTTCTTGCGGACTTTCTGCGATCCGACTCGCCCGCCCGGCGATCGCTTCCGCTCTCCGCAACTCTCTGGGCTCTTCTCTCGGAACCGCGCACATGAAAAGTGGACTTCTCGATGATCTGGCGCAGCGAGTCCAGATTCTCGAACGCGTCTTTGGCCGAAGTGTTCCGAAAGACGATGGCGAACTCTTCGCCCCCGCAGCGGAAAGCCTGGCCGTCCCCACCGACATGGGAAAGCCGCGAGGCCACCATGCACAGCACCTGATCGCCAATATCGTGGCCATAGGTGTCGTTGAATTTTTTGAAATGGTCGATATCGACGATGGCGATGGCATATTGCTGGTCGAGCGAAAGCAGGGACTCATTGAAGGCGCGCCGTCCGCGAATGCCGGTGAGTTCGTCGTGGTAGGCGAGCACGTAGGAAGTCTCGATCAGCGACGCGGCGAGGATCAGCGCAGCGGTGGCGACATAGGCATCCGACGCTTTGCCGACTGGGGCGAATTGGAGCCACATGAAAACCGCTGCCACGGACCACGCAAAGCCGGGCTCGATCGGCTTGCGAGTTTGAAAAAAACGCCGGACGAACATGGCGATGGCGGCGACAAAGCTCAACAGAATCCAGAGCGGGATCGCGGTCGCGCCGGGATGACGGGGGTTGGCGGGGCTGTTTTCCGGCCGGCACAGGACGGCGAAGACAACCGATTCGAGGAACAGCAATCCAAAGCAGGGCGCGATTCCGGCAATAATCAGGCCACGGTCGCGCATCGAGGCGAACACGATAAAGTTCAGCGGGATCAGCAGGGCAGCGAGTGCGACGGCCATGCGGCCGGGTCCGGTGAGAACCTGGCCATTGGAAAAGAAAACGACGGCGCGATGGGCGAGCAGCAGAACCAGCAGGGAAAACAGAACGCGGCTGGAATTGAAACGCCAGGCGAGAAGCAATCCGGCGGCGAACACGCCAACGTAATAGAAGGCCAGCGAGGGCGCAACCTGGACGAACAGAGAGCTGTTGACGAGCGTCGCCGCCAGCGCCAATAACAAGCCGCCGGGCACCAGCCATGCCTTCCACGTTCTGCCGTTCACTACTTCAGAATACGGCAGCCGGAGGCGGGTGGCGGTTATGTTTCGGGCACAGGCCAAGGCGCTACTGCGCTTGCGGGAAAAGTGTTTCCTGGGCCGCAGTCTGACGCGCAGCGGCTAAAGCCGGTACTGAGAATAAGCCATTTACCGCAGCGCCGAAAGCCCTCCACCCCATCGCGCCAAAAGCGGGCGTGCTGGGAACCCAGCGCTGCTGCACCACCCCGAACGCGGCTCACTCTTCGTCTGGTTCCTTTTTTTCCTCGATCGCCATGTCCTTCAATTCACTGGACTCGAAAACGTCCCCACATTCCTGGCATTCCACATATTCGGATTCTTCGTCGCGGGAAACGATCTGTACCCGAGGATGCTTGCACTGTTCGGGACTGACTTTCTTTTGGGGGGATTGCGACGGCTGGCTAAGCGTCATAAGCTTGTCGACTATTTCATCTCTCGAGAGGAAATGGGCGCTTTTCCTAAATTTTCGATATTCTGCGGCGGCGGGCTAAGGATGTCAAGTACCCATAGACCGAATGTCAGCGTATCCAGCATGCCGGGTGGGATTGCCACCCCAGGCATGGAACAATCAATAAATGGAACAATCAATAATTTGATCGATAGTAGATCGAAGACTGACCGCCTACTTCTTTTCTGCGGGTGGGGGAGCCATATCCTGCGGGAAGCTTTTCAGCGCAACCTCGCTCGACCGGGTAGAAGTTTTCTTCGCTTCATCGGTTGTGTTCTCGACGAGAGTTCCCTTCAGCACGTAATACGCTTCGTCGCCCCGATTCTTGCCTTCGCCCCGCTCGAACGTTCCTCGGAATTCGAACGACACGCCATGCACGGTCTCGGTGGTAAACGCGAGTTGATTGCCATCGAGCTTGCCCGACTTAAAAAAGTGATCGACAAAAACGCCGCGATCGCTTTCCGAGTCGCCGTAGCGCGAAACAAAGCCGGTAACGCGTCCCCGGTCTTCGACGGTGACTTGCACAAACTCGCCGTCGCGCAAAAAGCTGTACAGGCCCGAGCAATCCGCCCCGGGCGTTGCTGGACTCGGGGCCCGGTTCTGCCGATCCTTGTTCTGCCCATCTTTGTTGTTCTGCCCATCTTTATTCTGCCCATCCAGGTTCGCCTGCGCGCCAGCAAGCGTGAAAGCAAAAAGAACGTAACACGCCAGTTGCAGCGCGTAGAAGCGGGTTGTGTGGATCGGCATGCTCACCTCGGAGGAACTGTCAGTATAGCGGTCATTAGTGTTATTAGGATGCGGGCAAAAGCGATTGGTGCGGAAGGTGGTCCGTTGTTAAGCTTGGTGGGACATGAAATCCCAGATTTCGCTTCGTAGGACAGATATGCTTTTTGTGTGGGTCGCGGTGGTGACCTTCGGGCTGCAGTTCGCCTCGGCGCAAAAGAAAGAAGTTGTGTGGAGCGCGGACGAGAAGCCACTCGCGGACCAGATCCACGGGCTGCGCGGCCTCGCGGATGACGTCCGGGCGGGGACTACGAAGGATCTGGCGCTGAAGATCCGCAAGCTGCCGGCGACCGAGAACAAGCTGCGGCTGGCGGTGAGTTTGGCGGGACTTTCCACCGAAGGCGATTTCGGACACAACACGCTGCAGGAAGTGGCGACGACGCTGGCCGAGACGTTACGTGAGCGACCTGTGCCATGGGCGGAGCCGAAGAATCCCGATGCGGCCAGCAAAGCCACACGCGAGCCGGCGCGTCCATATATTGAGCTGGCCACCCTGGTGCGTTACGAACATGTTGAGGTTTCACACGATCTCAATAATGATGAGCAGTTTCGGACGGCCATGACGCGGCTCGAGGCCGATGACCGCAAGCGGGAACATCCGGAGTTTACGCTGAAAGATCTTTCCGGCAAGACCTGGACGTTCGCGGAACTGCGCGGCAAAGTCGTGTTGGTGAATTTCTGGGCGACCTGGTGTCCGCCCTGCCGCAAGGAGATGCCGGAGCTGGAAACGCTTTACGGGCGCTTCAGTTCGAAGGGGCTGGTGGTGCTGGGCATCTCAGATGAAGAGGCGGCGAAGGTAGAGCCATTTATCCGTGAGCGCAAGGTTTCGTTTCCCGTGCTGCTCGATCCCGGCCGGAAGGTAAATGAAATGTTTGTAGTGGAGGGGATTCCAAAGAGTTTTGTGTACGACCGGGAAGGGAAGCTGGTAGCGCAGTCGATCGACATGCGGACGCAGAAGCAGTTTATGGAGATGCTTGCCAAGGCTGGACTGGAGTAAGACAACTGAAGTAAGTAAGTGATGATCGGAGGGATTTGCAAAATGAAGAAGCGAATCGTTGGCGCAGTTCTTGCGGTATTGATTCTGGCAGCGCTCGCAAGTGCCCAAGACACGATGAAGAAAGAGGCGCCGCCGAAGCCGGCGGTGGGGCCGTCGCAGGCTTTGCTGGAGAACTGGAACTATATCGGGCGGAAGTTGATTGCCATGGCGGAAGACTTTCCCGAGGACAAGTACGACTTCAAGCCGGTGCCGGCGGAGCGGAGTTTTGCCGAGCAACTGTTGCACGCGGCCAATGGGAATTATTTTTTCACCAACCCGGCGATGGGACTGAAACCGCCGGCGGAAGAAGATCCCAAGCGCGAGCAGTACAAGACAAAAGCCGCGGTGGTCGAGTTTGTGAAGAAGGCGTTCGCCGACGGCGCGGCGGCGATTCAAAAAAAGGGCGATAAAGGGATGAACGATTTGATCGTCGATCCGTTCGAGAATCAGCAGGTGCGAGTTTCCGACATGGCGTGGGGCCTTATCGAGCACTCGGGAGAACACTACGGCCAGTTGGTAGTGTATTACCGCGTTGCCGGGTTGGTGCCGCCGGAATCGCGGCCAAAGAAGTAGTCTCGGCGCTGATACCATAGCCCTGGTGCGCCCGCTGCTCGACGTCCGTGACCTGACCATCCAGTTCCCGCAGTCCCGTGCTGGGCAGGCACCCCCGCCCGCCCAGCAGGCGAAGGCCGCTGCACCCGTGGCCGCCGTTCGCAGTCTTTCGTTCTCTATCGCCCCTGGCGAAGTGCTCGGCTTGGTCGGCGAATCCGGCTCCGGAAAATCCATCACCTCGCTCGCCATCATGGGCCTGCTTCCGCCCGCCGCGATCGTCACGGGCGAGATCACCTTTCAGAACGGCGACGGCCTCCCCACGCATCTCACCAAGCTGCCTTCCGACCAACTGCGGCAGCTTCGCGGCTCGCGCATCGCCATGATTTTCCAGGAGCCCATGACCGCCCTCAACCCGGTCATGCGTGTCGGCGACCAGATCGCCGAAGCCGTCCTCGCTCATCACCGCGTCTCCAAATCGGAAGCATGGCGTCAAGCGGTCGAAGGCATGCGCGACGTTGCCATCCCCGACCCCGAACAGCGCGTCCGCAGCTATCCGCACCAGCTCTCCGGAGGCATGCGCCAACGCGTCATGATCGCCATGGCCATCGTCAACCGCCCGCAACTGCTCATTGCCGACGAGCCCACCACCGCGCTCGATGTCACCATCCAGCAGCAAATCCTCGACCTGCTCAACGACCTCCGCCACAAATTCGGATTGGCGATGCTCTTTATCTCGCACGATCTCGCCGTCGTTTCGCACGTCGCCGACCGCGTCGCCGTCATGTACGCCGGCAACCTGGTCGAGCTCGGCGCCAAGGCCGACATTTTCCACGCGCCCGCTCATCCCTATACCCAGGGCCTGCTGCGCGCGATTCCTACTCTTGAGACCGATCGCGCTCTTCCGCTTTCGACTATCGAAGGCACCGTCCCGTCCATCGCCCAACTTCCTCCCGGATGTCCTTTCGAACCCCGCTGCCCGCACCGCGTCGCCGCCTGCGCCGTCGAGCTCCCCCCGCTCGTTGAAGTCGAACCGGAAGTCCGTCCCGAACACTGGGCCCGATGCCCGGTCGTGAATCCGCCGCGGCCCCATAGCCAGCCCTAGGGTCGCGTCCCGCGAACTTGCGGAACACGACACTAGCCCCCGCCTCGTCCTTTTCTCCCCAGAAAAGCTATAATCCTCCCCCGTGCGCATCCTTCTTCTAAGCGACATTCACAGCAACCTCGAAGCGCTGGACGCCTGCCTAGCCGCCGCTCCCGCCCACGACCTCGTCGTCAATCTCGGCGATACCGTTGGCTACGGTGGCAATCCCAACGAAGTCATTGCTCGAGCGCAAGCTCTCGGACGCGTCTTCGTCCGCGGCAATCACGACAAAGCGGTCTGCGGCCTCATGAACCTCGACGAATTCAACCCCGTCGCCGGCCTCGCCACGCTCTGGACGCGCGACCAACTCAGCGCCAAAAATCTCGAATGGCTCCGCGCGCTCCCGCAGGGTCCCGTCGACCTCGACGAACTCCCCGGCATCCAGTTCGTTCACGGCTCTTCGCTCGACGAAGATGAATACATGGTCAGCGCCAGCGACGCCATCGAACCGCTCATCACCAATCCCGTCCCGATCACGTTCTTCGGACATACTCACCTTCAGGGCGGCTTCGTGCTCACGGGCGAGATCAGCGAAGGCTACCATCCCGGATATCGCACCGTAGGCCAGCCTGAGTCCTCCGACTGGCCCCTCCGCAAGGATCGCCGCTATCTCATCAACCCTGGCTCCGTCGGCCAGCCTCGCGATGGCGACTGGCGCGCCGCCTTCGCCATGTTCGACTCCGATGCCTGGATCGTGACTTTCTATCGCGTCCCGTACAACCTCCGCGCAGCCCAGGAAAAAATCCTCGCCGCTAATCTGCCGCAGCGCTTAGCTACACGGCTAGCCACGGGAAGATAGAACAGGGTGACAGCAACCCAGCCCCGCCCACGTTGTAAACTCGCTCTATGCGTTCGCGCTCTCCCGGCTCCGGCAATCTTTTCTCTGCGCCGAAATCCGCGCCCGCCGCCCACACCGCCCACGTCGATGGCGGAGCCCGCGGCAATCCCGGCCCCGCTGGCTATGGTGTCGCCATCAACGACGCCTCCGGCCACCCGGTCGCCGAGCTCAGCGAATACCTCGGCCACCACACCAACAACTACGCCGAGTATCAGGGACTCCTCGCCGCCCTACGCTACGCCACCGAAAACCGAATCAAAGCGCTCAAGGTCGTCAGCGATTCCGAACTGATGGTGCGCCAGATGAAAGGCATCTACAAGGTGCGTCATCCCGAACTGCGCAAGCTGTACGAGGAGGCGCAGCAACTGATCCGCCGGCTCGATCACTTCGAAATCCGCCACGCACTGCGTGAACATAACCAGATTGCCGATCGGCTGGCGAATGAGGCGATGGATAGAGGGCGATAGTACAGTGTCCCACGTCGAGTTCGCGACCCAAATCCAAACTGTCATCCTGAGCGAAGCGAAGGACCTATCTACTTGAAGCCGCCCCAATGCATAGGTCTTTCCCCTTCGGCGCCGCTCAGGGTCAAGATGACAATCCCAACTAATGCCGCAAATTTTCCCCTTCCCTGGACCTGCCCGCCGGATTACCATTGCGCCCTATCGCCACCCACAGGAGGACGACACGATGATCGGAGCTCACTCATTTGATGGAATCAATTTCTGGGCCGTGCTGGTATCCGCCATCGCGACCATGGTGATTGGATTTTTCTGGTATTCCCCCATCCTCTTCGCGAATCCTTGGATGCGCCTGATGGGATTCGACCCCAATGACAAGGCCAAGATCGCCGAGATGCGAAAAAGCGCAGGCAAACTCTACGGCCTCGCCTTCATCGCCAGCATCGCGTCGGCCGTAGTGCTCGCCAAGATCATTGACATCACCACCGTCAACACAATTCCTTACGGAATGAAAATCGGCTTCGCCGTCTGGCTGGGATTCGTAACCACTGTCCAACTAACCGGCGCACTATTCGGCAAGCAGCCCACCAAGCTTTACCTGATCAACACCGGATACCAACTAGTCTGCTACCTGGCCATGGGAGCCATTTTGGCCGTCTGGCCGTAGTGAAGCCAAGCCTGGTTTCAAAGTTTCAGTCGAGCCAGTGCAGCGCACGGAAGAGATCATTTCTAGATATTCTGAAACAGAGAAAAAGCCGGGAAGAAGAGCAGAATCGATTTGCGATGTCCGGCCCCTAAAGGGGCATTTGAATTCGAAGACTAACGGCATCGCTAAAGCGATGCCCGGATACAAAACCCAAGAAGCCAAGAGCTAAGAGCTGATAGCTGAAAGCCGATAGCTGACGGCTCGTAGCTAATCGCGCACTCGCCCTACGCCTGGCTCTTTTTCGACGCCGTGGCCGCCTTCACTTTCACCGTTTCCCACGGCCGCTTTGGACGATCCACCTCCGTCTCGTCGCGGTCCTTGATGCGATCGTACTGATACAAATCGCTCACCGTTCCGAGCGATTCGTTGTAGAGGCTCGGCAGTCCCAATGCTTCTTTCATTTCTTCGGAGAACTGCTGCAGCGCTTTAAGGTGGTCGGCCGTGGCCGGCACTTCGGTCTTCGTCGTCTTCATAAACTGCTGATAGCCGCGATTGACCAGCTTCGAAATTTCGCTGCCGATCATGTATCCCGGATACGCGAAAATTTTCACGCCGCCGTCATCCGTCTTCTGGATCGCCGCCGAGCAGTTGTACTTCTTCAGGAACACCCGCGTTTGCGCGCCCGGAGCTTCAATCAGGTCAAAGCCATGATCACGCAGCCAGCTGACTGCGCCTTCGTAGGTTCGCTGTTCGACTTTCGCTGCCATTTTATGAACTCAATTCTCGTTGCCTCAGGTTAGATGCTGCTTTCACGGATTCGATGGAACCAAACTGTCCACGGCGAATCTAATGACATTAGAATTTCAACAACGTTAGTATAGATATACCTTTTTGAAATTTCGGACACATTACTCTAGTCACAAGAGCATTCACACGCAATGACATCAGCAGCTCCAGGTTCCGCGCCGCCGCAGTCGCCTTCCCAGGCTGAAGCCGCGTCTGGCCCGAGAGGAGAAGCTGTGCTCGCGAGCATCGGCAATACGCCCCTGTTGCCACTCGACACGCTCGCCCGCGATTTTCCCAACGTAAAACTATTGGGCAAGGCCGAATGGCACAACCCCGGCGGATCCGTCAAAGATCGCGCCGCCGCCCGCATTGTGGCCGAAGCGCGCCGCGCCGGCAAACTCGCTCCCGGAAAGATTCTGCTCGATTCCACCAGCGGTAACACCGGCATCGCCTACGCCATGCTCGGCGCCGCGCTCGGATTTCCCGTCACGCTCTGCGTGCCGGAGAATGTTTCTCCCGAGCGAAAACGAATTCTACAGGCATACGGCGCAAATATCATTTACACCGACCCCGCCGAAGGCTCCGACGGCGCCATCAAGATCGCCCGCCAGTATGCCGAGCGCCATCCCGATCTTTACTTCTACGCCGATCAGTATTCGAACGACGCCAACTGGCGCGCGCATTACGAGACCACCGCGAACGAAATCTGGCAGCAAACCGAAGGACGTATCACGCACTTCGTCGCCATGCTCGGCACCACCGGAACCTTCGTCGGAACCACGCGTCGTTTGAAAGAGTTGCATCCGAAGATCCGCTGCATCTCGCTGCAACCCGACTCCGCCTTCCACGGCATCGAAGGCGCGAAGCACTTGCCCTCGGCAATCGTGCCACGCATTTACGATCCGGCGCTCGCCGATGAAAATCTGGAGATCGCAACCGAAGACGCGCACGCCATGGCCAGGCGCCTGGCGCGCGAACAAGGACTGCTCGTCGGAGTCTCCGCCGCCGCGGCCATTGTTGGCAGCCTAAGAGTTGCCGAGCGTCTGAAAGAAGATCAACGCGCAACCATCGTGACCATCCTCTGCGACTCTGGCGAAAAATATCTCAGCGAACGCTTTTGGCATGAGGGCTAGAACCAAAATCCACCACAGAGTCACAGAGACACAGAGAAAACCTTTTTGATTTTTCTCTGTGTCTCTGCGACTCTGTGGTGAAATGGTTTCTGACCTCTGATGCTCAAGCTCTCTCCATCTGCCTATGTTTCCCTTCGTCAGCACGGAGAGGAAACCTATCCCCACGAGTGCTGCGGCGTGCTGCTCGGGCACTTCGACGATAACGGCTCCAAGCCCGTCTCAAAGATCGTCTCGCGCATCGCCCGCTGCGGCAACACGCGCGAGGATTCGCCCCACAACCGTTACCACATCGATCCCCGGGATCTCATCCGCATCCAGCGCGAAGGCCGCGAGCGCGGCGAGGACATCGTCGGCTTCTATCACTCTCATCCCGACCATCCGGCGCAATGGTCGCCCACCGACCTCGCGGAAGCTCACTGGTTCGGCTGTTCCTACGTGATCACGAGCGTCGACAAGGGCACAGCGACGATAACGAATTCGTTCGAACTGACGGGTACCGATGAGGCCGACAAGAAATTCGTGGAGGAGAAGACTGAAGTGTCATGACACGGAGGTGCATGGCAATGGCGCTAAGGCAGTACTTTCAAAACCACTGCAGTAATATCGTCGTGCGGAGGGTTGCCATCGGAGAAGGCTAGTTGGCGATCGAAGACGAAATCCACCGATTCGATTGCCGATTTGCGCCGGCATTGTGCCCACACCTCCTCGATCTGGGCGGTGCAGAACTCGATTCCCTCCGTGTTGCGCAATTCATGAAGACCGTCGCTTGCGAACAGAACGCAGTCTCCCGGGCCGAGTTGCACCACGTGCCGTTCGTAGCTGGTACCCGGGAACATTCCCGAAGGGAGACCACCCTCGCCTAGCTGACGGCACCCTGCTCCGGAGATCAAGAGGGGGAACGGCATTCCGGCATTGGAAAAGATGAGTTCTCGCGTGGCGGGGTTGAAAAGAGCATACAAGGTCGAGCAAAAGCGGCCCGGGATAGGCCTCTGCACCAGGCGCTCGTTTAATAGGGCAAGAACTTTAGCGGTATCGGTCCCGGCCTTGTGAATCCCGCGCAGGGTTCCCATCACGAGCGCGCCGTACATGGCCGCCGGCAAGCCTTTGCCGACCACGTCTCCGAGGTAGATCCCGATGAAACCGTTCGGTAAAGAGAAGAAGTCGGCAAAGTCGCCCCCCACCTCGGAGAAGGGAATGAAGCGGCACGCGATCTCGACGGCCTCGTGGGAGAGCCCCTTCGTGGGCAGCAGCGAGGACTGGATGAGTTTCGCTTCCCGTGCATACTTGTCACAAAGGCACTCGCGTGACACTGATTTCGCCACGCCAGCCGCTTCAGACATGCCCCCACCATCCTAGTGTTCGGATCGGCAAAACGGCGGCGCTGCATTAGTGCCCGAAGTCTCTTGCCACCCGGAAGGGGGCGTCCCTTCGGCAATCGCCCAGAGCCACGCGGGCGTCCGTGTTCCTCGGCGCCCATCTTCTTTGTCCGTTCAGCGCTGGACCGCCGAGGGCGACGCGTCGCTCCATTTCGACTTGCATCTTTCGCGAGCGCCATTGCATCTCCTTTGTATGCCCCAGATCCAGATTCCATCTCCGCTTCGCCAATACTCGGGGAAACAGGCTTCGATCGATATCCCGGCAAAAACCGTGGGCGAGGCTCTTGCTGGCCTGGTCTCGCAGCATCCCGACCTGAAGCGCCACCTCTATACCGACGACGGCAAGTTGCGCGCGTTCGTCAACGTTTATGTCAATGACGAAGACATGCGCTATCTGCAAAAAGAAGCCACCGCGGTCAAAGAGGGTGATACCATTTCCATCGTGCCGTCGATTGCTGGCGGCTGCTGCGATATGATTTGAGTATGATCTGCCGAGTATGACCTGCGGACCGACACATTGCCGAATGTCCCGCCCCGCGCGCGGTCGCCGCTGTTGTCTGTAGCTCGCCTTCGACCTGATCACAATTGGAAGAGGAATTTATGGCCACCCTTACTGATGTCAAATCCGCCGAAGCCCAACCCGAAGCCGTTTTAAGCAACGACGAAATCCTGCGCTACTCGCGCCATCTGATCATGCCCGAGGTGGGCATGGAAGGGCAGCAGAAGCTGAAGGCCGCGAAAGTTCTGTGCATCGGAGCGGGCGGTCTCGGTTCGCCGCTCGCACTCTACCTGACGGCCGCGGGCATCGGCACGCTCGGCATCGTGGACTTCGACGTCGTGGACTACACCAACCTGCAGCGCCAGATTATCCACACCACCAACGACGTCGGCCGCAAGAAGCTCGACTCCGCCGCCGACAAACTGACGGCGCTCAATCCGTTCCTGAACCTGCGGACGTTCGACATGAAACTGACCAGCGCCAACGCGCTGGAGTTGTTTCGCGAGTTCGACATCGTCGCCGACGGCACCGACAATTTTCCCACCCGCTACCTGGTCAATGACGCCTGCGTGCTCACCGGCAAGCCCAATGTTTATGGTTCGATCTTTCGCTTCGAAGGCCAGGCGAGCGTGTTCGCGACTGAAGAGGGCCCATGCTATCGCTGTCTCTATCCCGAGCCGCCACCGCCGGGCCTCGTGCCTTCATGTGCCGAAGGCGGAGTGCTCGGCATTCTGCCCGGACTGATCGGCGTGATTCAGGCGACGGAGACCATCAAGCTGATTCTCGGCCAAGGCGAATCGCTCGCCGGCCGATTGCTCTTGGTCGATGCCCTCGGCATGAAGTTCCGCGAACTGAAGCTGCGCAAGAATCCCGATTGCCCCGTCTGCGGCACGCACCGCACGATCACCAAGCTGATTGACTACGATCAGTTCTGCGGCATCCGCGGTCAGGAAGAACCCGCTGGAAATGACATTCCGGCGATCTCGGTGGAAGACTTAAAGAAGAAGTTAGATGCGAAGGCCGACGTGTTTATTCTCGATGTACGCGAACCGCACGAATATCAGATCTGTAACTTGAAGGGATATCTCATCCCGGTCGGCGACTTACCAAAGCGCGTGAACGAACTCGACAGCAGCCGCGAGATCGTGGCCCACTGCAAGATGGGCGGACGCAGCGCGAAAGCGGTAAACTTCCTGCGCCGCGCGGGATTTACCAAGGTCTATAACCTGACCGGCGGCATCTTAGCGTGGGCAGATCGGATCGATCCGAAGATGCCGAAGTACTGACGGCGGCTAGAATCAGACTAGGTTTACATAGTTCCCGGACGGAAGATAACAGCGAGTCCCCGGTTTCCCACGGATAATTCTTGGCGTTAAGGGAGGCCTTTAGAAGTTGAAATCTTTCTTCGCCGGTGGGACAATCCCGTCATGAAGTACCTCTGGCTAATTTTGGCTCTATTGGTGTTCACGGCCGAGGTTGTCGCAAAAGAAAAACACCTACCCCTGCCGCCGCAGATTATAGCTGCGAAGACCGTGTACATCGACAATCAAAGCGGCTTCGCTAAGCTGGGCGATAGGGCCTACGAGCAACTGACGAAGTGGGGCCGCTTTCAGGTGATACAGGACCGAAAGCAGGCCGACCTGACTTTTCTGATGTCCGCTAAAGCTTACGACGGTGGGTACGTGACGAGTGGTGGCGGAACCACGGGCACCATTGATAGCAGCGGGAACATCAACACGACGAACAGCCCGACGTACAGTCAGCATGTCTCAGTCAACTACACATTCTTGACTGTGATTGACCCGAAGACAGGTGACAACCTCTGGAGCGACTCGAAAAAGTGGGGCAACCTGTACACGGGCTTCCACAGTGCGACCAAGGGTCTGATTGATGAGCTGATGAAACGAGTCAACGAGGGAGCGGCGCAAAATAGTGGGGATAAGAAGTAGCGGACATGCATCTCTTTCCCGGATTTAGCGGGTTGCTAGTCTGTTCCGCTGTTTGCCCCGCGTGGCACACTTGGCCTAGCTGCCAGCGCCCGCAGCCTTGGCGTTTTCCGCCTGCCGCCGTTTCTTATACAGTTCTTCCAGTTCCGTAAGTGAGTAAACGCCATCCGCAAGATTTTGCATTTCTTCCGACGACACTAACATTCTCCGGTCGACCTCAAACCAGAAGGTACCTTTTTTACCGCGCACTTGCGCTTCGACTGTGTGCCCCTGCTCTTTTAACATCTCAATTGCTACATCAATTTTATCTTTGTATGTCATAAACCCTCTACCTCTATTCTGTCGCGGACGCGTTGTTGCGCGCAATAGTTACCGTGGTGTCGCGGTAGGAAGCGCCGGGTGCCCCACACATTCGCGCTTTCTGCGAACGTGTGGGTACATGCCCACCGATCTAGGTCCAAGTCTTCCATCGCAATCCGTTCCCTGCGATCGAAATTTTATATTTGACTTACAACCCGCCGTGCGCGAAAATGGAAATCTGATTGGGGCAGTTTCGAAGTATGCCGTCCAGTAAGACGGTCCTCGAAGCTGCCCCAAAACCATTTTCAGTACTCTTTGACAACCGTAAGTCCTTATTCCGGAAGATTTTGACTATAAGTCCTTTAAAGTCAAAGATTTCGGCCGTTTTAGCCCGTAAGTCTATGATTCCAATAGGCAGGGGGAGGGGGGTACCCCCTTAACGAACTAGTTACTACGCCAAAGGAATAAGAACGGCGCCGAGCGGCGGCGACGCGACAACTACGGAAAACAAAAGGGGAGCACCGAAGTGCTCCCCGTTTGCTTTCCTTTTCCGCGAGTTGGTCAGTTACTTGCTTCCGCTCATTTCGGCTTTCTCGCTGGCGCCGATGGCTAGGACGTACTTCTTGCCGGCGAAGCGTATTTCGGAAACCGTTGCCTTGCCGCTGGCGTGGTCGACGACCGCCGAGTCATAGTTAGAGGCTTTGTCGAGTGCGACGACTTTTGCCGACGCCTTCGCGACTTCCTTCTTGCCCTGCATGAAGCTTACCTCGACGTTCGATCCCGTGCCGTCCCAACGCAGTTGATACTCACCAGGGGCGAGTTGCTGGCCGGCGACTTCGAACGGCTCCCGCACCTGCAGCGAACCTTTGTTACTTGCGAAAGCGCTCGATGCGAGCAGCACGGCCAGCCCGAGCACCACAGTCTTTGCCAGATTGTTCATCGCCAGATGGTTCAGTTTCATAAGCTCCTTAGCTTTCTGCCCCGCTTTCTGCCGGGACGTTAGGGGCGGCTGGTGATGGTTCGAGGACGCTCGACTGAGGGCTTGCCTTTTTCGTGCAAAGTCCTACAATGCGCGTGTCAGGGTGACGCAAAAGAGCGCGGGCCTCAGACTCGTGCTTTTTGCTCGGACTGTGCTCACGCAGGGCCGCCAAACCACGTGTGAGCCAGTCCCGTTACCCTGCAAATTCTTTTAAGTGGATCGAAGTTGCTTACGTCCACCCCACATTGGTTCGCCACAGGATACGAATCTCGGTCTGAGTAAGTTCCCAATGTCTTTTTTCTTTGCGAACAGAAGCATGCGTATTGGACGTGCGGGCGCTCGCCGCGTTAGCAAAGCATGGTGTAGGTTGGCGGAATGACAGGGTGGGAGTGTTTTGTCAGGAGTTCAGGCTATGTCCAAGAACTACAAGATCCCTCGCTTCGCTCGGGATGACAAATCTATATTTAATAAAGTGCTAACTGATCTTCAGCACAATCTTGCCGTAATTCTTGCCTTCCTGCATTAGCGTGTAGGCGGCGCGGGCTTCTTCCAGTGGGAAAACTTTTCCGATCACGGGATGGAGCTTGCCCGCTGCCAGCCATTCTGAAAGGTGCTTCCACGCGGATTCCATGAGTGGGCGGTTGGCGCTCAGATACGACAGCCAAAGTCCGTGGACGCTCGCGCCTTTCGCGTAGAGAAGGCGAGTGTCGAGTAGCGGAGGTTCGCCGGTGGCGGAGCCATAGACAATGACGCGTCCGAAGTCGCGCACGCAGCGCACGCTTTTTGCGACGTGCTCGCCGCCGAGCATTTCGAAAACTGCGTCGACACCTTCGCCGTGCGTGAGATCTTTGATCGCTTCGACATAATCGCGCTGCTTGTAGTTGATGCCGTGCTGCAGGCCGAGTTCGCGCACCCGGGTCAGCTTGTCTTCGGAAGAAGAAGTTCCGTACATTTCGAGGCCGAGAATTTTTCCGATTTGCACGGCGGCGGTGCCGACTCCGCCGGCGACGGCATGAATCAGAACGCGGGAACCGGCGGGCTGGTCGAGCAAACCGGCCTTCCAGTAGGCGAAATAGGCGGTGAAGAAATTTACCGGGAAGGCGGCGGCCTGTTCGGCGGTCCAATTTTCAGGGACGGGCCAGACGAGGTTCCGCTGCGCCACGGTTTTTTCGGCGAAGGCGGCCCACTGCATGTAACCCATCACGCGGCGCCGGCTCGGCTCGGCGTTGCCGGTAAATTCGCGTCCGGCGAATTCGCGGCCGGCCGTGAACGGCGGCTTCGGAGTTCCGGCGTATCCGCCGCGCACGGTGAGCAGATCGGCAAAGTTCAAGCCGCCCGCTTCCACCTTCACCAGAAGCTGCTCCGGCGCGGGATGCGCGTCGGGGACCTGCTGCAATTCGAGAACCTCGGGACCGCCGAAACGAGTGATGACGAGTGCTTTCATGGGGAAAGTTTAACAGGCCTATGGAGTGACGGGCGTCGCCCATCCGCCGGGCGGGGACGCCCGGCTCTCCACGGACGAGGAACTCGCGGAGTTCGCCTGCAGCATCTATAATGTTGACCGAGTTTCCGATCCCCGTGGCCTGAGCGATTTTCTGGCGGCGAGGACGAGGGTTGCGCCGGTATTGCAGGTGCGATCCGAGGGTGCGGCTGGAAACGTCTGCGCCTCCCGTGTTGGAAAGGAAACGCTTGCCCGGCTTACTCCTGCCGCGCTTGTTTTTCTTCACCAACAGACTCGCCATGTGCTAACGGCTGAATGGTGAAGCTAACCGACAATTTCGGGCGCTCGATTCACGACCTGCGGATTTCGATCACGGACCGCTGCAACTACAGGTGCGTATACTGCCGGACGGGGACCAATGGCGCGGCGTATGCGGAGCTTCCGTTCGAAGACTATCTGCGGATGGCGCGGATTCTGGTTGGGCTCGGGATCACGAAAATTCGCCTGACGGGCGGCGAGCCGCTGCTGCGCAAAGGCATTGTGGAGTTCGTCGGCGACCTCGCAAAGCTGCGCACTGCAGAAGGCAAGAAACCTGAAATTGCATTGACGACCAACGGCCACCTGCTGGCTGAGATTGCGCAGCCGCTGAAGGACGCAGGACTTGACCGCGTGACGGTCAGCATGGACGCGGTGGATCCGGAGCGATTTGCGCGCATCACGCGTGTGCCGAATGGATACGAGAGCGTGCTGGCGGGAGTGCGCGCATCGCGGCGGGCGGGCCTCGATCCGGTGAAGATCAATTGCGTGCTGCTGCGCGGCTTCAATGAAGATCAGGTCATTCCGTTTGGGATGTTTGCGCGCGAAGAGCGGGTGGTGGTGCGATTCATCGAATTCATGCCGCTCGAAGAAGACCGCGTCTGGACACCGGAAATTGTGGTTACGCTTGATGAGATTGTCTCCCGCATGGCGGAGTATCTGCCGCTGGAGGAGATTGCGCACGAGGGCAGTGGAACCGCGCGGCGCTACCACTTCTCGGATGGCGTGGGCGAGATTGGAATCATCGCGCCGGTATCGCATCCGTTCTGCGGACACTGCAGCCGGATTCGCATCACCTCGGACGGCAAGCTGCGCACGTGTTTATTCTCTGTGTGGGATCACGACCTGCATGAGTTGATACGGCGCGGCGCGACCGACGAGAAGCTCACGGAGTTCATTGTGAAAGTGGTGGAGAAGAAAGAAGAGCGGCACCACATCGGGGAGCCGGGATTTGTGCCGGCGTCGCGAACGATGGTGCATATTGGGGGCTAGGGTCAGTCGCTGGTCGTCAGTCGTTAGTCGTTAGGAAAGGCGCTTTACCGCCGAGACGCGGAGCGCGCCGAGAATTGCACATCAGTAAAACGAGTCGTACTTCGTAACCGTCCAGCCGGAATCTTTCTTTTCTTCGGTCACTGAGAAGAGATCTTTGTAGGTTGCGTCCTGGCTGGGAGTGCTGTAGCGCTGGCCTTTATAGTGCAAAATCACGAGTGGCGGCGCGTCTTCCCATTCCACCAGGTTCCAGGAAATTAGCGGGTGCTGGGCCTCGGATTTGCAGATGAAGTCGGCGCGCTTCTTGCGGTAGTCCCTTTCCCACTGGGTGAGCAGTTTGCGGCAATTACCGTCGCGCATCTCCGCGATGAAGCGATTGGCGGTACGTTCGATGGTGCGATCGCGAAACGGATTCATGGTAATGCTGATCGGCATCTGGGTGAGAGGGTCGCGTTCTTCCGAGCGCGACAGAACCGGCCCCTGGTTGGTGAGCCAGTTCAGATAGCCAAGAAACACGCCCACGAGCAGGACCGCGGAGCCCACTGCGATGGCGAGATGGGTGCGGGAGAACTGCATCCAGAGAAGTTTGGGGGATGGGCGCCGTGTGGACAAGGTTACTTCAGATACTTTCGTAACTGGTGGAGGGACTGGGGCTGGCCGTCTTCACATGGCTGCTGCTGGATGCCGCACTGGTTTGTGTTTTCCATATTGGCGGCGTATAGTTGTTGATGAAAACTGTTGTGTCGTAGTGTCAGGATTGTCGAAGCACACCAGTGGGCGAAAGCCCACTTTTTAGTTTGGGCCGATTAGCGGGGATGGACTGGCGTGGCGATTTTGGCGCAAGTTGCTGAAAACATGGCTTTAGATCTGGATAAGGTCCGGCAGATTGCCGAACGAGTGGCAGGCTCGAACGGGCTGGAAGTAGTCGAAGTGGAGTTGTGCGGGGCAGGGAAGCACCGCATGCTGCGGGTGTTTATCGACCGGCCCGGAGCGGTGCCAGCGGCGGATCGTCCATATGAAGATCGTCCGGACGGCGTGACGCACGAGGACTGCTCGAAGTTCAGCCGGGAGTTCGGGACGATCGTCGACGTTGAGGATGCAGTGCCGGGCGGATCGTATGTGCTGGAGGTTTCTTCTCCGGGACTGGATCGCAAGCTGACGAAGGCGGCAGATTTTGAGCGCTTCCGCGGACAGCGCGTGAAGTTGACGACGCGGGAGCCGGTGAACAACAACCGGCATTTTGAAGGGAAGCTGGAAAGCTTCGAGAACGGAAAGCTGCTGCTGGATTTAAGCGCGGCGCGTAAGAAGAAGATGCGTCCGAAAGAAAGCGCAGCGGCGAAGGTTGCGATTGAGTTAGACAACATAGAGAAGGCGAATTTGGTACCGGAAATCTAGTTGCCAGTATCCAGTTGCCAGTGTTTGGCGATTGCGACTGGCTAAACGGTGCCGCGCCAGTGCGAAGCTCGTAGGCGGCCTGGAGAACTGGCAACTGGATACTGGCAACTGAGAACTGACTTTTATGGCTAGTGAGCTCTACAACATCATCGAAGGGGTCAGCCGGGAAAAAGGCATTGATCCGCAAATTGTGGTGAGCGCGGTTGAGGACGCCATTGTGGTGGCCACGCGCAAGTACTACAAGACGCAGGAAAACCTGCGCGCAGTGCTCGATAAAGATAGCGGCAAGATCAATGCCTACGCGGTGAAGTCGATCGTCGAGACTCCGGAGCAGGTGGAAGATCCGAATCTGCAGGTGACGGTGGAGCAGGCGCGGAAGCTGGATCCGAGCGCGGAAGCGGGCGGAGAGCTGCTGATCCCGAAAGTGACAGAAGGAATTCTGGGGCGGATTGCGGCGCAACTTGCCAAGCAGGTCATATTTCAGAAAGTGCGCGAGGCGGAACGCGACACGGTTTACAACGAATACATCGGGCATGTGAACGAGATCATAAATGCGACTGTGAAGCGGCTCGAAGGTCCGGATGTGATTCTCGATATCGGCAAGGCCGAAGCGCGCATGGGACGCAAGGAACAGTCGCGCCTGGAATCGTTCGCGGTGGGCGAGCGGATTCGGGTGGTGATCGTGCGGGTGGAAAAAGCGGTGAAAGGCCCGGGCGTGATTGCTTCGCGCTCTGCTCCGGAATTAGTCCAGCATCTGTTCCAGACGGAAGTACCGGAAATTTATGATGGCACGGTCGTGATCCGGGCGATTGCGCGGGAAGCGGGCGAGCGCACGAAGATCGCGGTGCTGTCGAAGGATAAGGACGTGGATGCGGTCGGAGCCTGCGTGGGCATGAAGGGTATGCGGGTGCAGTCGATCATTCGCGAGTTGCGCGGAGAAAAGATCGACATTATCGAATATCACGAGGATCCGGTTACATTCGCAGAGAAAGCGCTGCAGCCCGCGAAAGTGAGCCGGGTGACGATTGTGGACGCGGCGGACAAGCATCTGGAAGTGGTCGTTGACGACACGCAACTCTCGCTGGCCATCGGGAAAAAAGGGCAGAACGTGCGGCTGGCGGCGAAGCTGCTGGGCTGGAAGATCGACATCAAGAGCGAAGAAGAAAAGCGGCAGGAAGTGGAACAGCAGATGTCGGCGCTGGTCACGCA